>JAFZLJ010000027.1 GCA_017551545.1 Treponema sp. | reverse complement strand
TCACTCGATCAGGTTGAATTGTTAGAACAAAAGGTTGAAAGCGCTGTTGAAAAAATCAAACAGCTTGAAGGCGAAAATGCTGCTCTGCGCAATAAATGTTCAGAGCTCACAAATGCACTTTCTGCCAAAACGGAGCAGCTTACAGCTTTTGAAAGCGAACAAAAAACGATCGAGTCTGGTATCATTAAAGCAATTGACCGGCTTAATTCTATAGAGCATTCTGTATTGAAGAAAGCCGGTTCTATTGCCGAGGCACAACCAGAACCAATCGAAGAACCGGTTGAAGAAGAAGCTCCTGTACCAGTTACAGAAATGAGTTTTGAACAGATGATGCCTGTTACAGAACCAGAAGAACCACCTTTTGAAGAAGTTCCAATTGAAGAACCAGTAGAAGAATCAGAAGAAGTTGTTGAAGACGATGCTGAATCTGATCCAGAGTCTAAAGATCAGTTAGGTTTTGATATTTTCTAATGGGCAAGCTTCAAATAAATCTTTTAGGAACAAGCTTCACAATCCAGGCAAACGAAGACGAAGAATATCTTAACAAACTTTTAGGATATTACTCTCGTATTGTAAATGACGTTAGCCAGATAGATTCAATAAAAACTCCATTACAGACTTCAATTCTTGCAGGCATTATGCTTTGCGATGAAGTATACAAAGAAAAATCAAATGCAGTTGCAAAAGAAAAAATGCAGAACGGTCAGGTTCAGATAATTGACGATGAAAAAGGTGAAGAACTTGAACGACGCACAATTGCAATGATTGATAAAATAAACAAAGTATTATAAGAGATTTGAATTGATAAAAAATATCTGGGTTGATGCAGACTCCTGCCCTCTTTTAGTTAGAAATCATGTTACAGAATACGGCACCAAAAAAGGCATAAAAGTTTTTTTTGTTGCAAATAAAAATATTACCTGCGATTTTCCAGATTCCTTTACAATGATAACAACAGACCCTCAAAAAGATTCGGCTGATAATTATATTTTTGAACATGCCCAGATCGGCACAGATTTAGTAATTACCCGTGATATTGTTTTTGCAGACAGACTCGTACAAAAAGGAGTGCTTGCAATAAACGACCGAGGCACTGAATTTACAAAAGAAATAATCAAGGAAAGATTAAGTGAACGCGATTTTAATTTGCAGCTTGTACAGCTTGGTCTTTCAAAACCTTACCACGAAGGCTACGACAAAAAGAAATTCGAAAAGTTTGCGAATTGCCTGGATAGAGTTGTGATAAGGAATCTTTAAAGAGATTGTCGGGTCAAGCCCGACAATGACACAACTATTCGTCGTCGGGAAATGCCATCTGAATAGAACAAATTCGGTCTTTAATTTGCATGAAGGCGTAAACTACTTCAGGGTCAAAGTGTGAACCTGCGCTGTTCTGAATCTCTTCAAAAGAATCATCCATTGACCACGACTCTTTGTAGCAGCGCTTGTGGCTTAAAGCATCGAATACATCGGCAACTGCAACAATGCGGGCACTAAGAGGAATGTCTTTACCCTTAAGTGGTTCTGCCTTTGGCACTACTCCATCGCGGATAGAAAAATCTTCAAGCTTAACGTTTCCAGGATAACCTGTTTCTCCACCATCCCAACGGTCGTGGTGATGAAGTGCAATTTCCTGAGCCATAACATCAAGGCTAGATTCTATTGGTTCAAAGAGCTGTGCACCAATACAGGTGTGACCCTTCATAATATTTCGTTCTTCTTCTGTAAAACGAGGGAATGTCTTTTTAAGGATAACATCTGAAATACCAACCTTTCCAACATCATGGAATTTAGCGGCAATCTTAAGGTTATCGCGGTATTTCTGAACTTCGGCCTGTGGAACATTGTGATTGAATGCCCAGCGATCGTAAATTTCCATTGCGAATGAAGAAACGCGTTCAACATGAGGATAAGTTTCTTTTGGATCACGGAACTCTGCCATTTTAAGCATGCGTTTTACCATGTTACTTGTAAGGTAAGCGTGTCCTAAAGCCTGAACGGCACTTACTGCAAAGTGCCCGATCAAAAGCTCATCTTCATCGTCAAAAGAAATTACTGTTCCGTTTTCGTCAAGCTTATTGATAATCTGCAATACACCAAGAATTGTTCCGTTTGCATTTTTCAACGGGAATGTATACATAGACTTGGTGCGGTAATTTGTCATGATATCAGAGTTTTTATTAAACTTGTATGGCTCTGATTCAGGGATTTCGTAACAATCTTCAATATTTACTGATTTACCTGTAGAAGCTACATAGCCGCAGATTTGTTTTTCGTTAATAGGAAAAGAGAAACAGCTGTAAGGAAGCTTTTCTCCGGGAGCGAGTTCTTTAAGATGCGTATCATTCTGACCATATTTAATTTTAATGCGGTCTTCTTCGACAACGTAAATTGATCCTGCATCGGCATTTACGATGTGCCTTGTTTCTGTAAGAATTCTTTCAAGAAGTACGTCAACGTCCTGTATTTCATTGAGCTGACGTTCAATTTCCATGATTTTCTGAAGTTTATCTTCACTTTCCTTACTGGTTGGCATCAAAATACTCCTATAACTCTCTATATATTATCGTCTTAAAATGCGTAAAAATCAAGATGGTTTAGCAAAATAGGTGATTTTTTATTATGATTTTTTTATAAGCGAAAAATAGATGGGTCCTGCCCCGTTTGAAGTATCTGGTAATATCTGATAGCCGTATTGGGTTTTTTCGTATTCAGGAAGCGTTAAACTTGCACAATGTGATATTTTTGACAAATCTGGCGATGGTTCTACAAACGAAAAAACGCTGCTGTCCTCTTTCTGAAACTTTTTTACGAGCCGTTCCATCATCTGGTCGTTTTCCTGAGGTGCTAAAGCGCAGGTTGAATATAAAAGGTAGCCGCCTGAACGAAGAAGTCTGTATGCGCTTGAAAGAAGTGCCCACTGCTCCATAGCAACTGTTTTTATTCGTGATGGCGACCATACATTAAGGTATTTCGGATCTGCAATGACATGGCGTTCTGAAGAACATGGTGCGTCCAATAAGATACTGTCAAAGCATTCGGTCTGGCGGGTACACCAGGTTGAACCGTCGCTGCAGGAAACAGTTATGCGCTCACTTATTTGTGGTGGCAGACATTCTTCTACAACTGTTGCAAGACGGTGTTTACGTTGTGCAGAGCGTTCATTTGAAGAAAGGTGTGCATCTGTTGGCATGCGGCTTGCAAGAACAAGAGTTTTTCCTCCTGGTGCGGCGCATAAGTCTAATATGTCTGTTGCATTTTCAAGCGGAAGGCAAAGTGCTGCAAGGATACTTGCACTGTCTAAAAAATATGATTTTTGTGAGCCCGGGACATGATATTCTACGGAATCCGACGGAGCTGCAAAGGCCTGCTTGAGGGATTCCCATCGTTCGCCGTATAAATCTGAGTAAAATTTTTCAAAGCCCTGTGCGCCGCTAAGTTTATCTTTTTCTTTTTTCATTTAAAATTTTCCGTATAAAGTGCAATATTCTTTTGTTTTGCCACATTGAATTTATCATTTCTCAAACGTGTATCAGGCTCCGGATATGTTATTCTAACTTCGTACATGCCGTTCTGGTTCAGGAAAACTTCCAGATATTTCTGCTTGATTTTGTATTCAAACATGCGGCGTACAGATTCGTTGAGTCTTTTTTCAAAGGCGTGTTCCTGCTCTGCTTTGTTCAAAAGGATTTTTACGCACGATTCAATTCGTTTTTCAGAAATCATAATGCAGTCTATGCCGGCTTCAATTGCCGCAATAACTGCAACCTCCGGAGGATATCCGTTGTCGGCAAGAGCGCCCATAAAAATATCATCAGAAAAAATAATTCCGTTGTAGCCAAACTCGTTGCGAAGAACCTCTGTGACCCAATACTTAGAAAGACAAGCCGGATTTTTTTCATCATAACCTTTTACTCTGGCATGCGACATTAAAACTCCAGCCGGCTGATTTTTTACAAGCTGACGGAACGGTTCAAGCTGCATGTTTAAAGTCTGTTCGTCCCATTCAATTTCGGGAAGGCCTGTGTGAGGGTCTGTATTTGTATTGCCAGGGAAATGCTTTATAACTGTGCCTATCCCTACTCCTGGAGCTTCGTATGAACTTATGCAGAAATCGCCGTAAGAAAGAACATTCTGCAAAGAGCCGAAGCTTCGTTCTGTAAGGAACTGTTCGTTGTCTTTTGTACACACTTCGACAACAGGTGCAAAATTCATATTAAAGCCAAGCGCCTTCATTTGATAACCCTGATACATATAAAGGTCACCAGCATTCACCGGGTCAAGTACTTTTGCAACTCGTTCTGCAGAAGGAAGCGGTCCGTTCAAATTGCGAAGCCTGTTTACGTATCCGCCTTCCTGATCAACAGACAAAAACGGTGGGATTTTATTATTTTTCTTACAGTAGTCTATGATTGACTGATTAAAATCCATCATTCCTTTTACTGAGTCCGAAATGTTGTAGCTGAAATATAGAAATCCGCCTGCAATGTTTTCTTCTACAGGAATAAAAGTTTCGTTTCCTACAATGTTTACCACAAAAAGCTGAGCAATACGTTCTTCAAGCGGAAGCGCTTCAATAAAATCATCAATTGCCTTAGATTTCTGCTGTTCAACAAGTTTTATATATTCAAGAATATCCCGCCCACGCTGGTGCAGCTGGAATTCGTGTTCATTTATCTTTTTATAATTTTTGCAGCCACAGAATGCGAGAACAAATAGCAGCAGGCAACTTGGTTTAAATTTCATATATATATTATAGCAAGTGGGTTCGACAGGCTCAACTACCACATCACGTCATTGTCGGGTCAAGCACGGGAATGACATGGATTGCCACGCTTCGCTCGCAATGACGTGGAATTGATACACCTATTCCAAAATGTTATAATATATATATGAAAAATATCGCTGTGATTACCGGTGCCAGTTCTGGAATGGGCAAGGAATTTGCTGTTCAGGTTGCGCAGAAATATGATTTTGATGAAATCTGGATTGTTGCTCGCAGACTGGAAAATCTTAAAAAGATTGCAAAAGAAATAAATGAGACAAAAAACTTTATAACCGTTAAACCGATTCAGATAGACCTTGGTTCACGCGATGGAATAAATCTGCTTGAGGATTTATTAAAATCAGAACACGAAAAGCTTGTAAAGGTTGAAAGCGGTATTCAAATTGGACTTTTAATAAACAATGCAGGCTTTGGAACATACGGGCCGTTTGATGAAACTTCTGTAAAAGCAGAAATGGATATGGTAGAGCTTAATTGTACTTCGTTGACTGGAATATGCGGAATTGCACTGCCTTACTTAAAAAAAGATTCTGTAATCATAAATACTTCAAGTCTTGCAGCATTCATGCCGCTTGGAAACTTTGCTGTATACGCTGCAACAAAAGCTTATGTATTGAGTTTTTCTAAAGCACTGGCTGCCGAGCTTAAGGATAAGGGAATTAAAGTTCATGCACTTTGTCCTGGTTCTGTAAGTACAGAGTTTGCAAATGTTGCATCAAACGGGGCAAGACCGGAAGTAAAAGGTGGCATTCCACCGCAGAAGGTTGTTGCTCAATGTTTGAATCGCGCATTCAAAGGAAAGATGACATCGCTTTACAGATTCAAATGGAAGTTTCTTGCATTTGCAAGTCATTTTGTTTCGGGAAAATTGGTTGCCCGACTAACATATAAATACAACAAGCGTCCGCGTACGCCGGATGAATCGCAGAAGGAAAAAGAGATCAGCTTAGAGGAGTTTAATTAATATGGATCCAATTATCGAAAACAGCACAATCAACAGCGCGCTTTTTACAGATTTTTATGAGCTTACAATGGCTCAGGGCTACTGGAAAGAAAACATGAATGAGCAGGTTGTGTTTGATATGTTCTTCCGCCGTAATCCTTTTAACGGAGGATTTTCTGTTCTGGCTGGTAATGAAACTTTGCTCGACGCACTCACCTCTTTCCGTTTTTCTGAAGATGATATTAAGTATCTTGCTGAGCAGAAGATTTTTGAACAGGGCTTCCTTGATTACCTTAAAGACTGGCACTTTACAGGTGACCTTTACACAATGGATGAAGGAACTGTAATTTTCCCGCAGGAACCGCTTGTTCGTATTCACGCAAATCTTATTGAAGCTCAGATTCTTGAAGGACTTATTTTGAATCACGTAAACTTCCAGAGTCTTATTGCAACAAAAACTGCACGTATCTGGCTTGCTAGTAAAAAAGCTCCAATCATGGAATTTGGACTTAGACGCGCGCAGGGGCCTGATGGTGCAATGAGCGCAACACGTGCTTCTTATATTGGGGGTGCTGCCGGAACTTCTAATACACTGGCCGGTAAGCTTTATGGAATTCCTGTTATGGGAACAATGGCACACTCATGGATTATGTCTCATTCTTCTGAGCTTGAAGCCTTCCGTGAGTACGCAAAAATCTATCCGCAGAATTCAGTATTTTTGATTGATACATACGACACACTTAAGTCTGGTGTAAAGAACGCAATCATAGCAGGCGGTGAACTTGTAAAACAGGGCTACAATTTTGGTGTTCGTCTTGACTCAGGTGATATTTCTTATTTGACACGTGAAGTTCGTAAAGCCTTGGACGATGCCGGATACCCTCAGGCAAAAATCAGTGTTTCAAACGAGCTTACAGAAGAAATCATTTCTACCCTTGTTGCAGGAAACGCTCCTATAAACAGCTGGGGTGTTGGAACTCATATGGTAACAGGCGGTAACGAATCGTCATTTACTGGTGTATATAAGCTTTGTGCACGCCACGATAAAACTACAGGCGGCATGACTCCGGCAATGAAGTTCAGCGATAACCCTGCAAAGACAACAAACCCTGGAATCAAAAATGTATTCCGTCTTTATGATGAAAAAGGCATGGCCTGCGCAGATATTCTGGCTCTTGAAGATGAAGTTCTGGAAACCGGAAAAGAATACCGCTACTATCACCCGATGGTAGATTACAGACAGTTCTCTTTCACAGCTGCAAGAATTGAACCACTTTTGAAAAAACGCATTTCTAATGGGGAACGCGTACAGCCTCGTTTGAGCGACGCAGAACAGCTTAAGATAAGCCATAAGAATATGCAGGACCAGCTCGACACCTTCGACGAATCATATAAGCGCATTTTGAATCCGCATATTTATAAGGTTTCAATTTCTGAAAAGCTGAAGAATCTGAAGATGAAATTTATTCAGGAGAATATTAAGTAGTGGATTGCCACGTCGCTAATGCTCCTGTCGCAGAGCTTACCAAGTTTGCTTTGCAAACTTGCGCAATGACGAGGATTCAGTTTGTCATTGCGAGCGAAGCGTGGCAATCCAGTCTATGGCAGATATTCCAACTTAATATTCTGTAACGCTGTAAACAGCCTTTCTTTCACCTCAAGTTTTCCGCCGGTGAGCTGCTTTAGTTTTTTCTTTGCTTCTTTACGGGTAGAATTATCCTGGAAATCGCAGGTACAGGTAAACTGTTTATAGCCCTGGTCTTCTACATATTTTATAATGCGATCTTCTGCAACATAACAAAGCGGACGGATTATTTTTACAGGATAGTTTTCGTACTGCAAGGATGGAATCATTGTAGACAACTCTCCTTTTTGAAGTATGTTCATTAAAAGAGTTTCAAGAATATCATCCATGTGGTGGCCAAGTGCAATTTTGTTGTAGCCGTGTTCCATTGCATAACGGATAAGCTCTGTACGGCGCTGAGTTGAACACCAGTAACAGCTCATCTTCTGCCCTTCTTTTACACGTGCACTAATATTTATTTTAAGTGATTCAAAAGGAACATCCCATTTCTTAAAAAGGTTTCTGATTTTTATAGGAAACTTTGGAGCAAAATCGCTTTGTATATGAAGAGCCTTATAAGTAAATCCACAGAACGGTCGCTTAGCCCTGTTCGAAAAATATTCAGCAAGTACAGTAGAATCCTTTCCCCCGCTTACACCAATCAAAATGCGGTCTCCGTCTTCTATGAGGTTATAATCAAAACAAGCCTTATCAATCAGGCTGGAAATTTTCGGTTCCTTTTTCATAAGGTTAATTATACTACTAAATGTGGGATTTGTAAAAAAAGATTGTCACACAAAAAAAACGTCATTGCGAGCCGAAGGCGTGGCAATCCATACTTTAAAACTCTGGATTGCCACGGAGCTTCGCTCCTCGCAATGACGTTGTTTCTTTAGCCCCCTTCGACAAGCTCAGGGACCCCAGATTAAATATTTTAATAAGCAGGCATTCCAGCTACGGCAACAGCGCACGCGACGGTGCATACCCTCAATAGAAAATGCGTTAAAAAAAACAGTCCATTGGGACTGTTTTTTAGCATTTACCTACTTTTGGTTCGGTCGATTTATCGACCGCCTACGGATGTACTGTAGCGTGCACCCGTCAGACGGTCAGAGGGATTGGTTAGAAGCTACCAGCTACGGCAACAGCGCACGCTACAGTGCATCCGACCATAGGATTGTTACCCATTCCCATGAAGCCCATCATTTCTACGTGTGCTGGAACTGATGAAGAACCTGCGAACTGAGCATCTGAGTGCATACGACCCAAAGTATCAGTAAAGCCGTAAGAAGCTGGACCTGCAGCCATGTTATCAGGGTGAAGTGTACGACCTGTACCACCACCAGAAGCTACAGAGAAGTATTTCTTACCAGCGAGTAAGCGTTCCTTCTTGTATGTTCCTGCAACAGGGTGCTGGAAACGTGTTGGGTTTGTTGAGTTACCAGTAATAGAAACATCAACATCTTCGTGCCACATGATTGCAACACCTTCGCGTACATCGTCGGCACCGTAGCACTTTACGATGAGGCGGTCTGGGTTAGAACCATAAGGAATCTCTTTTACAACTGTAAGAGCCTTGTCTGTTCCTTCGCCGTTGAAATAGTCAAACTTTGTCTGAACATATGTGAATCCGTTGATGCGGCTGATAATCTGAGCAGCGTCTTTTCCAAGACCGTTCAAGATAACGCGGAGCTTGTTCTTGCGAACCTTGTTAGCGTTAGCAGCAATCTTAATAGCACCTTCAGCAGCAGCGAATGATTCGTGTCCTGCCAAGAATGCAAAGCACTGTGTTTCTTCTGAAAGAAGACGAGCACCGAGGTTTCCGTGTCCAAGACCAACCTTGCGGTCATCAGCTACAGAACCTGGAAGACAGAATGCCTGAAGTCCTTTACCGATGTTAGCAGCAGCGGCAGAACCTGTTTTGTCTCCAGTCTTTTCTGCTTCTTTAATTGCAATTGCTGAACCAAGTACATATGCCCATTTTGCATCTTCAAAACAAATCTGCTGTGTTTCCTGACAGATTGTATATGGATCAAAACCACGATCCTGGCAGAGCTTGCGAGCTTCGTTCAAACCAGCTTCGCCTTCTGCAAAACCATATTCTTTAAGAGCCTTATTCACCTGAGGAATGCGGCCTGCGTAATCTTCAAATAATGCCATAAGTCTATTCCTCCCTATTCCTTTCTTGGGTCGATAAGTTTTACCATACCCTGATCTGCTGTTACACGACCATAGTGTGTGCGTGCCTTTTCAACTGCTTCTTTTGGATCGATTCCAGCCTTGAGGTTGTCCATCAATTTTCCAACGTTGATACAGTTGTAACCGATAATCTGGTTATCCTTGTCGATAGCACAAGTTTCTACATAACCTTCTGTCATTTCGAGGTAGCGAGGACCAGTCTTGCGAGTAGCAAACATAGTTCCAACCTGAGAGCGGAGGTTCTTTCCAAGGTCTTCCAAAGAAGCACCAACTTTAAGACCGTCCTTAGAGTAAGCAGACTGTGAACGTCCGTATACGATCTGGAGGAAAAGCTCGCGCATAGCTGTGTTGATAGCGTCACAAACCAGGTCTGTGTTCAAAGCTTCGAGAACTGTTTTACCAATAAGGATTTCTGAAGCCATAGCAGCTGAGTGTGTCATACCAGAACAACCGATAGTTTCAACCAAAGCTTCTTCGATGATTCCGTCTTTTACGTTCAAAGAAAGCTTGCAGGCACCCTGCTGAGGTGCACACCAGCCGATACCGTGTGTAAAGCCGGAAATGTCTTCAATCTTTTTTACCTGTACCCATTCACCTTCTTCAGGAATTGGGGCAGGACCATGATATGCGCCTTTAGCCAAAGGACACATATGCTCCACTTCTGCAGTGTATGTCATGTGATTTCTCCTGAAATTTAAAATCTTTGAGTATAAAATACCATTTTATAGAGGATTTTTCAATAAGCAAAAAAATTGCCGTAGCCCTTCGACAAGCTCAGGGACCACACCTGGGCTCAGGGACCACGGCAATGTCATGTTCGACAACAATGTGTCATGTTCGGGCTTGACCCGGACATCTAGAACTTAAAGGAAGCGCCGGCCTTAATAATACCTGTTGAAGGTATTGAGGCGTCTACAAAAACATTCCATTGTTCAAAATCAAGCTTAAGACCAAGATAAGTTACATCAAAGATAAAGTTTGGTTTTTCTGCACCAGACATCATTGCAATACCACCACTTACAGCCTGATAGAACTTAAAATGCTCCCAGCCATATTGAACTGTAGCTTTTGCCTGAATTGAAGTGATTGTAAAATCATCAAATTTATCTAAATTGACAAAACCACCCAGTCCAACATATTTGTTGAAGTAATAATTGTATCCACCGTTGATACTGAAAGCAGCAGTATTCTTTGATGAAGAATCTGAAGAACCAGAAGAATTCTGTCCTCCGGCAGATTCGCCAATACCTTTAAAAATGGCTATAAACATACCTGCATACAGGCTCACAAAAGACGGCATACCTGCGGCAAGATAAACCTCATTATGTTTGAAGTTTATTTCTTCTCCTGCATCTACAACATCATATTCCTGTGCAAAAGTATTTGCACAAATAGCACCCAAAAGCATAAGGGCAATAAGTATCTTTTTCATAATAGTACCTCCTGAAGTATAGATTGCTTCGCCTACGGCTCGCAATGACGTAAACAAAAAAAACGCCCATGAAACTCTCCTTTCGTGTAACTCTCATGGACGTTTTTTAGATACGTATATTATAACACAAAATTTGTAATATGGTTACAAAAAAGTTGCGGCTCGCATAGTCTCGCCGCTTGAGCCGTTTTATCGATGAACCTAAAATGGCCCGCTTCCGCAGCCCATTTTTTAACGGTTCTTCGATTTTAGGCTTATTCTGTAGGTCTCTTCTTCAGGTTTTTGCTTTCGATAATTGCCTGACCTTCGCCTACCTTCTGCTCCATCATTGCGCGAACTTTAAGAGGAAGTCCGAACAAAGTAATAAAGCCTTCTGCATCTTTGTGGTTGTAAAGTTCACCAGTTGTGAATGAAGCAATAGATTCGTTGTACAAGCTGTACTTAGAACCAGAACCGGCACCGCGGATTGCACCCTTAATAAGCTTAACCTTTGCCCAGCCTGTAACTGTTTCTTCTGTTTTATCTACAAAAGCCATAAGGCTGTCGAACAAAGTTGTGAACCATTTTCCGTCATAGATAAGTTCACCAATCTTGATAGCAATCTGCTGCTTGTAGTGGTATGTATCACGGTCAAGACAAAGATGATCCATCATTCTGTGTGCAAAATAAAGGATTGCTCCACCCGGTGTTTCATAAACGCCACGGCTCTTCATACCAACACAGCGGTTTTCACAGATATCTACAAGACCAACACCGTTTCTTCCACCAATTACGTTCAATTCATTGAGCAAATCAAGTGCATTCATCTTTTTACCGTTCAAGGCAACTGGAATACCCTTTTCGAACTGAATTTCTACATATTCACCTTCGGCAGGAGCTTCTTCAGGTACACATGTATTTTTGAGCATGTGCTTGTAGTTTGGTTCATTTTCTGTCTTTTCAAGTTCAAGACCTTCGTGGCTAAGATGCCAGATATTTTCATCACGGCTGTATGACTGATCCTTTTTCATAGGAACTTCAAGTCCGCGGTCTTCAAGATACTTGATTTCTGCTTCACGGCTGTCCATGTTCCATTTGTCATCACGCCATGCAGCAATTACTTTGATATCTGGAGCAAAAGCTTTGATTGCAAGTTCAAAACGAACCTGATCATTACCCTTACCTGTAGCACCGTGACAAATTGCAACAGCACCTTCCTGGCGTGCATATTCTACAAGAATCTTTCCAATCAAAGGACGAGCTGTAGAAGTTCCAAGAAGATATTCATCTTCGTAAACTGCATTTGCCTTAAGCGCCGGCCAGATGTATTCTTCAATATATTCCTGACGTGCATCTACAACATAACATGCCGAAGCACCTGTTTTAAGAGCACGAGCTTTAATGCTTGCCCAGTCATCGCCCTGTCCAACATCAATACAAACGGCGATTACATCATAATCATAATTTTCTTTGAGCCATGGGATGATAACTGTTGTATCAAGTCCACCCGAATAAGCAAGAACTACCTTATCTTTTGCCATAATATGCCTCCTGCGACACTATTTTTGCATAAATATACATAAAATATACAGTTTTTTGCAAAAATATGCAATATATATAAATCGATTTACTTGTTTTTTTTCAATATTAGGAATACAATATTATATATAAAAAAAAGGCCGCCAGTGGCCTCTAACAGGAGTTTAAAATGAACGCCAAATATCTGATTCTTTTTAATCCTCAGTCTGGAAACAGATCGGCTAAGAGAAATGTTTATCAGCTGGATGAAATCCTTGCTAATAACGAATTAAATTATGTTGAAATGTCTAATGTTTTTAACTACAAATCGTTCATGCACGATGTAAGGGATGACGAACGCGTTGTTCTTTGTGGTGGAGACGGAACAATCAACCGCTTTATTAATGAAGTAGATGAATCTGACCTTAGAAAGCCTGTTTTCTATTTCCCTCTTGGAAGTGGTAACGACTTTAACCGTGATATTCATGGAAAAGCAGATACAGTACTTATCAATCTTAACAATTACATTAACAATCTTCCGCTTGTTACAATTAATGGCAAGACACGTAAATTCATAAATGGTGTTGGCTACGGAATTGACGGCTGGTGCTGCGAAGTAGGAGATAAAATCCGTGCAAAGAACAGCGAAAAGCCTATAAACTACACTCCTATTGCAATTAAGGGTGCACTTTATCAGTACAAGAAAACAAATGCAAAGCTTACAGTAGACGGAAAAGAATACAACTTTAAGAACGTTTATCTTTGTGCAACAATGAAAGGACGTTTTTATGGCGGCGGTATGATGGCATGCCCTGATCAGGACAGAGCTAATCCTGCAAGAACACTTTCTGTACTTGTATTCCGCGGAAAAGGAAGAATCCGTCCGTTGATTATTTTTTCAAAGATTTTTACAGGAGAACATATTAAATTCTCTAAAAACTGTATGGTCTTTACAGGAAAAGATATTAAAGTTGAGTTTGACAGCCCACGCGCTGCACAGATCGACGGTGAGACAGTTCTTGGAGTTACAAGCTACACAGCTCACGCGTGATCGTTTTTAATAAGTGTTCGCAATGCTTCTACTGCAACACTAATTGCTAACTCAGTATCATGGGCCTGCTTATTCGGCAGGCCTTTTTTTGCGCGTTCCTGGTTTGCAACAACAAGGAAGCAGCTTCCTACCCTAACCTTTAAGAACTGGCCTGCTATAAACAAAGCAGCACTTTCCATTTCGCTTGCAAGACAACCCATGCGGAGCCATGCCTGCCACTTATTTTCAAGTTCGTAGCTTACAGGCATAACTTCAGGCTCATGCTGGCCAAAGAAAGAATCCTTACACTGAACTACTCCAACATGATGAGGAGCGCCAAGAGTTTTTGCTGCCCCTACCAGTGCATTTACACAATCAAGATTAGGAACGGCCGGATATTCAATTGGAGCAAATTCGCGGCTTGTACCTTCCATGCGTACGGCTCCTGTTGCAATAACAATGTCTCCGCCCATTACTTCTTCCTGCATACCACCGCAGGTTCCAACACGAATAAATGTATGGGCACCGCATTTTGCAAGCTCGTCTATAGCAATGCTTGCAGAAGGACCGCCTATTCCGGTAGAAGTTACACTTACTTTTTCACCTTCAAGATACCCTGTATAAGTTGTATATTCACGAACATCGGCAACAAGCTTTGCGTTTTCAAAATGTTCGGCGATTTTTGCACATCGTTTTGGGTCTCCCGGCATAATAATATATTTACCAATATCATCAGGACCTACACCTGTGTGATACTGCTTTCCTGAACCTTCTGTGTAATCTACCATATGATCCTCCTGATTCATTAATTATACCACAGTTTTATGAAATTTTGTTTAACCTATTAAAAAAATTATGTTATAATTATTTTACTATGAACAGATTTGTGCAGCTTTTTCTTCCTTCGGAAGAAATAATGGAAAAAAAGTCATTTAAAGACATAGCCCAATTACCAACTACAATTTATGGAAACCTCATATTCTTATGTGGTTTTGGAACAACCTTTGCAGCAGAAATGCTTCGTGGAACATACCTTACAGCCTGCGGATCTGCCCTTGCATTTTTGTGCTTTCTAACATCCCTTATTCTTATTAAGCGCGACAAAATTAAACCTGGTCTTATGCTTGATTCGACCGGTATTCTTATAGCAATTATTGCAATTGTTTTTCTGCTTCATGATGATAAAGATATTTTTGAAATTTACCGTTCAATGTGCTTTATTGTCGTTATGGCAATTTTTAATCAGATTTTTTCAATAGATAAAAAACAGTTGTATTACTTTTTTGGACTTTCGGGAGTAATCTGGATTGCCGCAATTGTCCTTCTTTTTGATGACTTTATGGCAATTGATATGAAGGAAACTATTTCTGCAATTGTAATCGGCACTATTGCATTTTTGGGTTCAAACAGCGCAATTCTTCTTTTAAATAAGCAGAAAGATTTGATTAATGAAAAAGCTGTTTCCGAAAAAAATCTTACAGACTCTTCTCTTGCTACCCTTAAGAATGTACTTAACCAGAGTTCAGAAAACCTTGAAATTGGAACAGTTTTGAATCAGCAGATTGAAAATCTTTCGAATTCTTTTGCTGTAATTAAAAATCTTTATGATTATTTGAATTCACAGTCGAACACTCTTTCTGAACAGACAATTACAATAAGTAATTCTTCTAACCAGATTAAAGAACATGTTCAGAACATGAAAACAAATATTGAAGAACAAAGCGATTCCCTTGCTCAGACTTCAACTGCCATGACAGATATTTCGCAGAATATTCAGAACATAAGCCGCATTGCAGATGAACGTAAAGAATCTATGAAGCTTATGGAAGAAAGCATTCTTGGCCAGCAGACAAAAATCAGTGAGCTTGTAAATGAAGTAGAAAAGGTACAGCAATCTACTGCCACAATTTCTAATTTTGTAAATACAGTAAATGCAATTGCAGGACGTACAGGTCTTTTAGCTATGAACGCCTCTATTGAAGCTGCACACGCCGGAACTCTTGGAAAAGGCTTTTCTGTAATTGCGCAGGAAATCCGTAAGCTTTCTGATGAAACAAATAAAAACGCACATAACATTGAAGAAGAATTGAATCAGGTTATAGAGCTTGTAAGTACTGCAACAATTACTGCACAGGACTGTATTAATTATACAAACACAAGTAACGAAAGCCTTAAGAGTACAATTACCGGTATTGAAGAGATTCTTCTTCAGATTGGAAAAATCAGTACCTGGGTTGATGACGTACTTGTTTCTGTAAATAACATTGTTCAGACTTCTGAAACTTCTAACATGCTTGTTTCGCAGTCTGTAGAAAAGATTAACAACGAAGATGAAGCGTTCCATTCTATTTCTGATTTCGTTTCTGAAATAAAGGATCGTGTTCAGAATATGGAAACACAGATTAATACTGTTGAAGATGCACTTCTTTCTGTTCAGAAAATTGCAAAAGAAAACTCTGATTCTGTAGAAAAGCTTACAGAAACTTTACAGCAGGAATAAATCTTTATTACTTTCTCTTTATAATAATAGCTGTAATATCGTCTGAACGAGGGGCACCAGAAGAGTGTTCGTTTAACTTACGCATTATTATGTTCATAATATCTTTTGCGCTCTTTTTATTGTTTCTTTGCAGCAACGCCTGTACGCTCGACTTACCAAAATCTTCACGGTGAATGTTCATTGTTTCTGTAAGACCGTCTGTGTACAAAATAAGTACATCGCCCGACTGCATCTGAAGTTCATAATCAAGATAATTGTGCTCTATTCCATTTATACCAATCGGTCCGAATACATAATCATCATTTGGAGGCTGCAGCTCCATTACCATATCTTCCTGGCTCTTATAAATGAACGGACGTGGATGGCCTGCATTTGCAATATTAATTTTTGAAGTTCCGTCATCATTGTCTGTTATTTTAAGGAGGATACCTGTTAAGAAGTTATCTACCTCACCTTTTGCATCTATAAGAGAAGTATTTATATTTGTAAGAATCTGTCCGAGTGATTCAGTAGTCTGATACTGGTCTATATAAACCTGGCGGATTATATTTTCTGAAAGCATTGTAATAAGGCTTGCTGCAACACCGTGGCCCGAAGCGTCGAAAAGTGAAACACCGTTAAGCTTATTATCATCATAGAAGAAATTGAAAAGGTCGCCCGAAACCTGAGAAAGAGGCTCGTAACATACTGCATAATCCCAGTTTTCAAATTCAATATCCGGAACATAGAAGAACTTCTGCTGAACAATTGCAGCCATGTGCATGTCTTCTGAAGCAATTTCCATTTCATGTTCAAGACTTTCATTTGCTTCTTTAAGCTGGCGTGTCTGCTCTCCAACTTCATTTTTAAGTTCTGTATTAAGATATTCAAGGCGCTTACTGATTTTCTGATAATCAGATGTAAAGGAAAGGAAGAAAATCATTACTGTTCCAATCCAGCCGTACATTGAATAATATGGAAGCTCTATATTATTTGCAAAGGTCTTGATTATAAAATCTGCATTTACTGTAATAAGGAATGGAGTAAGTATGATAAGCAAAAGACGAGCCTTTTCGCGCTTAACAGATTTTCTAAGATTTATAAGAATCATTCCTATTGCCAGTTGAATATCAATTACAGAAAGCCAGATGATAAAGTGCGAAATGTTCAATAAATCATAATATGTTGGTGCTGTAACACAAAGAATTACTGCAGCAAAAAGATACATTCCGCGCACAATTCTTTCTGCAAGAGTATGCTTCATTTCAAGATAATCGAAAATAAACAGAGAGAAAAGATATTCAAGTCCAAAGAAAGTTGCACATTTTGCAAGCTTAAAGAACCAGAAATAATTTATACCGCCATGGAATCCGACCCACGGAAGATCACCTGCAAATAACGTTGAGAAGAATATAAATGATAAAAGATTGAGCAATGAAAAATAAATGTAAATGCGTTCTTTTCGGTAAGCAAAAAATATCATAAGGAAGAAGATGCTTACACAAAGCATGATTCCTTCAAGGAAGATATAAATACGTGAATGCCAGAATGTAAGCTTATCTGAAGTACTCCAGGCATCCTGGCGGAATCCTACGAATATTTTTCCGCAGATTGAACCGCTTCCTAAAGAAAAGAGCTTTATAAGAACTGTATTTTCGCCTTCCTGATTTATAAAGTCTTCAGGGAAATCAAAAAGATGAGCCATAAAGCCGGCTTCCTGAATTTCTGAAGAGTTTGCACCGCCTTCCATTATTCCATAGTCATCTATATATTTACCATTAAGATAAAGCTCTTCTGCAAAATGTATATATGGAACAAGCATGGAAAGGTCATCGCCTTTGAGTTCATCAGGGAGTGTAAAGGTTGTTTTAATCCAGACATATTCTCCAGAAGCTCCTACAAGCTTACGGATATTTTTATATTCAAGCTTTGGAATTTTCTGGAAAACAAGATTTTCGGCTTCGGAAATATCGCTTTCTTCTGTAGTTGGTGCCCAGTAAAAATCGGTTAAATAGAGTCTAGGGTCATCACCATCATTACAAGAGGTTACAAAAGCAAGCAAGATACTAATGATAGAAACAAAAAAAAGCTTAAATTTCATATTATTTCCATTATATTCTATAATGTCGAATTTGCAATAGAAAAAAGAGATTGTCGGGTCAAGCCCGACAATGACAATAATGTCATTACCCGGCTTGACCGGGTAATCTCATATTAGTTTCGATAAAAGTTTATCAGACATCCGGCGAGGATGATTTTGCGTTCGTCGTCGGTCAGGTCACCTACGCTAAGTTCAAACTCGTTTACTGTGCCGTCTGCTTTTACAGCATATGCTTTGATTGAAGGAAGCTTTTCTTCTATCATCTTCTTTACGCCAGGAATGAATACATAGTCTCCGTTTGCAAAAGGAAGATTCTTGTCGCCATCCTTGTAAATAAATGGAAGCATACCCCAGTTAATGAGGTTTGAACGATAGCGCTTTGTTGCATATTCGTTTGCAATGTTTGCACTTGCTCCAAGAACTCTCTGACAGCTTGCTGCCTGTTCGCGTGCTGAACCATCCCCTGGTTTTACAGCAAAGATTGTTGAACCTGTTCCGGCTGCTGCTGCGCGTTTTCCAAGTTCTGCATCTTTTTTACCAAGATTTTCTACAGCAGTTTTGATTTCTGCTTTTATGTCGTCTGTAAGGTCACGAACTGCTTTTGCACGTCCAACGTATGCAGGATCCTTTCGGCTAAGTGTGAACTCTGCAAGTCCAAGAGGATTTGAACGAAAAGAAGAAGTTTCGCCAGAAGGAATGAGCTCGTCTGTTGTTGTTACAGGGTCGTGGATTTCTGATACAACCTTAATAAGGAGGTCGTCTGCAAGTGCCTTCTGCTCAGGCCAGTCTTTGATATTTGGTCCAAACTGAATCTGAACTTCCGGATGAGCAACACCCTTTGAGTCGTATACGCGTTTTTCGTAAATTGTCTTGTCAAAGAAATATTTTTTACCGCTGAACTCTGTGTCGAATTCTGTTGCTGCTGTAAGGAAGCCTTTGTTTGCGGCTGTTGCGGCAATAGAGCGTGCGTCCATAAGTGCAACTGAAGAAAGCTGTCCGTTCTGGATTTTTGAACCTTCGCGGTTCGGGAAGTTTCTTGTTGAATGGCGGATAGAGAATGCTCCGTTTGCAGGAGTATCGCCGGCACCAAAACATGGTCCGCAGAAAGCAGTCTTAACAATTGCACCAGCGTCAATAAGAGAAGCAAAGGCTCCGTTCTTCATAAGTTCCATGTAAACAGGCATAGAAGCAGGATATACGTTCAGGAGGAACTTGCCGTTTCCAGTATCTTTACCTTTAAGAATGTCAGCTGCTGCACAGATGTTTTCAAAGCCACCGCCTGCACAACCTGCAATTACACCCTGGTCTACGTAAAGCTTTCCGTCTATAACCTTTTCTTTAAGGCTGAAGTTTACCTTGTCGCCAAAGCTTACCTTTGCACGCTGTTCTGCAGCTTCAAGTACATCCATAAGATTTTTGTTTACTTCGTCAATTGTATAAGCACAGCTTGGGTGGAACGGCATTGCAATCATAGGGCGGATTTCGCTAAGATCAATTTCAATTGCTCCGTCGTAGTAAGCACCTTCGCCTGGATTTAATTCTTTATAATCCCCTTCTCGTCCGTGAATTGCATAGAACTCGCGGATTTTTTCGTCTGTTGTCCAGATTGAAGAAAGACAAGTTGTTTCTGTTGTCATTACATCTACACCGATTCGGAAGTCAGCAGAAAGATTTTTAACACCTGGTCCAACAAATTCCATTACCTTATTCTTTACATAGCCGTTATCAAAAACAGCTTTGATGATTGCAAGAGCAACGTCCTGTGGTCCAACTCCAGGAACAGGACTTCCTGTAAGATAAATTGCAACAACGCCCGGGTATGCAACATCGTAAGTTTTGTTCAAAAGCTGTTTTGCAAGCTCACCACCGCCCTCTCCTATTGCCATTGTTCCAAGTGCACCATAGCGTGTGTGGCTGTCTGAACCTAAAATCATGTCGCCGCACTTAGCAAGCATTTCGCGGGCAAACTGATGAATTACTGCCTGATGTGGAGGAACATAGATTCCACCGTATTTCTGTGCACAGGTAAGACCGAACATGTGGTCGTCTTCGTTGATTGTTCCACCTACTGCACAAAGTGAGTTATGACAGTTTGTAAGAACATAAGGAAGAGGAAATTTTTCAAGGCCAGATGCACGGGCTGTCTGAATAATTCCTACATATGTAATATCGTGTGAAGTGATTTTATCGAATTTGATTTTAAGCTTTTTGTCGTCACCGCTTGTGTTATGCTTTTGTAAAATTGAATAAGCAATTGTTTTTTTAGCTCCGTCAGCAGAAGCAGCTGCCTCGCGAAGAGCTCCGTTTTCGTAAATTACACCAGAATTGAAAAGTTTCATGAATTGTTCCTCGTTTCTACAAAGAATATCATATTTTTAAGGTATTGGGAATATAGAAAAAAATTGTATTCAAGCCCCGATTCCTGTTGTTTATATAGTAACTATGAAGAAACTGACATCATTTTTATTGACAATTGCGGTATCTGCTTCCCTCATGTTTGCCATCCAAAAAAATATTACAGATTGCTATATCATAAAATGTAATAAAAATTTAATAATTTTCGAAAAATTTCATGAAATTTCTTCCTCTTTTGTTAAATTTTGGCAATATTATATATGCATAGTTTTGCGCCTGCCACATTCTGCAGATTGTTTCCATTATTTTTTTAGGGACACAATTATATGAGCGGTTTGCTCTGTGATGTCCCGGAAAAATTAAAGGAGGCCATGTATGGCATTTTGGAACAGAAAGTATAAGGATTCTGTATTCACAGATTTATTTGGAAGCGACAGGGATGCAAAGAAGAACTTCATAGAACTGTACAACGCGCTTTCGGGAAACGATTTTAAGCTTAATGAAGTCGAGCTTGAACGTAAGATTATTGAGCAAACTCTATATAAAACGTTCAATAATGATGTAAGTTGGGAAATAAACGGCAAGCTTATTGTATTGGTTGAGCATCAGTCTACGGTAAATGAAAACATGCCGTTACGATGTCTTGAGTATGTGACACGCATTTATGAAGGAATAGTTCCTGTAAAGGCGCGTTATGCAGAAAAAGTCTACAAGCTTCCTAATCCTGATTTTTATGTTGTGTATGTGGGAAAGAAAGAACTGCCTGAAGAACAGGAACTAAGGCTTTCCGATGCATTTTATACAAAAGACAGCAGCAAACTGGAACTTGTCGTTACTGTAAAAAACTGCTCCTCTTCAAAATTGTTGCCCGTTGTAAAAAAGTGCAGTATACTTAAACAGTATTGTCAGTTCATAGAAATTGTTGAGCATAATTACAACAAACTTTTTCCAAAAAAGTCTTTCAAAAAGGCAATTGAAATTGCGATGGAACAAGGAATCCTAAAAGATTATCTGGATAGAAAATCCCGGGAGGTAATTAATATGTTGTGTGCAAAATATGATTACAAAATGGATATCGCCGTAAAACAGGAAGAAGCCCGAGAAGAAGGAATTGCTATAGGTATGCAAGAAGGCGCACAACAAAAAGCCCTGGAACTTGCCAAAAGTTTTTATTCAAATGGAGCTTCTGTGGAACTGATTGCAAAATCGCTAGGCATGACGGTTGAACAGGTAGAAGAAATAATTGAAGAATAAAAAAAATTGTCGTGGCACCCTTCGACAGACTCAGGGACCGCGACAATGAAAAATATAGTAGTAGGCGATGCAACCGGACAGAAATGGGTCGGCTGGATAGATGATACCTTGTTTGGATTAATGAATGTAAGCGGAGGCTATAAGACAGCACAGATCTAAAAGTCCTTCAAGAACAATTGAAAAGGTGGGGATTACATTCTAATCACCAAATATATGGAACATTAAGATAAGAGGTATTATTTATGAGAAAAAAAATATTAGTATTTACATTTTTTTTACATTTTTTTTTATTTAATTGTTATTCATTTCCAGTTGATGATTATTATCGGGTACGTTCTCCAGGAGAAATAATAAAAATCAAAGACAATATAGGAATGCTATTTAATAACACTTATCAGATTAGAAATATAAAAGAATACAATATAGATGAAGATGGATGGTTTAATACTTCATATTGTGGTACAAATATGTATATCATTTTTGGCTCGAATTATTTTGTTTATCATTCAGATAAAGATTTATATTATCCAGAATCAGCTTCAAAATTTAATTTTGGGAGTTCTTATTTAAGTTTAGAAGAATATCAAAAATACATTAAAAATTCCGGAAGTTGGATATTATGGAGAAATGCTTCAATGAAGATTCCGGACGTTTTAGAAGAATATAGTAATGACAAGAAAATAACTTATGATGATTTTGATGCAACACATTATTTTTATTTCTGTAATGAAATAGATGCTCAATTATTTAAATATAATTCTCTTCCATGGGCAACTTCAAAAAATCCTATTAATATGAAAATAGAAGTCAATCTATTTGATAAGACTGATTCTTTTATAATACTTAATGGATATGTTCATCCAGACAAACGATATTTATATAAAGCAAATCGAAGGTTAAAAAAGATAAAAATTTCTAGTCTTGATTCCGATTTTTCAATAATTAATGAATTTGAAGATGTTGTGCATTTTCATGAAATAAAATTACCCGAGAAAGTACAGTTTATCACTATAGAAATTTTAGATTATTATGAGGGAAATAAATATCAAGATTTATGTGTTCAAATGATTGGAAATAAAAATATTGTATATGAAGATAGAAAAGAATTCTTAGATTTTAATGATTTGTCTTACAATGGTAGTTATAATGAATATCAAATAAAATAATTTGATGTACCAAAATATAGGAATATCTCAAATAATGAATATAATAAAGTAAGTTTAGGAGTAACAGTAGGACATGATAAAGTTGGTAATGTTTGGTTTAAATTTAAATATAATGATTATGCGGGTTTTATTATGATTAATGATATTTCTGAACAATGGACTGTTATAAAAAATGAGATGTCGAAAATTGAACAATAATCAAAAAATTGATAGTGGCTTTTTGCTGCAGCTTCCATAAAATCACTTTCTCATTTTGTCAGAGAATAAAGTACATCCAGGGTTTCTGAAGTTGAACACGGATAATCAGGCTCTACATATTTTTCTGTTGTGTTTTGATTTACACGGTGGAATTTTTTGAAGGAAACCTGCATGAATATTCTTGAGTTTGGCATATTAAAATGAACGACGTCTCCGTAACCATTAGGATTGTTTGCAGGAGCCTGACCGATTACTTTTCCAAGTCCGTTATCTTTAATCATCTGAGGGAACATCATTGCAGAGCTGAAGCTTTTTACGGAACAAAGGATGTAAACGTTGCCTGTAAAAAGTAAATCATTTATGCGGTGATTTATTTTACGCCCAGTGCCTGACTTTACAAGGAATGGTCCAAGGCGTGAAGAATAAGTTGGCTCATAAAAATCATCTGTATCAAGATATTTAATAAAGTTATTGATTACAAGCGATGAACCGCCGCCGTTTTTGCGGACATCTACAGCAACATTGCCTATGTTATTCTGCTTGACTTCTGTAAACATCTGGCGCAGGCAGTTTTTGTATTCTGCATTGTTTTTGCAGGAAGTTAAAGTTAATACTGCAACATCATGCTCCTTATCAATTTCATAGGAACAGAACGATGTTGTAGTTGAAGTCTCCTCTTTTTTCTGCTCGCGGTATTTTTTGTTATATTCAAGATATTCAGACAGTGGCAAAAAATCATCTTTTGTTACTGTAAGATATTTTGTAGTTTTGCTGCCGTCGTCTTCAGTTTTTTCAAGAGTATAGGTAACAGGCTTTTCTAAATCGTAACCAAGGTAAATAAGATACTGATAGTAAATTGTATAATCGCGTAAATCAGGTAAAGCCCAGGGCTCACTTTCGTAGCTGAACAAATCTTTTTTCTGCTGCAAAAGCTCTTCGTAAGGGATGCCTTCAAATTCAACAAATGAATAATCTTCGTCGTTTATCTGATCCACATACTTCATATAACGAGCGTCTTTATAATATGCTTTTGCATAAGAGTGAGCATCTCCAAGAACAGAAAGAAAGCGTTCTATGTGCTGATTCAGTTCTACAACTGTTGTTGAATCTTTTTGACTGATTGTATTGCGCGCAGTCTCGTAAGCAGCATTTACCTTTTTATAATTTTCACCTTTTTTATCAAGCATAGCCGGATGAACTCTGCTCAACTGTTTATAAGCATAGTCCAGATCTTCCAGCGCCTGCTTTTTGGTAAGTTCTGTATTATAAGAAAGCGCAACATTTTTTACATTTCTTTTGTACACTGTGCTGTTCCAATACGGAAAACAAAAGGCAAAAAACAGCATTGTAAGCACAGTATAAACAGTTAAACAGGTAAGAAGAACTTTAGAAACCCGTCTCTTCCCCCGCCCAGCCTTTACAATATATAAAACATCAAGAACTAAAGCAGCCAGCGCCACAAGTGTTGCAAACCAGGAAGGCACCGCCCACCAAAAAAACTCCACCGGTATCACCAGCACCAGTCCTAGAATATTAATCACGATAGTTGAAATTAGAAGTTTTGTCATAATATGACATTATAATGAAATATTGTTATATAAAGCAATTGAAAAAATAATTGATGCGGAGTGGAAACTGGCTGGTGGCTGCTTCTGAGTTGTGCCGGCGGCATAGAAAAAATCCGAGGATTTACGAAGTAAACCGCAGGATTTTTACGATAACAAGCTCAGCCCGCAGCCGACAGACAGTTTCCACGGGAGCAGCAATTAATTTTTCCACATGATTGCATTTGTATAAATTTAATCTTTTCTATATAATATCCCATTATGGCAAAGATACAAATGAAAAATGCAATCGCTGAATTAGACGGCGACGAAATGACAAGAGTTTTGTGGAAGGTAATTAAGGATGAACTCCTTTTGCCTTATATTGATTTAAAGACTGAATATTACGACCTTGGACTGAAGAGCCGCGACGACTCTGATGACAAGATTACATACGAGGCTGCAGCTGCAATTAAACGTCTTCATGTTGGTGTAAAGTGTGCAACAATCACTTCTAACCAGGCACGTGTAGAAGAATACAAGCTCAAGCATCTCACCCCTTCTCCAAACGGAATTATCCGTGCAGAGCTTGACGGTACTGTTTTCCGTGAGCCAATTTTTGTAAACAACATTCACGGAACTGTAAGCTGCTGGAAAAAGCCTATTGTTCTTGGCCGCCACGCTTATGGTGATGTTTATAAAAACTGCGAAATTAAATGTCCTACAGCCGGAAAAGCAGAACTTGTTTTCACTGGCGTTGACGGAAAAGAAATCCGTAAAACTATTATGGACATGAAAGGACCTGGAATCATTCAGGGAATCCACAATCTTGATAACTCAATCGAATGCTTTGCCCGCTGCTGCTTTACTTACGCTTTGGATAAAAAGGTAAGCGTTTGGTTTGGCGCAAAAGATACAATTTCTAAAATCTACGACGGAAACTTCAAGGCTATTTTCCAGCGTGTTTATGACGAAGAATATAAGTCAAAGTTTGAAGCTGCCGGAATTGAATATTTCTACACTTTGATTGACGATGCTGTTGCACGTGTTATGAGGTCAGAAGGCGGCTTTATGTGGGCCACAAAGAACTACGACGGCGACGTTATGAGCGATATGATTGCCAGCGCATGTGGAAGTCTTGCAATGATGACTTCTGTTCTTGTTAGCCCGGACGGAAACTTTGAATACGAAGCAAGCCATGGTACAGTACAGAAGCACTATTACCGCTACCTCAAGGGAGAAAAAACTTCTACAAACCCTGTAGCAACAATTTTTGCCTGGACAGGTGCTCTTGCAAAACGCGGCGAACTTGACGGTACACCTGAATTAGTTGATTTTGCAAAGCGTCTTGAAAAAGCAACCTTGCAGACAATTGAAGAAGGCTACATGACAGGCGACATTGCACGCATTGCAGAGCCTGCTGCTAAGAAAGTGTTGAACTCTTGGGAATATATTGCGGCTATTAAAGAGAGGTTGTAACTTCCTGCCCTTCGACAGGCTCAGGGACCCCTGCAGGCTCAGGGACCCCTGCAGGCTCAGGAATCACATCCTGTGTGTCATTCTCGGGCTTGACCCGAGAATCTATATAACTGAAAGAATTACGCACTCTTTTTGAAAATCTAACGCCTAAGTTTATATGATACTGGTACGACGCATAAAATGGTTGTACCAGTTTATTTTTGCCCAGATTTGCGTTGTCGTACGAAAAGAAGTTTCTGTTTACAATTGTCCATCCGCGCGAAATTGGGAATTCCATTCCAAGAGTTGCACCTAGTCCAAGGTAATTCATATGATACTCATCTGTAAGCTGGTACATATAGTGCATACCAATACTTCCGGTAATAAGCACATACTTAAATCTGTCATAAGTTCCGTGAATAGCTAAATATCCGTCAAAAGCATAACTTATAATATTTTTTGGCTGCTGCTTCATTCCGTTAAAGGCCTGATAAAAAGGATAGTATGCACTAATATCAAGCTGTAAATCGCATACAGGAAATCCTACAGTTTGTGTAGAAAAATAAGCACCAAGCATAAGGTTTTCGCGGACAAAGTTTGAACGGTCTTCAAGTTTTTCTATTCTTGTAAGCTGGCAGAAGCTGAATCCTTCATCAAAAGTAATTTTAAAATCCACAGCCCATGCAGAAAGAGAAATCATAAACAATAAAGGAATTACAAATAGTTTTTTCATGCCAGCTACCTTGCAGTGTGATAAAGCACAAGCATTTTTGTATTATTGTTTGCAGTCCAGGTAAGATAAAGCATTGCGCCACGAAGATCCCATTCTGTATTACGTGTATAATTACTGTCGCCCTTGATTGTGAAAATCAAAACATTATCAACAGTAGTCCAGTCGCCTGAGTAAGAAACAAGCTTGTTGTCGGAATCTTTTATCATAGCAGAAAAAGTTCCGTCATCTATAAACTGAATTTTATTTCCGTCATTATCTGTCCATGTTCCGTAAAGAGGATTTGGTGTGTAACAGGAAGCAAACAGCACCATAACAAGTATTGCAACAAAACTAAATATTTTTACTCTATTTTTCATATTATTCCTCACCAACTGTCCAGCTTACATTTCCTTCGCTTAAGACAGTATTACCGTTTTTATCCTGAGTGCAGACAACATAGTAGCCGCCGCCTGCTCCACCACCCTTTATTTCAAGACCGTTATATTTTGCATAACCCGGATACATACTTGAAAGAAGAGCCCTGTTTGTACCATCCATTGATCCATTAGCGCTCATGTTGGCAGTTGTATTTGTATCACCGGTTAAAATAAAGTAGAAGCCCATTGCCGGATTATTCAGAACATAGAAATCTGCATAGTTTTCATAATGCATTGTAATTCTGGCTCCTAATCCCTGCATTGCTGCATTATAAGAAACAGAACCACTTAGGTCACCGCTTTTTGATTCTGAACCAAGAGCATCTGTACTTGCCTTATGCATGAGCGTGAGCTTTGTCTGTGATTTCTTTACAGTTTTATTGTATTCTCTGAACCACTGGTCGCGGGTAAGAGCTCCATAACCAAGAGTATCGTTTGTCTGCTGATTACTGTTCTTTCCCTGAATGAGCATATTCAATGAAACAACCTTATAATAATATGGAGTTCCAGGACGGGCAGTTTCATTTTCATCAATAAAGCTTAAACCCTGAACAGGCTTATCTGAAATTTTTCTGAATGAAGAATCAGGTTTTGTTGAACGGTATACATAATAAGCATAAGGAGTTTCTCCTTCCGGTGCTTCCCATGTAATCATAACAGGATAAACTCCGTTTGTATTTGGAGTATATTTTTCAAGTCCGTCGAGTGCACTTGTTTTTGAAGCAACAACATTTTGTGGTGCCTGTGGAGCCGGAGCAATAGTCTGACTCAAATCACTTTCAAGAGTTCCATTAGAAGTAATGCGCACTGTTGTAATTTTATAAAATGGTTCCCTAAGGACTTTTGTGCTGTAGTAGCCGTCTTCGCCAAGAGTGAGTTCTGAACCACCGAGCATGCTCTTTATATTTGTTGAAAAATCTCCGTCCAGAGTGTCGCTGCTGTAAATATTATAGAAATAATTAACATCTTCATAACCCACAGCAGGAGTCCATTTTACAATAACTTCTGTATTATTATCTGAATCTATAACTTCGCAATTTTTTGGAGCACTTAAAAGCCAGCCCACTGCAGGAGTTGTAGAATCCTGACCTGTTTTACTGAATGGAGATTTGAAAGTTTCGCCGTCTGAAGTCTTTTTTACAGTCTGAAGATAATAATAGTATTTTACATGAGTCTTCTGTTTTGGAATTGAAGCATCTTCAAAGGCTGTAGTTGCCCCCGGAATATTTGCACGAACAAGTGTATAAATAGATTCTTCAGAACTTGTTCTGTAAAGATTATAAGTAATTGTATATTCCGCCGAAGAATTAACTGCGGTCCATGTAACTTTAAGAGTATCTAATGATTCTGCCATTCCATTTGTAACTTGAATATTTGTAGGAGCTGCCGGTGCACCAGATTTTGCAGAATAACCCATTGCAAGCCCCGTAAATGCAGACTGAGAACCGCTTTCTAGAACAGCACATATTTTATAATAGAATTCAATACCCTTTTCGCTTTGATTCAGATAATTATTATATGAAGTGATATTGCCCAAAACAGAATCTATCTGTTCCATTCCAAAGCCGTTTTCTTTTTCGCCGCGGTAGATTAAATACCTTGAAGCATTCTGAACAGGACTCCATTTTACTGCAATATATTCTTCATTTTCACCTTTCGCCGCTTCTATCTGAGCAGGAGGCGACAAAAGCCAGCCGGAACTTTCATTTGAAATTTGTGTAAACTCGCTGGATTCTAAACCTCTGTTTATGTTTTCTGCAGAAACCCTGTAATAATATTTTTTCTGATACTCAAGGTTTGATTCTTTTGGATCTGCAAGAATAAGGTCAATGTAATTATTTGAATAAACTTGTTTCTTAAGAACTTCAAAATCACCTTCATCAGGAATTCTTGCTGCGTTTCCGTTAATATCTGCTTCTACTACTGCGCGTTCAATTCTGTAAGAGGTAGCATAAGGTACTTCATCCCAATGAAGCTTTATAGAACCGCTGTACATTCCTTTAGAAACCATAAGCTGTTTTGGTGCATCAAGAGAAGTGATTTCCGGTTCTTTGTACATAAGCTCCCAAAGACTGAATTTCTGGGTTTTAGTATCCATGTTAATTTTATCTTCATACCATGAATAGCAGGAAAGGTTGAGAAGGCCGAAAAGGATTATCAGGGAAAAAGCGATTTTTTTCATTCAGTCCACCACCAGCCGTAAGAAGGGTCTTCATCATAATAACTTTCGTTTTTCCATACTGCAAATGGAACATATTCACGAAGAGTTTCCCAACTATTCATTGTACTTATTGTATTATTATTCACAGATATAGTGCATGAAATAGTAAGATCAGAAAACAGAGGATCTTTAATTTCCAAAGAAAAAGTTAAAGTACCGTTATATGAATCCGGCATGTTTTCATCTAATCTTATACAAGTAAAAGTGAAAGTTTCAATAGATTTTGGATAACCAGCAATACCTAACTGATCCCGATAGCATTTTTGATTTGCCGGACAAGTAATACTTAAAATTCTTGCAATTTTTCCAGAAGGCATTGTTAAATCTGGAGCATAATTATTAAATTCAAAATCGTATTCTTTACTTGAAGATGCTTTATGCTTAAAGCTTGCATATCCACCATAACCATCATTAGCTCTTTCTTCAGATTCATTAAGCTTTCCCATTTTCTTTAATGCTTCGTTCATTACAATCATGACCATTTTTGCAAATTCTTTCTGTCCAATAGCACGGTAAGCATAAACACTGTCATCATCTGCAACAGCACAGGTAATCTCACCTCTTGTTAAAACGAGTGAATAATAATGCTTTGCATCACGAAGAACCTGCATATAACCTGGGGTAATCTTATAAGAAGAATCCTGATCCATTATTTTGGTTGGTTTTAAGTTCACTGTAACATCATCTACATAAGTTACAGTTGTATTAAGAGGCTCAGTTTTTGACAAATAATTCAACTTACTGTCAAGAGCTGCAACTTTTATCCATTGATCAGAAATATTATAATTCTTAATTTTAAGTTCTGCTGAACCCGGGCCTATAGAACGTTTTTCATAATCCCATTCATCCCAGAACACTTTTTCGGAATAATCGGAATCAGTTATTGCATTAAGATTTACGGCAAGAAGATATCCTTTATTTGCCTTTTCTTTACTTACATCATTTGAATATGTATATCTTGTTTCTTCTGTAGAAAGCCCAAGTTTTGTATCATTTATTAATGACAGAGGAACAGCCCCTGCACTTGCGCGTCTGTAGACTACAAGATATTCGTAAGCACCTGTTTGAGTTTCTGGTTTAAATATTACTTTTTCATTTCCATTTAAGGTATAGGTATTAATTTTATTCCAGGTATTAGCAGTGCTTCCGGCTGCGCGATAATAAAAGCTTGGAGTGCTGTCCTGGGTTATGAAAGGCCGCTTCCATTCAATTATCTGTTCTGTTGAATTTTCTGATTTCTGTGCTTTTAGATTTAATCCATAACCATAAGTTGCGCCTTGCTGTACTGTAACGTTTTTATAAGCAGTTGTACCGTTTATAGAAATTGAACTTTCATCACACATAAAATCATCAGCAGAACCCTGCAGTTTTACAGGAATGACACAATAAGAATAAGGAATACCCCAGCTTATATAACTCTGATTGTTTTCATAAGAGTTTGTAGAATCATCAGGTTCGCAGTATTTATCGGTAAGCTTAAAGCCTGTATTTGTTTTTGTAATAACTGCACGCTTATCGGCAACAGGTTCACCGGCTGAATACAAGGAAGTACCGTCATAATAATAAACATCAACATCGGCAGAACTTACAGAATCTCCTGCAAAAGTATTTTTACCACATATACGGCGGATAATATAACCTTTTGCACCGATGATATCATTCCAGCTTATAACAATTTCATTATAAGAAGGATTTTCAACAACAAGATTTGTTTTTGCAGGACCAACCGTGCATACATCTATAGACTTTGAAGTTTCCTCGTCTTCCTGGTATGAACTTGCAGCATTTACTGTGAATTCAATAGTATTTCCCGATACAGTGGCATTATCATAATCATATGGATTATTTATTATACAGGTAAAGGAATTATCATCATTTTTTGTAATGTTTGTATTTGAAGAGTTTGAAAGCTCAGAAGAATTGCCTTTATATTTTGCAGAAACAGTATAGGATTCTGCAGCCATCTGCACGGCATTCCATCTTACTATAATTTTATCATAATCATATTCTGCAATTTGTGGTAAAGGCGTGCCAAGTGTATAATAAACTTTTTCAGAAGTATCTTCATTTGGATATGCAAAGGTAGAAAGCCCTTCCTTAACTGCCTCAAGCTGATAACTGCGTTGATCACCCGAATCAGCATCATGATTATAAGTAACTGTATTACCATTTGTTTCTGTAAGAGACAGTTCTAGCGATTCATTGCTGCCTGTAATATAATCTTTCCAGTGAAGAATATAGGTATAAGTTGAATTGTATGTCCAGGAAAGCTTAAACTTGTCTTTATAACCTTCTTCTACCGTAAAGTTTTTTATTTCTGGTACTGCAGTTGCATCATTTGTTACAAGATTTTTTCCGGAAGCACTGGCAGAATCAAGGACAACATCACCACAACATATTTCAATACTATAAGAGTAATAGCCTTTTTCATCTTCAAGAGTTTTACCTGCTGAAGGGAAAGAATCGTTATAATTATTTAATTCCTGCATTGAAGAAAAGCTTAGTTCTTTATAAATTGTGCCTCCAAAAGTCTGTGCTGAAGGCAATTTTGCTCCTGTACGTTTAAGTACATAAATATAAGGTACATTAAAGTCTTCAAAAATCAGATTTGGAGTAAAGGTTATTGATGTAAAATTATTTCCGTCTTTTTCGTAATTTGACTTTATTGAAAGCTTAGGAATGCAAAGAGCCCAGCCTGTTTTTACACTTGTTTTACTTGAATCTGCAGTAACAGTTTTTCCGTCTGGAAGCCCGTCTGTAAATGACTGAATATAATATTCATACTGCTTGCCGCGGGTTACATCGCTGTCTGTATAAGTGTGAGTTCTTTCACTTGCGGAATCTTCAGGATAAGTAGTGACCGTTTCTTTTTTAATAAGCTCAAAATCCGCAGAAGAACCTGCTTCTTTTCTGTAAATTTTAAAATACAAGCCATAAAGCTCAAATCCACTTGAACCCGAAGTAGTTCTGTACCATACTTTTGGCGGCAGTGTCCACGAAAGCTCAACTTTATCTTTTATAGAACCTTGTGTTACTGTAAAATCGGCAGCAGGAGCAGGAATTACCCTGTGAGCTGTAAGTGCCGAAGTTCTTGTACTTATTTCTTTATCTTTATTATTTGAATTTATTGCTTCAACTGTAAAATAGTATTCTGTTTTAGACATAAGGTCATCAACAGTTAAAGAACGACAGTTTCCGCTGGCAGTAAGTGTCTTTTGTTTTATATTCGAAGTAGCATTCAGGTAAACAGAAATTTCATAGCTTATATTACTTTCATAAGTTTCTGGTCTGCAGTTATCCATCCACCAGTTTACGGTAAGGGAATCTCCTTCCTCTGCAGAAGTTATTTCGGTGATGATAGGTACAGAAAGTGTTGAACCACATGTAACAACACTTTTTAAAGAAACTGTTCCATAATAGTTTACCGCACTTACACAGTAATATTTTGTAATTCCAGATTCTTCATCTATTATAATTTGAGTTTCGCTTCCTTTTGTTTCGGAAACCTTTGTAAAAGTATCATAAGGAGTTGAGCAGGAATAAATATAATATTGAACTGCATTAGGTACAGCTTCCCATTCAATGGAAACAGATTTACTTAATCCATGACTAGCTGTAACGCTTGAAGGAGCAACAATAAAATCATTGTAATCGGCAGCATTTTTTTTGTCGTTGTAATTAAAAGTAGGTTCTTTAACAAGCTCATACTTACATGAACACATAAAAAGAGAAATTATTAAGAATACTACTTTTAAACTCCACCCCCGATCAAATCTCTCTGTCGGTTTCATATTTTATATTATAGTGCTTTTTACAGTTCGTCGCAATTATATTTGACAAACCTTCTTTATACACATAAAATTATACATATAATATGAAAGCAAATGTTAAAAAAACACTGATTATAGTACTCATTTCTGTATTGGTGCTCTCTCTTATACCGTTAATTTATTTTACAGCCAGAAAAAACAAGCAGACTGTTAAGCAGCCGGATGGAAAACTTATTCTTGGATTTTCGCAGATTGGTTCAGAAAGTGCCTGGAGAACCCGCAATACACAGTCAATTTTTGAAGCAGCAGAACAGAACGATATTCAGATTATTTTTGATGACGCACAGCAAAAACAGGCTAATCAGCTTAAGGCAATCCGTTCATTTATTGTTTATCAGGTAGATGTTATTGCATTTGTTCCTATAGTTTCTACAGGCTGGGACAATGTTTTACAGGAAGCAAAGGAAGCAAATATTCCGGTAATTGTTGTAGACCGCCAGATTGACTGTGATGAATCTCTTTATGCAGGCTTTCTGGGTGAAAACGGCTTTGAAGAAGGCTTTGCAGCAGCACATTTTCTTGTAAATAAATGCAAAAACAGAAAAGGTCCTATTAATATTGTAGAGTTTTCGGGTACAGAAAATTCTTCAATTGCAACACTCAGGGCAGAAGGCTTTAGAAGCATTATTGATCAATATGATAATTTTAAAATCATTCATTCCGAAGACGGAGATTTCCTTCGTTCACGCGGTAAAGAAATGATGGACCGTATTATCCGCGAAAACGGTGGTTTAAGGCTCAACGGAAAAACTATTGATGTAATTTATTCACATAACGATTCAATGACTCTTGGACTTTTAGATTCACTTCACAACAACAAAATCGACCAGCGGAGCACAATCATAATTTCAATCGACGCTGAACAAAAATCGATTGACGCTCTTGTAAACGGAGAATTAAACTGTGTAGTAGAATGTAATCCAAACTCGGGCCCTACCCTTATGCAGCTTGTAAAAAGCATTGCAAACGGAGACCCTATTCCACGCGTTACATACATGCTCGATAATATCTTTACAGAAAACGACGACTTTTCTACATATACTCCGAGGGGGTATTAATTACTTAATATGCAAACCCCGGGCACTGGTTCAAAAATCAGAAGTCTTAAAAAGACACTTCAATTATCATACATCTTCCTTATTGGAATTATGATTATTCCTACAGTCTATTCTGTTGTAGTTCTTCAGATTCATACAAAGCGGTATGACGACATTATTACAAACGTAAGTAAGGCAAACAGCATTAACCAGATTGCTAAAAATGATCTTCCTAACTGGCTGTGGGAAATTGTCTGCGGTAAAAAAGATTTTGATAACGATCCGCCATATGACATGATCAACCAGATTTTTGACGGTATTGCCGACATGCAGACACATACAAAAAGCCCTCAGAACAAGCAGAAACTCGAAGTTGCTTACCGTGCCTGCACTACTCTTGATAACAACATAAAGATGCTCGAAATTCAAATGTTCAAGGGAAGTACAGTTACTGCAAACGAAACTTCGCTCGATGAAATCAGAACTATCACAGCGCTTTTTTCAGATATCATGCAGGATTTTATTCTTTCAGAAATTGAAACTGCTAACGAAACAAATAATTCAATTAAGCATTCTTCAATTATCCTTACAATTCTGCAGATTACAATTATTCTTTTCTCGTTCCTGGTTTCTATAAACGGATACATTACAGTTAATAAATCTATTGGAAAGCCGCTTTCCGACATGAAGGAGCTTTCTACACAGATTGCACACGGAAACCTGGAAGCGCGTACAATCGTTCCTGATGTTGATGAGCTTATTCCTCTTGCCAACAACATGAACCTTATGGCCGAGCAGATTAATGTTCTTATCCAGAAAAATATTGAAGAACAGAAGAATATCCAGAAGGCAGAAGTAAAAGCTTTGCAGGCACAAATCACTCCGCACTTTTTGTATAACACCTTTGATACAATTATCTGGCTTGCCGAAGAAGAAAAAACTGATGAAGTTGTAAAAATCACAAAAGCTTTCTCTGAATTCTTACGCATTTCTCTTAGCCGCGGACATGAATGGATTACAATTTCGCAGGAACTTGAACATATTAAAAACTACCTTACAATTCAGAAAATCCGTTATGCCGATATTTTGAATTACGAAATTGAAGTTGATGATGCAATTCTTGATTACAAGATTATCAAGCTTGTACTGCAGCCTCTTGTAGAAAACGCAATTTACCATGGAATTAAAAACAAGCGTGGACGCGGTAACCTTAAAGTAACTGCAAATTTTACAGATGACACAAAAGACTTTATAATATTTAAAGTTCAGGATGATGGTGCCGGTTTTACACAGGGGCGTCTTGAACAGGTAAAGAACGAGCTTGAAACTGCAACGATTGATACAGAAAAACTTTCTTCGGTTTACGGACTTTATAATGTAAACAGAAAGCTCAAGCTTTATTACGGAAATCAGACAGAAGGTCTTAAAATTCAATCTGAACCCGGCAAAGGAAGCTGCATTTCTTTTGTAATTCCATGCAACGGCGGAGAACAGAATGTATAGTGTGTTTTTAGTTGATGATGAACCTATTGTACTCGAGGGAATACGCAGCAAAATAAACTGGGAAGAAGCAGGCTTTACTTTTGCAGGAGAAGCTACCGACGGAGAAATTGCTCTTTCAATGATTCATGAGCTTAAGCCTGATATTCTGATTACAGATATTAAAATGCCGTTTATGGACGGACTTGAACTTTCGGCAACAATTAAGAAAACACAGCCGTGGATTAAAATCATAATTCTTTCGGGCCACGATGAATTTGACTATGCAAAAAAAGCAATTTCAATTGGTATAGAAGATTATCTTTTAAAGCCGTTTACTTCCGAAGAAGTTGTTGCAAGTCTTAAAAAGGTTTCGGCCCAAATAGACAAAGAACGAACCCAGCAATCCGACATTACAAAAATGAAGGAAGAGCTTAGCAAGCAGGAAAAGCTTGTTCAGAAGGAGTTCTTAAGTAACCTTGTTCATGGTTCTGCAGACATGTCAAACATAATGGCACGCTGCCAGGAAATTGGAATAGATCTTCTTTCGCGTTACTACAAGATTTTTATAAGCAAAATAGAAAGCAGCTCTAACAATACACAAAAACAGCAGGAGGCCTGTTCCAGACTGAACTCTTATTCAGGAACCTGGGAACAGACCTACTCTTTCTTCCATCATTCAAACAGGCTTGTGTGTATCTGTAAGGGAACTACTCAGGCAGAGCTTGAAGAAAACGTATTCCGCATTGCACAGACTATTGAACATATTGCTACAAATAATTCCGACTGTATTGTAACTACGGGAATTGGTAAAACAGTAGATCATCTTTCGCTTATTCCAGAATCTTATGAAGACGCAAAAAAGATTGTAGAAATAAGCAGACAGAATAACCAGAATACAATTATTTCAAGTGATGATATTCAGCTGAACAACAAAAACACTCTGCTTGAATTAAAAGAAAACGACCCGCTTGTAGATAAACTTAGATACGCAAGCAAAAACGATGTTTCTTCGATTGTCGATGAATCTATGACACTCATTCACAGTAACCCCGGACAGTTCAAGGTATTTGCTTCTTATATTCTTGTAGATATGATTTTTGCAGTTTCAAAACTCATAGAAAATCTTGGCGGCGACATAAAAGAAATAAACCCCGAAATTGTGCAGCGAAGTTATGTAGATAACGCCGTACTTGATGAACAGAACTTTAAGAACACAATGGAAAAAGTGTTAAACTTTGCGCTTGATTTCCGTGATTCAAAAAGCAACAGTCGCTATGGCGACGTTATTCTTAAGGCAAAGAAATATATAGAAGAAAATTATGCCGACCAGAACACTACCCTTACAACAGTTGCCGAAGCAGTTGCAATGAGTCCTAATCATTTCAGTGCAATTTTTTCTCATGAATGTAAAACTACTTTTATTGAATATCTTACAAATGTGCGAATTGAAAATGCCAAACGGCTTATGAAGGATACAGAAATGAAAGGTTACGACATAGCCTACGAATGCGGATTTTCTGACCCACACTACTTCAGCTACATCTTCAAAAAAAACACGGGACTTTCGCCCCGTGAGTTTAAAGTGAGTGTTGAAAAATAGATTACCTTAAGGCAATTCTATCAGCCGGCAATATTACCAAGTTTTTTCTTTCTCTGATCCAAGATTACACTCTGGAGGACTATAAAGAATGCAAGCATAAGACCAGTGGTAATACTTTGCCAATATGGTTCCCGTAATCCCGAAGCAACTACAATAATAGTAATTGTCTTCAAAGACAGAACACCAAACAGTGTTCCTATTACACTACCTACACCACCACTGAGCAATGTACCTCCAATAATAGAAGAAGCAATTGCCTGCATTTCTGCACCGGCAGCATTACTTGCGTTTCCGGCACCAGTATGTGTAAGATAAACAAAACCACCTATTCCAGCAAGGATTCCGCAAAGGACATAGGAAATAAACTGTGTACGCTTAACATTAATACCAAGCATCAAAGCACTTTCCTGATTTCCACCAACTGCGTAGAAATTTCTTCCTAAACGTGTCCATTTTAAGGTTGCCCATAAAGCAATAAGAACTAAAATTGCAACAATGGCACCTATTTCTATATAGGAAGGAATCCAGTTTCCGTGTCTATGTATTCCTATAAACGGAATGTAAATATAATGCTCTTTTAATGCAACAAATGCAGCTTGTGTAGCAGTTCTAGGAACCTTACTTACAATAGTAGTCATACCACGTGTAAAGAACATTCCGGCAAGTGTTACAATAAAGGGCTGGATTTTCAGGTAAGCAATAAAATATCCTTGAATAAGTCCCATAGCAAGACCAATTCCAAGAGAAATAAGTATTGATGTAAATATACCGCCACCAAAATCTTCCATTACGACAACAGTAGACATTGTAATAAGGGCAATTGTACCTCCAACCGAAATATCAATTCCTCCGGTTATCATAACAATTGTAAGACCACATGCAATTACAATCAGGTAAGCATTATTATTAAAAAGATTAAGGAACTGCTGAGGATTCAAAAATCCACCGCCCCATATAACCATTCCAAGCAGATACATACCAAAAAAGGTACAGATTGTAATTGTAAGAAGCAGAGTTGTATTAGAAAGCGGTTTTTTATTTGCTTTTTTTGTTAAAGACTTTTCTGTAGAATTTGCCATAATTATTTAGCCTCCTGCACAGGAACAGTTGCCTTTGCAGCAAACTTTTCCGCAATCTTATTTTTAAGCTGTTTAAGCCATGCTTTTACTACAGGAGAACCTGCAATTACAATTATGATAATTACGATTGCTTTATAAGCCTTTACAGCAACAGAAGAAACCTTCATTGCATAAAGAGTAATTGTCAAAGCCTGAATAATGTAAGCACCAAGTATTGAACCAGAAAGCTTAAATTTTCCGCCTCCAAGAGAGTTTCCACCAATAGCAACAGCAAGAATGACATCCATTTCTATATCAAGCAGAATTGTCTCATGGTTAATAAGACCGATACGACAAACGTTTATAGAACCTGCCATTGTTACACAAACACCAAGAATTACAAAAACAGCAAGCTTCCAGATAACAGGATTAATACCATTCAGTTTTGCAGCTCTTTCATTAATTCCGACAGCCTGAATATAAAGACTCAGTGTTGTCTTTTTCAAAAGCAGGTTTATAAGCACAATAAAAATCACAACTATAATAATTGGAGTTGGAATTGCAATGTGCGGAATAAAACCGCCGATGTAAGTAAGAAGAGGACTGTCAACATTTGGAGTAGCACCACCATTAATCCAATATGCAATCGGTCGACCAGCTGTATACAGAATTAACGAAGCAATCATCGGCTGAATGTTGAACTTTGCAATAAGAATACCATTAAAAAGACAGAAGATGGTTGCAACAATACAGCCAAGAATTATACCAAGAAGAATTGTTCCCGGATTAATTGACCATGCTCTAAGAATCTTTACAAAGACAGAGCCTGCAATAGCCGCCGAAGCACCAATGGAAATATCCTGTCCTTTAGTTGCAGAAGTAACGAGTGTCATTCCTATAGAAAGAATTACAAGCTCCGAAGCACCATTCAGAATGCTTATAAGGTTTCCAGAAAGAACTCTGTTTCCCAGATTATTTTTCAGAATAACAATAGAAAAGAAGCTTGGATCCCGGATAAGATTAAAAATAACCAGGATCAACAGAGCTACAATAGGAATAGCAAGCTGAGACTGAAAAAGCTTCTTGACCCAATTTGTAAATTTATTAGCCATTTTGTGCTTTACCTCCCGCAATAGTCTGCATAATTACATCCTGACGCAGCATTTCATCCTTAAGTTCACCAACAATCTTGCGGTCACGCATAACGATGAGTCGCTGACATACCGAAAGCATCTCTTCAATTTCTGAAGAAATAAATGTTACACTAACGCCCTCTTCTGCAAGCTGGAGTACAAGCTTCTGAATCTCAATCTTTGTACCAACGTCAATACCGCGTGTGGGTTCATCAAGAATAAGGAACTGAGGATGTGTCAAAAGCCAGCGGGCTAGAATAACCTTCTGCTGGTTTCCACCACTAAGAGATTTGATTGGAGTATCTTGTGAGGCAGTTTTAATCTGAAGCTTTTCAATAAATTCATCAGCAAACTTTTCCTGTTCTGCCTTGGAGAAAGGCTTTGTAAATCCATTCATAACCTGCAGGGCCAGAATAATATTTTCGCGTACAGACAAATCCGGAATAATTCCATCGCCCTTTCTGTCTTCAGGAAGATAACCTATTCCGTTTTCCATTGCATCCTTAGGTTTGGTAATCTTTACATCCTTTCCGTTTACTTTTACCTTTCCGCCGGTTACACGGTCTGCAGCAAAGATTGCACGTACGCTTTCACTGCGACCAGAACCAAGAAGACCTGTAAAGCCGTTTACCTCACCTTTATTAATAAGGAAGTCAAATGGACGAACACCTTCTGTACTAGAAAGGCCTTCTGCCTCATAAACAACTGTTCCGGCACCTGTATAAGGCCGTTTGCTGTTCTTAAGGTTAGTCATATCATCCATATCTTTTCCAAGCATTGCAGAAATAAGCTTTACTCGAGGAAGTTCACTTATTGTATATTCACCTACAAGCTCACCATTTCGCAAAACAGTAATTTTATCACAAACCTCATAAACCTGTTCAAGGAAGTGAGTAATAAAGATAATTCCAACTCCCTGAGCTTTAAGATCACGCATAAGAGAGAACAAAAGCTCTACTTCGTTTTCATCAAGAGAAGAAGTTGGTTCGTCAAGAATAAGAACCTTACATTCCATATCAACAGCACGTGCAATAGCAACCATCTGCTGAATTGCAATTGAACAGGTTCCAAGCTGCTGTCCAGGCTTAGCTGGAATTTTTAATTTTTCAAGAAGAACCGCAGCCGATTTTTCCTGAGCGCGTTTATTTACAAACTTGTAATTTCCGCGACCTATATACATATTCTCTGCAACCGTAAGATTCGGACAGAGAGTTATTTCCTGATATACAGTAGCAATACCCAGATTCTGGGCATCTTGTGGAGAACGAATTACAACAGGACCATCAATGCCTGCAATATTTATTTCACCGGCATCTTTTTCATAAACACCGGTAATAACCTTTACCAATGTCGATTTACCAGCTCCGTTCTCACCCATGAGCGCGTGAATCTCTCCTTCACGTAAAGTAAAATCTACATTCTGAAGTGCCTTTACACCAGGAAATTCCTTGTAGATTCCGCGCATAGATAAAACAACATTATTTTCCATAATATTTCCTAAATAAGCCGTAAGCGGCCTTACTCATCTAAAAAAAGCGGCGTAAAGTTTTTTCTTTACGCCGCAATGTTTTACAAGAACGATATGATATTAGATACCATACTTAGCAACATCAGCCTTTGTAATTGTCTTAGCATCAAATCCTTTTTCTTCGTTTACGAACTTCTTTGTCTTAATTCCTGTCTTAATCATGTTGTCGATGATTGCAGCCTGGAATGGAGAACACTGTCCATCATAGTTCCAGTTACCCTTTACGAGTTCTTCCAAAGCCCATGTATTGCAGTCGAATCCCATAACGATTACTTTTCCGTTTACACCATGTGTAATACCAGCTTCGTCAAGAGCAGCAACTGCACCTCTAGCCATACCATCGTTTTCTGCATAGATTACGTTGAAATCTTCACCAGAGTTGATAACAGCCTGAACAATTTTCTTTGCTTCAGCTTCGTCCCATGTAGCTGTCTGCTGAACAACTTTCTTCATTGTTCCCTTAGCAAATTCAGCATCCAAAGCAGCAGTACGTCCAATCTGAGCATCAGATCCCATAGCACCCTGAATATGAATTACATTGTATTCTTTAAGGTTCTGAGCTTTGAGCCAGCTTACAGCAGTTGTTCCTTCTTTAGCCATATCAGAAACTACAGCAGCTTCATACAAATCATCAGAAACATTGATCATACGGTCAAAAAGGAATACTTTTACACCGTTTGCTTTTGCCTGTTTAAGAACAGATTCCCATCCGTCTGTTTCAGCAGCAGAAATAAGAAGGTAGTCTACACCGTCTGTAATGAACTGAGAAGCAGCATTCAACTGCTCATCGTTCTTAAGGCTGTAGTATGTCTTAACTGAGTAACCGTTTTTCTTTGTGAATACAGACTCAAAATCCTTAACATTTGCAGCACGATATCCAGACTCTGAAGGTGGATTGTTTACAATACCAACTTTAATTTTTGGAGCAGCAAACAAGCTTACTGCAACAAATGCCAATGCCAAAATAGATACAATTTTTTTCATCTAGTTTTCCTCCTAATAGATGTTTTTTATTGTTTTATGGTTAGATAATAAAACGAGGAAAACGATTTTTGAATGCAATTATTTAGGAATTTATTTTGAAATTTTTAGGAAATAGGGAAAATTACCTATACAAATTTTTTGAATTGTCGATTTTTTACGGAAAAAGGTTTAAATATTTCCACCAAAGGTAATATTAAAGTGTGCGCAGATTGCCTGATATTTTGCCAGTTCAGTCTGGTTATCTGTAGATGTTATAAAGAGTTGCGCCCCCTGGGGTCCCTGAACACCTTGGGGTCCCTGAGCCTGTCGAAGGGCCTCATAAGATCGAAGGGCCCTCACCTTTATCATCTGTCTCACAACCCCATCAACAGAATCTACAATTTGAATTGGTCCTTCGACAAGCTCAGGAACCGCACAATTACGGGCCACCTTTTCAAACACATCCTTAATATTCAAAAAGTGAGTACACCCAAGAATTATAACATCACAGTTCTGCCGGCGGAAAAAATCTATTGCAGGACGCACTGCTTCTTCCAGTTCAGTTTCTGTTGCAGAAAAGCCCTTATCTTCTATAAAAGAAATAAGAGTTGAATCAGGCCGCATTATAAGCTCACAGTCCTTTGCAAATTCATTTTTAAGATCAATATTATATGGATTTTCGCAGGTAGATTTTGAAGCAATTAAACCTATTCTTTTTTTCTGTGAAACTGTTGCAGCAAGCTTTATAGCTGGAACTGTCCCAACAAACTGAACCTGCGGAAACTTCTGCCGCAAAACTTCAAGTGCATTTACAGAAATTGTATTACATGCAAGTACAATTACAGCCGGATCAAAACGTTTACAGATTTTTTCAACAACAGCAGTTACGCATTCAACAACTTCATCATGAGACTTTTCGCCATAAGGAAAGTTTTTATTGTCGGCAACATAGACACACGAAGCACCAGACTCCTTTTCTAAAAGAGCTGTCATATAAGGAATTCCGCCTACTCCACTGTCTATGAATACAAAATCTGTCATATTTAATCCCCAAACAGAGCGTTAAAATCATTACGAGCTTTTTCTGCTTTAGAGATTCCCGGGTCAAGCCCGGGAATGACATCGCCGTTGTCATTGTCGGGCTTGACCCGACAATCTTTCTTCACCCTAAAATAATCACAAAAGTTAGCCCTTTCCTTATCAGTAACCATATCTGCAGAGCTTTCACGGCAATCATTATGTGCGCCGTTTTCGTAAAAATCACATCCGCGGCAAACATGTAAATCTGCATGACAAAGCGGACATTCATCGCTACGAACCGGTTTTTCAATAGAAATTTCTTTTTTACATTTCCAGCAAATCATAGTTGAATGATACACCTTTTCACTATAAAATAAAAGAGATATGTTTACAGAAAATCCTTGCCTTGTAAGACACTGCCGAAACAATGCGCTTTCGACCTTTGACAAAGACGGCAACCTTACAGAAGAAAAAAGCTACTGCCTCGACCACATTCCAGACCCTGGAAAACTCAAGCAGGAAATCTACAATTACATTAGCTCCAACAAAAAAATAATCGGGCTATGTGCAAGCGGCTTGATTTTTCAGGATATAGATTTTTCAAATAAAGAATTCTACGGCTGCAATTTTCATCACTGCACCTTTACAAATATCCACGCAGAAAATGTTTTGACCCACATGTGCATTTTTGATTTTGCAGTTTTCAACGACTGTTCATTTATTAAATCAGATTCAATGTTTACATCTTTTTCAGGCAGTACATTTTTCCATACTTTGTTTACTTCAAGCGATATGATTCAGGATAACTTTAACGGAATAAAGGCCTACCAGTCTTCTTTTGATGATTCAGACCTTTTTAATTCCCGATTCATTATGGCTTCACTTGTAGATACTTCAATGCAGAACTGTAACTTAAAGCACACGCTTTTTTATAATTCAGAAAGAACAAATGTTTCTTTTAAGATGTCTAATACACGTGAAGCACTTTTCGACAAACAGGGAAGCGCACTTCAGAAAGGCGAAAAAGGAACTCAGGGAGGTCATGAATGAAAGTTTATTTCCACCTGAATCTTAAAGGCTTTTCAAACTGTTATGTAGTTGTAAACGAAAAAGCAAAGGAAGCAATTATAATTGATCCTGGTAAAATTACCGAAGGAATGATTTCGCAGATAGAAAATGAAAACTTAAAGCTTTCGGCAGTTCTTATTACTCATAACCACGGAAGCCATGTAGACGGCATTAAAACCTTAAGAAAGATTTACAATCCAAAAATATATGCAGCAGACTGGGAAGTTGCAAAGAACGACACAAATGTTCTTATGGGCGACGGAAAAATCCGTGTTGCAAAAATGAATGTCCGCTTTACTACAATTCCTGGTCACACAGCCGATTCTATTGTTTATGGAATAGGAAACCTTTTGTTCACAGGCGATGTTCTTTTTGCAGGCTCAATGGGAAGCACAAACTCAAGCTATTCAGAATTTATTTTAAGAACGAATATAGAAAATCATATTTTTTCACAGCAGGACGGAGTTGTATTAATGCCGGGTCACGGACCTCCTACAACACTTGAAGCTGCCAGAATGTTTTTGATTAACGGGTAATAAGTGCTACGTTTCCACCGCTTATTCCGTAGACATCAAGAATATAATCATTCAGAATAATTGCCGCATCCTCAAAGCCCTTTGCATTTGTGTCACGTATATATTGCGAAAGAACAGGTGTAAATGACCACACAGACCACAGGTTTGTTCTTCCAACAAAGTATTCAGGAACATCCTTAAGGCGCTGCTGAAGAATATATGCCATAAACTCATTGTGCATTAAATATTCATCTTCAATGTCGTAGCCAAGACCTGTCTGAGATTCAAAAAAGTCTAAAAGGAACTGGCGGGAATCCGGATCAAAAGTATAATAAACTGCTGCAACAAAATTGCGGAAATCTTCATCGCGGAAAAACAAGGTGTGCCAGGCTTCATGTGCCAACAGCTTTGCGCGGAGTGCTGCATCAGATTCACGCGAAATTGAAACAATACCACCCTCGCCTGCTTTTACATAATCTCCGTCTTGAATCAAAAGACCGTTTACAATAAGGATTTTTTTAAGAGTCTGCTCTGCCTCGTTCAAAGGAAAGTTTTCTTCTGTTGCTTTATTAAAGAATGCTGCAAGAGAATCTGCAGAATAGTCGTGGGCATTGTAACCGTGCTTGTCTGCCAGAACTTCATCGCTCCAGAGCTTTCCTTTATAACCACGCTTTTCGACAAAATATGCAAGCCTGCGGAAAAAATCATTTTGAATATCGTAATCAAGAATATCGAACAAAAGGATGCCTGGATATCTGTCCCATTCATAAACTTCATATTCTTTTACGCGCCAGTTTTTCTGATTGTAATTAAGGATTAATCCAGGGTCTGTGCGCACTGCTTTGTATTGATCAGTTACAGGAACACTCTGAAGCAAAAATGATGTAATACATTCGGCGTTTTCAGAAAACTCTGCATTACTGAACGGACTCTTTAGTGAAGCCGAAGGAAATTCCAGTTTTGAAACATTTGCAGAATTTTTTATATAAAGCTTTTCGCCGCCAATGCTCAACTTTACAGTCTTTCCTTTTAATTCTTCATTATTATTTAAAGTAAGAATGTATTGAGGCATATTTGCATTAAGTGTATTTTGAACAGGGAAAGCAAGAGAAGCTCCCGAAAAATCTACAGAAGTATTCTGAAAATTTACAATTCCACCGTTTGAAGAAAATCCGTAAAAAGTGATTTCCTGAGTAAGGTCAAAACCAATTAAAGCAGGAGCTGCACACGCACTTACAATCTGGCAGGCAACACTTGAGTTTATAAAAAATCCTGTTGGAAGGAAGTTTTCAAAATGCTCTGATTTTGGAATTGCCATAGAAAAATCTACAATAACAGGTTCATTATTCTGATAAGAAAGCTTTTTACTAAGATCTGCATAAACAGAAATTTTTGTATTAAGCGGTTCCTTAAGCTTTCCGTTTTTGTCAAAGTCATCTGAATAAAGGATTCCAAAATTGAACGGCAGCTCTGTTCCTGTTGTAAGAAGTTCTTTTTGAGAGGCAGTCGGATTAAATTTTACGCGTATAACAAGAGCAGCACTCTGGTTGTCATTATAAACCTGAGTAAACTGATTTTTTTGATTTGTAGTAAAAGCAAACTGAGCTTCGCCTTTTTCTTTTATAATTCCTGTGTGGGCAAGTTTGTTTTTTGCAATTAAGTTTTCCTGATATTCTGAAATTGTTGAGGATAGTTTTACAGATGAGGTTCTACTGTTTTTTATACAGATAATTGTTGTAAACACTATCAATACTACGCAAAGAATAATACATAAAATTGTCAAATTCTTTTTTGATACAAGTTTTAGTGTCATTTAATTACCTGCTCCCACGTCATTGCGAGCGTAGCGTGGCAATCTATATATTAAAAAATGGATTGCTTCGCTTCGCTCGCAATGACGAAACATACCTTCATTTAAAATATACTATATCATTTATACAAAAAAAAATATACAATTAAAGCAATGATTGTAATTGTACCGCACAGAGATCTGGAATTAAAACTAATTAATGCTCAAAAAAAACTAATCAAAGAGATTTTTAAAGGTGATAATGGGATTATGCCCTACGCCGCCATGCCTCTTTGGATTCCTGTTGATTTTAAAACTGTTGAAGAAGCAAAAGCGGAGATTACAAAAGTTACTGTACTGGCACCGGAGTATGATGAGGAAGGATATTTTGTTTGCCCGGTGGAAATTGAATGTGTTGGTGGGGATGTTCTGGAAAGTAAATTGGATTTTATACATGGATTGCCACGTCGCTGCGCTCCTCGCAATGACACAGGCCACTCATGTCATTGCGAGCGAAGCGTGGCAATCCAGGCTTATGACGAGACCTTCCCTCTCAGTTTAAAAATATTCAGGCTTGGGGAATGCACTTCACCCAAGCCTGGTGTTTATGAATTAGCTTCGACTGTGTGGAAGAAACTTACATCGTAACAGCGCCACGGTCCATTGCTGTCAAACCTGTTTTCACATATTCAAGAATACCAAACGGTTCGAGCAAACGGATGAGGCTTTCTATTTTATCTTCGCTTCCTGTAGCTTCTACTACCACAGAATCAATTCCCACATCAACAATGTGAGCACGGAAAATGTCACATGTTTCAATGATTGTTCCGCGGTTTGTTCCTTCGGCCTTTACCTTAATCAAAGCCATTTCGCGCTGACAGGTTGAGCCCGAATCGCATTTCTTGATTGCAAGAACTTCTACAAGCTTGGCAAGCTGCTTTTGAATCTGTTCAAGAATGTACTCATCGCCTTTCACGACTACTGTCATGCGTGACTGTTCGGGATTGGAGGTCTCGCAGACTGTAAGAGAGTCAATATTGTAACCACGGCGACTGAACAGCCCTGAAACACGAGACAGCACACCTGCTTTGTTCTCAACAAGAATACTTAGTACAAACTTTTCCATACAAATTCTCCTAGTACAGATTCCCGGGTCAAGCCCGGGAATGACATGTCATTGTCGGGCTTGACCCGACAATCTATCGCTCCATATTAAACGATACCGTTCTCAAAATATCACCGAATACACCGGCAGCAGTAACGCCTGCACCTGCACCATAACCGCGAACAGTCAATGGAATCGGCTGATAGCGTTCTGTGTAGAATACAAATGCGTTTTCTCCACCCTTTACGCTGTACAAAGGATCATCCTGTCCAACTTCCATCATGCCAACGCTGACTTTTCCGTCTTTAATTGTTGCACCCATGCGAAGAACCTTGCCCTTCTTTTTAAGGTCTGCAATTTTCTTTGCAAAGTAGTCATCAACCTGTGGAAGCTTTTTAAGGAATTCATCAACAGTTCCGCTCGAATCAAAATCCTTAGGGAACACATCGTACATCTTAATATCCTTAAGCTCAATGTCGTAACCAGATTCACGGGCAATGATAAGTCCCTTGCGGGCAACGTCCATTCCGTTCAAATCATCACGAGGATCAGGTTCTGTATAGCGAAGCTCTCTTGCTTCAAGTACTGCCTTACTGAAAGGAACACCTTCATCAAGCTTTCCAAAAATATAAGAAAGAGAACCTGACATAATTCCGTTAAAGCTTTCAAGCTTATCACCAGATTTATAAAGATTCTGCAGAGTATCAATAATAGGAAGTCCGGCCCCAACGTTTGTTTCATAAAGGAAGCGACGGTGCATTTTATTTGCAGTGCGGCGAAGCTCATGATAGAACTTAATGTCCATAGAGTTTGCGCGCTTGTTTGGAGTTGCAATACTCATTCCGGCATTAATAATATCAAGATAGCGCTCTGGTAAATCATAACTTGCAGTACAATCTACGAATACAGGATTGAGCGGTTTCTTTTCGCGTACAAACTTAATGATATCATCAACGTTCTTGTTTGAGTTGAACGGGAACTGAGGCTTTTTCATCTGTTCTCGCCAGTCGCTAAGATCCAGTCCGTCCTCGTTCAAAATCATACCGTCAATTGTTGTAATACAAAGAACTTTGATATCTACATTTTCTTTAAGAAGCTTTTCTTTCTGCTCATGAATCTGATCAATCATTGTTCCACCAATTGTACCGGCACCGAATGCAAATACTTCGATTGTCTGTGCAGTATGGAAGAAGAACTGATGAACAGCTTTAACAGCAGTGTCTGCATATTCATTTTCAATAACTGCAGAAATACAACGCTCACTTGAACCCTGAGCAATTGCCTGAATATTAATATCCTGGCTCGAAAGTGCATTAAGGAATTTTCCTGCAACACCACGGTTAGCAATCATGCCGTCACCAACAACACTTACAATTGCGCAGTCTGAATGAACTTCAATTTCATCAATAAGCTTTTCGCGGATTTCAAGTTCGAACTTTGCTTCAAGAGCATCGCGGACTGCATCTGCTTCTACGTCGCGTACACAGAAAGAAATTGTGTACTCAGAAGATGACTGAGTAATAAGAAGAATAGAAGATCCAGCGCTTGAAACTGCAGAGAAAATCTTACTAGCCATGCCTGTGCGTCCGCGCATAAGAGAACCGCCAACGCTTATCATAGAAACATGCTTTAAAGAAGAAATACCACAGATGCTTGATTTACCGCGGCTTTCAAAAGGTCCTTTACCAATTCTTGTTCCGCGTGCACTTGGGTTGTGACTATTCAAGCTCCAGGCTTCAATGCCCTTTGCCTGTAAAGGAGCAATTGTTTTTGGATGAAGAACTTTTGAACCAAAGAACGAAAGTTCCATTGCTTCTTCGTAAGACATATCGTCTACAAGGATTGCGTCTTTTACAACACGAGGATCTGCAGTATAAACACCGTCAACATCAGTCCAGAATTCTACGCGTTTAACACGAAGAGCAGCACCAATAATTGCGGCAGAAAAATCAGAACCGTTACGGCCTAAAAGTCCCATTACAGGCTTTGTTCCGTGTCCACCACTCCAGGTACAGATAAAGCCAGGGAACAAAAGGATTTTTGTTTGAGTTGGACTTGCACCATCGCGGAAAGGAGCACACGCTTCGTTACAGGCAGAATAATCGGCCTCGCCTTCTTTCTGGTTACCTGTTGTAAATACGAATTTTCGTGAGTCAAGGAAAATTACGCTCTGTTTTTTTGCAAGCAGAACGTTTTCCATAATAGGAGCTGAAAGTAATTCGCCCATACCCATGATACGGCAATGAACAGTATCAGGACATTCGCAGAAAGAAACACATCCGGCAAGGAGCTTTTCGAGTTCTTCGAAATTCGGCTCAAGGCGTGCCATAGTCTTTTCGGCATCAAAACCATTGAGCTTTGACTGCAATTCCAGACAGATTTCGTTGTGAGTGTTGCGTAAATCGGTTACATAATTTGCACCAGAAATACCGCCTACACAAGCATCAATTGCTGTCTGAAGAGCATTTGAAACACCGGCCACTGCACTAACAATGACTGCCAACCTGTCTTCTTTTGCGCGGTTAATAATAATATCCGCAGAAGCTAGGATACGTCTGGCATTTGCCATGGACGTTCCACCGAATTTCAAAGTAATCATAAAAACCACCTCGCCAAAGTCCGCAATTTCCCCAATATTCTGGGCGAGCGGAATGCCTGCAGGCACCCCGTCGGAAATCAGCTATGAATTTTAATATTGTATATGTTTTATTTTTTAATATTAGTCTTTTGCTCTTTCAAGGAATGAGCCGTCGCGTGAATCGATAACGATCTTGTCATCTGTGTTGATGAACAATGGAACACGAACTTCAATTCCTGTATCAAGTGTAGCTGGCTTCAAAGATTTTCCAGAAGTATCGCCTTTAACACCTGGTTCACAGTAAGTTACTGTACGAGTAATGCGAACAGGAAGATCAATACCTACAGGTTTTCCTTCGTAGAATGTAAGGTTTACTTCAAGGTCATCATCAGGAGTGATGTATCCTGCATAGTCACCAAGGTCTTCCTTAGCAAGTTCAAACTGTTCGTAAGTATCCTGATCCATGAATACAAATGT
>JAFZLJ010000026.1 GCA_017551545.1 Treponema sp. | reverse complement strand
TTTCAGATTCTGCACAGGTTCTGGACGTAGGCTGTGGAACGGGAACAATTCTAAAAACCTTGTCTGAGCGTTTCAATATTGTTGCACATGGAATTGATGTAGAAAACGAAATGCTCAAAGTGGCAAAAGCAAAATGCTCCGGAATGGATATTCAGCTTTGTTCATGCGAGGCTACCCCATTTGCAGATAACAGCCTTGATGCAGTAATTGCCTGCATGGCATATCATCACTTTCCTGATAAACAAGCCTTTGAAAATGAAGCAGCGAGAATTCTGAAAAACGGCGGAAAGCTTTATATTGCTGATCCGAATTTTCCGTTTGTAATCAGAAAAATCATAAACTTTCTTGTAAGAAATCTGAATGGAGAATTCTTTTCTTCAAAAGAAATTGCATCGCGTTTTGAAAAATCGGGATTCAAGCTTTTAACCATAAAAAAGCGTGCTTATGGACAACTTGTCGTTCTTGAAAAACTGTAACGTGGGAATCAAAAATGGCAAATAAAACAAAGGCAATCTTTCTTGCAATTACAGCAGCAGCTCTTTATGCCTTGAGCACACCATTTTCAAAACTTCTCATGGCAAAGATTCCGCCATCTTTTATGGCAGGTCTTTTGTATTTGGGAGCAGGAATCGGGATGCTTCCTTTATGTTTTATAAAAAACATAACCGGCAAATCCAACGCAAGAAAAATCGTAAGACAAGATTTACCGTATATCATAGAAATGATAGTTCTCGATATTGCGGCACCGGTTCTTCTTATGACAGCCTTAACGAAAGTTTCTGCAGCAAACATTTCACTTATCAATAATCTGGAGATTGCTGCAACTTCTGTAATTGCCTTTTTGATTTTTAAGGAAAAGATTTCACCCCATCTTTGGATCGGAATTATCCTTGTTAGCATTGCAGGAATTCTTCTGTCATTTGAAGGAAGTAAATCTCTTTCTTTTTCACCATATTCAGTTTTTGCATTTCTTGCATGTATTGCCTGGGGTTTTGAAAACAACTGTACCCGAAAGCTCTCTGATTGCGACACTCCAAAAATTGCAATGATAAAAGGAATTGGTTCTGGAACAGGTGCAATTTTTGTTGCTTTAATTACAGGTGAGCGAGCTGGGTTTTCATCATTTATTTTTCTCGCCCTTCTGCTCGGATTTTTCGCTTATGGACTCAGCGTATTTACATACATTCAGGCTCAGCGATTTTTGGGCGCAGCAAGAACCAGCTCGTATTATTCAATTTCGCCATTCATCAGCGCTTTGCTTTCAATTGTGATATACGGGCAGTTTCCGGGTTTTGCATTCTGCATAGCTTTAATTCTAATGGCAGCTGGAACTTATATAATTTCTAAAGACTAAAATTTTGCGAAGTCCTCATCCCGGCAAACCTGGAATTTCTTAGTATTCCTTTTTTATCTCTTCTATCTTGTATATTTCTTTAAATAAATCTAAATCCTTAGCCCCTCTAATTAGCATCACCTCAGTAAAATGACCATCTTCTTTACTCTTAAAACCTGCCACCTTCTCTCCGGTGCAGATACTGCACTTAATTACAGCTATCTGTTTGTCGGAGTCGAAAGGTATATCTTCGCTAAGATATCGCTCATAGTATGGTTTATTTTCAGAATCCTGTTTCATTTCTATGGTAAATACAATGATAAATACTAAAAGGATGATTCCCCCAATAATACATAATCCCCAACAGAAAGCACCAGTGACAACCCAAATAACAGCAGGCAGTAATATACCAATGACCAAAGATATCACTATCCATATTGCCCCAAAATGAATGGAATTAATTTTCGGTATCCTAAACTTACTCATACTATAATTCTATAATCAGATTGCTCTCACCCAATCCAATAACTCTTTTTTCATTTCATTTCTTTCAGTCTTGCACTCTTTAGGGTGCCTGCGCTCTGATTTGAACACAAGTCTAATGCCTAGTGGAACCTTTGTTATCATCGCATGACTCATATGATCATATGCGACATGCTTGACCTTGTATTCAAATCCATTCTTCTTCAGTCGATCCTCAATATATAATGAACTCTCATATGACGGCCACACTTCATCATTCTTTGATGACAAAAGCAGTATTGGAGCCTTTATATTCTCTACCGGAATGATCGTTTCCGGCGTTACATTCTTGTCACGATTGAATCGTATAATGTGAAGTTCCCTTTCTTCTCTGAACATTTTCAACATATCAAATGCCCTTTGATTATATGGAGCATATGAAAGCTCTTTTCCTTTATAACTCCAGCAGGATGTTCCGGATGGTCCCTTTGATTTTCCCTTCCCGGATAATCCCTCACTGACAAAATATGAAGGAACCCTTGCGATAACGCACGATAGCTCTGAGAACATGGAAGCTGAAAGCAAGGCCATCTCACTTCCCTTCGACATTCCATCTATTCCGATCCTTTGAAATCCCTGTTCCTTAAGCCATTTAATTGCATTTTCAACATATTCTACCGGAACTCTGTCCAGAAACTCTCCGGTCTGTTTCGTTTTGAACAGCGCGAGAGCAAGCGACGGAATACCATTTTTATGGTAAAACAGCGCTTCTGTTCTGGTAATGCTCATTCCACCGTTGGAACCGGACATGACGATCATAACCATATCTTTTGTCCCGTCACCGATATATAGCTCTCCCTCAAATCCGTTTTCCCTGACTGTAGGCATAATATCCTCCCCTAAATCAGTTTTTCTTATCCGTACTCAGGAGCCTGATCCATCTTCTCTGTCTGTGCACATAAAAACACTTTGCCCATAGGTAGACAAATATTGTCTTCCAACCGGCTTCTATCTCAACAATATCAGAGTATAGACACTGATTCGATGTAATGTCTTCTAATACAATCCTGTGATTCCATGTCGGAACGTATTCGTTACCTTCATGCGTATAGATGCCATCATCCTTATCAAACTTGATGACATTTATCTTATGCGTTCCGAAAGGTATGATACCAAAGAGTTTGAACTTGTAAGCAGAACTTGTCCCGGCCCGCCACACAGAAATCTTTTCGCCTACCGGCGTAAATGTTGCATATGGCCAGGCTATATACTGTAAAAGCTTTAGTTTCTGTAATTTGTTAAACACTTCATCCTTTGATGCGGGAAAAAGTGAAGTCTTGATCACTATCATATATTTCCCAAATTCATTCATCCTGGTTGTCCTCCATCAGTATTTTCTCATGAAAATAATTTTTTTCTTTCAGCATATTCAAGGCATCATTCAGCTTTTTATCTTCTTTTTTGTTTATTAAATTTGAAGCAACAATACTTATAACCGTGCTCACTGCATAACAACATAAGAAAGTAAGCCAATATTTAAGTTCGTTTGAAATCCATTTAAAACAGAATGCAAAAATCACAAGAAGAATTGTAATCAGCCCGAAGCACAAAACATATCTGACAACACCATTCAGTGATTTGAACACTACATCAGTTAAAAATACAAGCTTTATCAAACAAACACCAAGTGTCCAGGCAAAAAGCTGCAGCAAAGATTCAACTGAAATTCCGGAGTTTCCAAGTCTGAACAGGCTCGAAACCTGCCCTGCTCCTTCTCCAAGAGCGACCGTAAGAATTGTAAAAACAAGAATGATGAAAGCTGAGATTTCAAGAAAATCTTTTATAAAACTAACCAATTTATTTTTCATTTGAAACTCCATGCGCATAGATTTTTGACTTGAACTCTTCTGCATAAGAGCGCGAAATTATAAGCTGATATCCGTTTTCAAGAGTAACGCGGATTCGGCGGTCTATATCAGATTTAATGCTTTTGATTTTATTCAGATTAAGAAGGGTTGATTTATTTACGCGGACAAAATTACATTCGCCGAGCATAGACTCAAGCTCATGAAGCCGGTAATTACTTTCGTAAACATCATCATCGGTATAAATAAAAGTATTCCGCTCCAGACTTTCAACATACAAAACAGACTTCAATTCAATAAGATGAACTTCCCCGTTTTTCTTTGCTGAAAGTTTTTTGTCTGCAAGACGGAACACACTGATAAGGCGCTCCAGTTCAGGAGTAATATCTTTGCAGGTAATTGAAAGAGTTGTCTCCTGAACCGAACTGTCTGTCTGAATTACAATTTTCATTCTTTTATTATAGCACGTTTTTCGCTGATTTTGATGAACAAAAAGTAAACAAAGGTTGTGAAAACTGGCGCTATAAGAGCATAAGTTAAACCTGACTGATTCAAAATTAAACTCTGATAAAGGAAGAATGAAAGAGCAGAAAAAACATACAAAACACCAAGCTTTACAAACAGATTGAATCTCTTAATCAGCGAACAGATGAATACAAAAACCACCGGTACAATGAACTGTCCCATATTTTTGATATCTGCACTTCCTTCATCAATAGGCACATTCTGTATGAGAGCAAAAACAATTGATATTGCAGCATAAGCCATAAAGACAATTACAGCTCCAATCAACGCTCGAATTATAAACTGAGCTTTTTCTGATTTCTGTTCTGCGGGATTAAGATGTCTGTAAACGAGAATGCTAAATAAAAGTGTCTGACTGGTAATTTCCGGAAGGCCGACAAAATGAAAAGCAAACGGAAGTTTTGAATAAACAACACCTTCGATAGAACTTGGAGCTGCGGCTGGAGCACCAATAATTCCGATTCCTAAAAAAATTACCCAGAGCTTAAGCCATCCGTTTTTTGATTTAATAAAATCACGAAGCATGAGTAAAACAAATCCATACAAAAGTCCTCTGATAATCTGAACAAAAGGACCGGCAGCACTGGCACCACCATCAAAGGTTCTGAAATAATCACAGACAACCGGCTGCTTCCACCACTCGCTGTAGCCCATCAGCTGCGAAAAAAATACACCGCAGATAAAATAAGTAATACAATGTGCAAAAGTCACATAAAGAATAAAAGGTAAAGTTTTGTTTTTGTTAATCATAGCGGGTTTAGCCTCCTTAAAAGTTAAGAAGACTATAACCCCATCAGGCCGAGTTGAAAATCACCTTTTGCGTAAGTTGCCGGTTTTATGTAATATCTTGCCAACCAAATTTAACATTTCACCTATGTAAATGTTCGGTTTGGTTGGTTGGTGGACATTTCTTTGCCTTACTATTACGATAATGTTAAGAAAAATTGCAAAGGTGAGGTATTTATGAGAAAATACTACTTAGACAATATCAGATGGGTAACTGTAGTTCTGGTTGTCATTTATCATGTGCTTTACATGTATAATGGCGAAGGTATTCTTGGTGGCTTAGGAAAGATTACTACTCTTGATGTGCAGTATTATGACATTTTCCTGTATGCGGTCTATCCGTGGTTTATGCTTCTGCTGTTCCTTATATCGGGAATTTGCTCCAGATATTATTTGGATAATCATACCGCAAAGGAATTTGCAAAAAGCAGGACAAGAAAACTGCTGATCCCTTCTACTATAGGATTATTTGTATTTCAGTTCATCCAGGGATATGTCAGTATGTCAATCGGCGACGCTTTCGATTCTATGCAGGAAGTACCCGGTGTAATCAAGTATTTCATCATGGCGTTAATCGGATCCGGAGTTCTTTGGTACATACAGCTGTTATGGCTGTTTTCGATGGTGCTTTTACTCGTCAGAAAAATCGAGAAGGACAGACTGTGGGAACTGGGAGGAAAGGCTAACATCATAGCAATACTTTTGATGACTGTAGTAATATGGGGAGCGGCGCAGATTTTTAATACTCCGGTTGTTGTAGTATATAGATTCGGATATTACGGTGTTGCGTTCCTGCTTGGATATTTTGTGTTCTCACATGATGAAGTCATCGAGACGCTGAAGAAGTATTTCGTTTTGCTGTTTGTACTTGCCGCAGGTGTGGGAATTTCATTCTGTGCCGTGTACTTTGGTAAAAACTATGCGGATGCGCCTATTAACAAATCAGTGCTATTTGCAGGATTTGGATGGCTTATGAGCATGGCGATCCTAAGCGGTGCATCGAAGTATGCTGATAAGCAAAATGCTTTTACGACATGGATGAGCAAAAATAATTTCGGGCTATATGTATTCCATTATCTTGGGATATCAACAGTTGCTTTGCTTTTGGGAAAACCCGGGAATCTTCCGGCAGCAATGATTTATACCTTCAGCCTGATTGCCGGATTTGTGGTAGCATATGCTTTGAATGCCGTGATATCAAGGATTCCTTTCTTCAGATGGGCGGTACTCGGAATAAAGAAAGAGAGAAAAAACGATGTTTCATGACAATCTGGTAACTCTTAGAAAAATGAAAAATATGACACAGGAAGATATCGCTGAGAAAATCGGTGTTTCTCGCCAATCTGTAGCAAAGTGGGAAAACGGAGAAACTGTTCCTGACTTGGATAAGTGTAAAATTCTTGCGGAAATATTTGAAGTGTCGCTTGATGATCTTGCTAATTATGAATCGGAGGACAGCATGGGTATGGCACTTCCGCCAAAAGGGAAACATCTTTTCGGACTGGTAACCGTAGGTGATAAAGGTCAGATTGTAATCCCTGCCAAGGCAAGAAAGATATTTGAGATTTCACCCGGAGATCAGCTTGTGGTACTCGGTGATGAAAGACAAGGTCTTGCTATCATAAAATCAGAAAGTTTCTTAGCCTTTGCTGATGCTGTTGGAAATGGAAAATTAATATAGTAATAAATGACAGGGTATAGCATTTCAACTCGTTTGTTTGTGGGAAGTTTCCCCAAAAGACGAACCGTATCACTTCCTTAAGTGCTTCTGTAGTAATTCCCATACTCCAATATTCAGGATGAATACGAT
>JAFZLJ010000025.1 GCA_017551545.1 Treponema sp. | reverse complement strand
TCTTACTCAAAAAATGGAGCTTGATAAACAGGCTCAATTATTAACAAAGTAGGTGAAAAATCTTATGGAAGAAACAAGCATTAACCCTGCTGTAAAAAAACTTCTGGATTTTGCAAAAGATAAACCTTTTGTAACTTGGGATGAGGCAACAGATATCTTAGGACAAGATTTTGTAAACTCTCCCGACATGGAAAATGTATTAAAATTCCTGACTGATAATAATATTCAGCTCGTAGAAACAGACCTTATTTCTGATGACGAACCGGAACCAGATATGCCTGATTCACAGGATGATGTTGACGTTACCGAAGATGACGATGACATTATTCTTGAACAGGAAGACGATGAAGATGTTGACGGTGCAAATGACGAAATAAAGGAAATTGAAAACTTTGAAAAAGATTCCGAAAATGCTAAATCTCGTCTTGTAAACAGTGATAAGGATTCAAGCGTAGATGATCCAATCCGCCTTTATTTGCGCGAAATTGGTAAAGAAAATCTTCTTACTGCAGACCAGGAAGTAGAGCTTTCTAAGCAGATGGAAGACGGAAACAACATCATTAAAGATGTTATCAAGGGTTCGGGTATTATGATTCCTGAATTCTATAACATTGCGCTTAAAGCATTTACAAGAATCGATATTCATGAACCTGGAAAAACACGTAAGGAACTCAATGAAGAAATGGCAGATAAACGCCGTCTTAAGAGTGCCTATGGTGAACACATTAAGCCTGTTCTTGCAGAAATGAAGCAGTACGTTGCTCTTAAAAAGCAGCTTTTTGAAGCAGAGCAGTCTAGCGCAATCTTTGATAATGATCAGCTTGTAGCATTGCGCAAAAAGATTCTTCCAGAGCTTCAGAAAATTGATATTCAGACAGAAGAACTCGAAAAGTTTACTCAGAAATACCGCGAAGCTACTATAAAAATCGAAGAGTATCATCTTAAACAGGAAAAAAAGATGAGAGAGCTTCAGATTACTAATCCTTCAGAGCTCCGCAGTCTTGGTAAAAAGATTTCTATCCGTTCACAGGCAGCTAAGATTACAGAAAAGCTCCACATGAGTGCAGATGAAATCCGTGAAATTTATACCCAGATTCAAAAGATTGACCGTAAGCTTCACAAGCTTGAGTTTGATTACGAAAACAACGTTGAAGATATAATTAAAATGGCACAGGAAATTGAAAGCGGCCGTGTAATGATGGAAAGAGCTAAAAACAAGCTTATCAACGCAAACCTTAGACTTGTAGTTTCTATTGCTAAAAAATATACAAACCGTGGACTTCATTTCTTTGACTTGGTTCAGGAAGGAAACATTGGTCTTATTAAAGCAGTAGAAAAGTTTGAATACCGCAAGGGCTTTAAGTTCTCTACATATGCTACCTGGTGGATTCGTCAGGCAATTACACGTTCTATTTCTGACCAGGCTCGTACAATCCGTGTTCCTGTACATATGATTGAACAGATTAACAAGGTTGTAAGAGAAAGCCGTCAGCTTATGCAGAAGCTTGGCCGTGAACCAACAGATGACGAAATTGCACAGCAGCTTGGTTGGCCACTCAGTCGTGTTAAACAGGTTAAGAACGTTGCCCGTGAGCCTATTTCTTTGGAAACACCAATTGGTGAAGAAGAAGATTCATTGCTCGGAGACTTCATTGAAGACAAGGTAGCAGACAATCCTGCAACACAGACAGAAAAGAAGCTTCTGGAAGAGCAGGTTTCTACAGTTCTTGCAACATTGCCGGAACGTGAACAGGAAGTTCTTAAGATGCGCTTTGGTCTTAAAGACGGTTATTCACTTACTTTGGAAGAGGTTGGTCTTTATTTTGAAGTAACCCGTGAACGTATCCGTCAGATTGAAGCCAAGGCTCTGCGCCGACTCCGCCACCCAAGACGTGCAAACGGACTTCGTGATTACATGGAGTAAAACTACTACGTCATTGCGAGCAAAGCGTGGCACTCCAGGTATTAAAATTTATGGATTGCCACGTCGCTTTGCTCCTCGCAATGACGTGTAGACGAAAAAAAGTATTTTATATATAATTTTATGATATTTTATTAGAGGAAACCTTAATGGCAACACAAGACATTTTTGAAAAATTAAAGAAATTACAGACAATTCTTGTAAAAAAATATGATCTGGAACAGAAAAAAGAAGAAGCTCCAAAGCAGCTTGGTTCACAGGAAGAGCTTCTTGCCAGAATGAAGAAAGAATATATCGAAAAGAATAATGAATACGAAGAAGTAAAAACAAAGGTAGGCCAGTTAAAGCTTGACCTTGACGAAGCTGTTAAGTCACGCGAAAAGGGTGAAAAGGGAATGGATGATATCCAGACTCACCGTGAATATGAAGCTTTGGAAAAACAGATTTCAGAAGCAACAGAAAAAGAAAATGAAGTTCGCAAAGAACTCCAGAAAGAAGAAAAGCTTCTTGAAGAAATCAAAGAAACACTCAAAATCAATGAAGACATGATTGCTTCACAGGAAAAAGACCTTAATTCTTCTAAAGATTCATTGAACAAAGAACTTGCAAGCTATGATTCAGAGCTCACAAAGCTTAAGAAAGACGAAGATAAAATCACTCCAGACCTTGATCAGGAAATCCTTTTCAAGTTCCAAAGAATCATTCAGCGCAATTCAGAAGGTATTGTTGCCGTAAGAAACGGTGTTTGTACTGGTTGTCACATGATTCTTCCTGCACAGTTTGCAAACCTTGTTCGCGAAGGTGATTCTATCAACTTCTGTCCATACTGCAGCCGCATTCTTTTCTACGAAGAATCAGGCGACGAAGATGCATACAATTCATACTTCAGCCTTGAAGAAGCAGGAAGCCTTGCAGATCTTGATGACGAAGACTTTGGTGATGAAGAAGGCTTTGACGAAGAAGAAAGAGAAGAAAAGCTCTACGACGATGCAGATGAAGAGCTTGAAAACGAAGAAGATGAAGACCTCGACGAAGAAGCAGATGATGCTGACGAAGAAGAGGAAGATGAGCGCTCAGAGGAAGAAGAGTAATTTTCTTCTTAAAACAATTGTAAACAAACGGGATATTACCGCGTAAGTTTATCCTGATGATAAGATAAAATTATGAGAGAAAGTCCGGGCTCCTTCGGAAAAAATGCCGGATAAGAACCGGGCGTTTACTGGCAGCTGCATAATTACTTGCATAGCCCAGTACAACGACAGATAGTGCAACAGAAAGTATACCGCCTGGCAACAGGTAAGGGTGAAAAGGTGGTGTAAGAGACCACCGGTTATCTGGTAACAGATAATGCGGGTAAACCTCATTTGGAGCAAGGCCGAGCAGCAGTTTGTTATTCCGAGCTTATACTGCGGGTAGGCCGCTAAAGCTTTCTGGTAACAGAAAGTTCGGATAGATGGTAATTACATAAGTTTCTTATGTAGACAGAACCCGGCTTATTGTCCCGTTTGTTTATTTTATTACAATGAAAAACAAAAGCGAACAAAAAAATTTTGCAAAGAAAAAGAATCACTTTTTTAGAAACCTTTTAATAGTTTCTGGTATTCTTCTTTTTGTCGCCGGAACAGTAACTTTAGGAATCTTCCTTGTAAGAAACTACAACAAAAACAAAATCACAATCAAAACAATCAAACAGGCCTGGGTACAGAACGACTATAAAGATGTTTATGAACAGGGAAAAATCTTTCTTCAGAGTAAACCATACAACAACACAGTGCTTACATATTACGGCTATGCATGTTTTTATCTTGCAGTTTCACAGATAGATACTTATCAGACTCAGGAATATCTTGATGAATGCATAAACAACCTTCGTCTTGCAATGTATGAATCAAGTAAATCGCTTTTGCCGCAGCTTCAATACATGCTTGGAAAGGCATACTTTTACAAAAACACAATCACAACTTATTACTACGCAGATCTTGCAATAAAATATCTGACTCTTGCAAAAGAAAACGGTTACCAGGCAGATGACATTGCCGAATACCTTGGACTTTCATACGCTTCACTTGGACAAACTTATGAAAGTATTTCTGCATTTACAGAAGCACTTTTAGTACGCGAATCAGATTTCCTTTTGCTCAGTATTGCAGAACAGTATTATAAAGCAAACGAAACAGGAGCTGCCCAGCAGTATCTTTTCAGAATCATAAACAACAGTTCAAATGATGAAATAATTCTTAAAAGCAGACTTCTTTTAGGAAATATTTATATAGACCTTAACGATCTTGTAAATGCAAAGGAACAGTTTGACCTTGTTCTGGAAAAAAATGACAACTCTGCCGATGCACATTATGGTCTAGGTCTTATATTTGAAAAGCAGGAAAATCTTGTTTCTGCGCGTGCAGAGTGGAGGAAAGCGCGTAAAATTCAGCCAAATCATGCTGGAGCAGTAAAAAAATTATCTGAATAATGATAATAATATAAGAATATTCTTTATTATTTATTAAAATAGTTGTATAATATATTAATTAAAAAAATAAATCGCAAAAAATCATGGGAGGATTTTGATGGGATTTTTTGATAAGTTTTCTACAGATATTGGTATCGATTTAGGTACTTGTAATACCCTCATATATGTAAAAGATAAAGGTATGGTCGTAGATGAACCTTCTGTTATTGCCGTAGAACGCGGTACTAAAAAAACAGTTGCAGTAGGTTCAGAAGCTAAACGAATGCTTGACCGTACACCTGGAAACATTATAGCAATCAGACCTCTGGCTGACGGTGTTATTGCAGACATTGACAGTACAGAAAAAATGATAAAATACTTCATCCAGAAAATTATTCCAAGACATCAGATGTTCAAATCAATCCGTATGAAAATTGGTATTCCTTCATGCGTAACTGATGTAGAGCGACGTGCTCTTATTGAAGCAGCACTTAAATCTGGTGCAAAGGAAGTAGAAGTTATTCCTGAATCTCTGGCAGCAGCTATTGGTGCAAAAATCCCTATTTACGAACCTGCAGGACACATGGTCTGCGACATTGGTGGTGGAACAACAGAAGTTTCTGTAATTTCGCTTGGCGGTATGGTTGTTACACATTCTATCCGTGTTGGCGGCGATAAGTTTGATGAAGCAATTGTAAAGCATGTACGCTCTGTTCATAACCTTATTATTGGTCAGCCAGCTGCAGAACGCCTTAAGATCCAGATTGGTAACGCTGCTCCTGAAAAGACAATCGAAAAGATGGAACTTAAAGGAACAGACGCAATTACAGGTCTTCCACGACGCCTTGAAATAGACAGTGTAGAAGTTCGTGAAGCTCTTAAAGATCCTGTAAACAAGATTGTAGATGAAATTAAGATTGTATTAAGCGAAACTCCTCCAGAGCTTGCTTCAGATATTATTGAACGCGGTATCGTTATGACTGGTGGTGGTTCAATGCTTCGTGAGCTTCCAAGACTCATTTCTAAAGAAACAGGTGTACCTGTAATTCTTGTAGAAAAACCACTTGAATGTGTTGCTCTTGGTGCAGGCGAGGCCTTCAGTCTGTTCAAGAATATGTCTTCTGAACGTTCTATTTACGACAGCCTCAACGAATAGTCCTTAACAAAAGGTCTTATTATGTCTGAAAAAAAGAACAGTTTTCGGTTTAGATTTCCAGAATTTCTTCTCATCGGGCTTTTACTTATTTCGAATGTAATTTTAAATTTCAGCGGCGGCGGTTTTATCCTGAACCTTAAGAAAATTGGATTTACCGCAATTTCAACTGTAGAAAAAGGCGTTCATTTTGTTACAAACGGAATTGCAGATACCTTTAATGCAGTAAAGGAACTTAAGCAGCTTAAAAAAGACTATAACGATCTTGTAATCAAACTTGAAAACTACGAAAAAATGCAGCGTTCCAACGCAGATATCCGTAAGGAAAATGAACGCCTTAAGGAACAGCTTGACTTTGCAATTTCTCTTGATGAAAAAAATTATCCGGCACAAATTATCTCCCGTGATTTTGACAACGTTTATACATACCTTACAATCGACAAAGGCAGCATAAACGGAATTAAAAAGAATATGCCGGTAATTGCTTATCAGAACGGAAACCGCGGTCTTGTTGGTAAGGTAGTTCAGGTAGGAACATTTACAAGTCAGATAATGCCTGTATATAACTTGAATTACATAGTTTCTGCACGCATCCAGAACTCCCGTGATTTAGGACTTGTAAACGGAACCGGAAGCCAGGATAAACCTTTGCTTTTACAGTATATCCGTAAAAACGTTGCAAGCGATCTTTCGTTCGGCGACATTATTGTTACCTCCGGCGAAAACGACAATTACCTTAAAGATATTCCGATTGGTACAATTTCAAAAATCACAAGTCTTGATTATAACTCTTCGCTTAATATTGAACTTATTCCAATCATAGATTTTTCAAGACTCGAAAATGTTGTTGTAGTTAATCAAAAGCAGCTTAATGACAGGAAGGTAGAATAAAATGGTAAAGTCAATGCTTATTACAACATTAATTTTATTTTCCGCAACAATCATTGAATCTTCAATTCTTTCTAACATTTCATTTCTGCTTGTTGTTCCTGATCTTGTTTTAATCTGCTGCATTTATGTTTCACTTTTAAACGGAAAAGTTTACGGAGAAATATCTGGCTTTATTTCAGGTATTTTCCTTGATTTTATAACAGGAGTTCCGCTTGGCCTGAACTGTGTTTACAGAACAATAATAGGGTACATCTGCGGATTCTTTTCTAACACAATTATCATTTCGGGAATTGTAATTCCAATGACTTCTGTAGGAATTGCAACCCTTACAAAAAAGCTTTTAATATTCTTAATATCATTATTCTTCCCAAAGCTTAATTTGAATTCTTACAGCATAATTTCTTATTATTTCCTGTTTGAGTTCTGTGCAAATATTGTTTTAGCACCTTTTATCTTTAAGTTTCTTTCGTTCTTCAAAGTGCCGCTTTCTATTCATGACACCAAGGATATGATAGACAAGATTTAAAAATGGCCAGTAATATTTCTAAAAACGGAAAAGTTATAGTTCTCTTTTTTATGACCTGTGCCGCATTCTTTATTTATGTCCTCAGACTTTTTTCAATGCAGATTACAAACGGTGAAGAATATAAAAACCAGTCAAGAACAATTTCGAGTCAGATAAGTTCGCTTCCTGCTTCGCGCGGTGAAATTTATGACCGCAATGCAGATATGCCTTTAGTTATTAACAACGACTCTTTTGCTGTTGAAGTAACTCCAGGAGAAATTCCTTCTGCAAAATACGATACTGTAATGGTTAAGCTTGCAGGCTATCTTGGCATTCCAAAAGCCCAGATTGATGAAAAGATTCCAAAAAATGTACGACGCTCTTATACTTCAATTCAGGTAAAGACAAACGTTTCTTTTAATATAATTTCAAATATTGCAGAAAATCTTTCTGACCTTCCTGGAGTTTCATGGGTTTCTAAACCTGTACGAAACTATGCTTATACAACACTTTCACTTTCTCATATCATTGGTTACGTTGGTGATATTGATAAGGATGAAATGACTGTTCTTTACAACAAAGGTTATACAAATACAAGTGTTGTTGGTAAGACAGGAATTGAAAAACAATATGATGAACTTCTGCAGGGTAAAAACGGACGCGAGCTTGCAACAGTAGATGTTCATGGCCGTATTATTTCTGATGAACCTATTGTAGAACCTCCGGAAATGGGAAAGAAGCTTGTTCTTACAATTGATTCAAGAATCCAGGAGCTTGTAGAAGATTCATTGGGTGAGCGTGTAGGGGCAAGCGTAGTCCTTAAACCTGCTACCGGTGAAATTCTTGCAATGGTTTCGTATCCGAACTTTGACTCAAACCTGTTTACTTCCGACGATGCAGGAAACCTTTATTCAAAGCTTTTGAATGATTCTTCAAAGCCACTTATTAACCGTGCAGTTCAGATTTCTTATCCGCCGGCATCTACATTCAAAATTGTTATGAGTGCTGCAATGCTTCAGGAAAAGGCTTTTCCTTCTTCTAAAACAATTGAATGTAAAGGTAGCATGTTCTACGGTGGACGAACTTTCCATTGTCACGTTCACACAGGACACGGTTGGCTCGATCTTAAAAATGCTATGGCACAATCGTGCGATATTTATTACTGGACAATTGGACGAGACTACCTTGGTATAGAAAAAATTGCTTCGTATGCAAAGGAATTTGGTTTTGGTCAGAGTACCCAGATTGATTTACCAAGCCAGGTTTCGGGTCTTGTACCAACAGCAGAATGGAAACAGAAAAAGTATCATGAAAAATGGGTTGGTGGTGATACAATGTCTGTTTCAATTGGTCAGGGCTACATGGAAGCAACACCGCTGCAGCTTGCAAACATGATTGCCATGGTAAGCAATGAAGGCGTTATTTACAAACCGCATCTTCTTAAAGAAGTACGCGACCCTGTAACAGACGAAATAATTCAGGAAGTAAAACCAACTGTACTTATAGAATCAACAATTGATAATTCAGTTTGGAAAGAAATTCAGGTTGCTTTACGTTATACAGTAACAGACGGAACTCCACAGTATCCTATGAATAACAAAATTGTAAAGATTGCATGTAAAACCGGTACTGCCGAAGTTGAACCATATAGTAATCCAAACAGAAAAAATGATCAGAGCTGGCACTCATGGCTTGTTGCATATGCGCCTTATGATGCACCACCGGAAGACAGAATCTGTGTTGTAACAATTGTCGAAGCCTGCAACACATGGGAATGGTGGGCACCTTACTGTACAAATATAATTATTCAGGGAATATTTGCAAACCAGACCTTTGACGAAGCAATACATGAACTTGGCTTTGCATACCTGCTTGAGCAGCAGAACAGCAACAGAGGACGAATGGAGTAGGAGTTTACAAGTGAAAAACAAAGTTTTATCAATGTTCGATTACTTTCTCATTCTTGTAATTGCCGTTCTTGTAACAATGGGCGTAATGTTCATATATTCTTCAAGTATAAACTCAGAAGGTATTTCTGTAACAAACGAATATAAAAAGCAGATTATCTGGGCAGGAATAGGTTTTGTATTATTAATAATAATGACCTTGTATGATTACCGCAGGCTCGAAAATATTTCTCCGTGGTTTTATATAGGTCTTATCTTTGTTTTAATTTATACAAGAATTTTTGGACGTCTTGTAAACGGAGCCAGAAGCTGGATTGGAATAGGTGAGTTTGGAATTCAGCCTTCGGAATTCGGAAAGATATTTTTTATACTATATCTTGCGCGATACCTGGACAACAGTAAGAATGAAAATCAGCTCAAAAGGTTCTTAATTGCAATGGGAATAATGATGCTTCCAATGGGCCTTATTCTTATTCAGCCTGATATGGGAACAGCCAGCGTTTACATTCCAATCTTTTTGTTCATGTGCTTTATTGCAGATATACCAATCAGATACATTTTATATATTTTTGCATTTGGTATGCTCACAATTATTTTTGCAATTCTTCCGGTATGGAACAGTGAAATTGCAGAGCATCCGTATTCAATTATTACAATTTTAACAAATACAAAATTCCGTGTAATCCTTATTTTTACAACTTCATTTATTGCGTCTGTAAGCTTGATTTTACGAAAGTATTTTCATTTCCCGCGCTACATGATATGGATTGCTTACGGATTTTCTATTATTGCAATTTCACTTATTGGTTCCCTTGCATTTTCTAAGGTTCTTAAATACTACCAGATTAAACGTCTTATTGTATTTATGAATCCGTACAAAGATCCGCTAGGCTCAGGCTGGAATATTATTCAGTCTAAGATTGCAATTGGTGCAGGCGGTCCTGTAGGGCAGGGATTCTTAAACGGAACCCAAAGCCATTACCGATTCTTACCGCAGCAGAGTACAGACTTTATTTTCAGTATTCTTTCAGAAGAGTTTGGATTTTTAGGCGGCTGTATTGTATTTATTCTTTATCTTGGAATTATTATTCGTATTCTTATGATTATCAGACAGTGCCCGAACCGTTTTGGAACTTATATAGCTTCGGGTATTTTTGGAATGATTTCTTTCCACTTTTTTATTAATGTTGGAATGGTTATGGGAATAATGCCTATTACAGGTATTCCTCTTTTATTCTTGTCTTATGGTGGTTCGTCTTTGCTCACCGTCATGACCTGTATGGGCATGCTGATGAGCATTAACTATAGGAAGAGGGATTTGTATTAATCATATAATGATTTTAAATCCATAAGAATTTCAATATCTTCATAAATTCCAGTAACATCAATTATCATTCTATAATCTGCATGTGTTGTCCTATCTGTATGAAGTTTTAATGGTTTATTTAAACTATTATTGTTATAAAGAGTATTTATTACATAAAGTGTGTTACTATCTTTATAATAAATAAATCCATTTTCTTCTCTTGGTGAATTTGAAAATGAAATTGATTTAGTTTTGGTTGTTTTATATGAAATTGATGGTTGATCCCATTCCTGTCCAGTAAAAGTTGCTCTTGGTGTTTCAGAATATGAATGTGTATACATAGTTGCAGGATATTGTTTATCTGTTATAGATGGACTATATGCTTCAAAATGACGTGTAGTAGAACTTTCACTATCTTTTACCATATAACCGTCAATTTCGTCCCATGACCCCCAATATGATGGATTAACTTGAAAACAGCTTGTAAATCCAATCAAAAGAGAAAAAATAACTAATGGAATTATATAACGAATCTTTTTCATACCCATAACCTCTTTGTTTGTTTGCTTTCATTATATATAACAATCAAAAAAATGTTAATGTTACAAATTATTTTTTTATTTGTAAAATCGGGGAATGTAAGATATAATTATTATATATTAAAAAAGTATGAGGTATACATTTGAAGGATCCGCTGACAGGTTTAGACAGCTATGAGGAATTTGTTCCGAAACTCCAGGCATTAATTGATAATCTTGATGATAAAATAATTGTCATTGATTACAGTGATATAAAGCATTTTAAATATTTTAACGATACATACAGTTATAAAACAGGCAACGAACTTCTTGCCGACTATGCAAATCTTTTAATCAACAATAAAGACAATTTCTTATATGGTTCCAGAGTTGTTTCAGACAATATGGTAACTGTAGGTCTTTATGATTTTGATAACAAAGATGATTTACATCAGCAGATCTGTATTCGAAACAGATTAATAGAACATGCGCTCAGAAAAAAATACAAATGCAACAGACTTCGTATTTGTACAGGCATGTATTTTATAAGCAAACATAACAATAACATAGATGCCGAAACTGTAATTTCAAACTGCAACCTGGCCCGTAAAATTGCCCGTGAAAATTCGCGTGAAGATTCAGTTGTTATTTTTAAAGAAGAAATGTCTTCTAAAATCAATCACGAAATTGAAATACTTTCCACAATAGATTCAGCAATTAAAAACAACGAATTAATTACATACTATCAGCCAAAGATTAATTCAGAAACAGGAGTTATTTGCGGCGCAGAAGCTCTTGTACGCTGGAAAAAGCCGGACGGTACAATAATTTATCCGGATCAGTTTGTGCCAATCATTGAACGAAGCGGCCAGATTATTCAGGTTGATTATTTTATGTATCAGCAGGTTTTCCAGTTTATAAGCGAACGATTTAAAGCAGGGAAGAGTATTGTACCAATTTCAATAAACGTTTCGCGTCAGCATTTTAAAAAACTCGAAATTATCAATTATGTAAAATCATTGCAAAGAGTTTATGATATTCCTCCGCAATATGTAGAGTTTGAAATTACAGAAACAGTCTGCATGGAAGATACTGCAAAAGCAATGAATTTTATACGAACGTTCCATGATATGGGTTTTAAAGTTTCTATGGACGATTTTGGCTCCGGCTATTCATCGCTATATCTTTTAAGTGAGCTGCCGATTGATATTATCAAAATGGACAAATGCTTTTTACAGTCAGATAATCTGCATGACAAGGAACGTGTAATTATTTCTAACATAATTAATATGACCCACCAGCTTGACATAACAGCCTTGTGCGAAGGCGTAGAAACATCCCAGCAAAGCGAATTCCTTAAATCTGTAGGATGTGATATTCAGCAGGGCTTTTATTTTTCTAGGCCTGTTTCAGGAGAAAAGTTTCTGGAGAAATTATAATTATAAAAAAAAATAATTAAGGTGGGCTTGCTCAGGTCGACAGAATATGCGTTATAGGTAGTAATATAATATGCCAAATTATAATGTATATTATAAAGAATTACTCCACATAAATGCCTACAGTTACATGCTGGCCGTTTATATAAGAATTGGCATCGGAGCGCATATATTCTACAAAGCCTGTACCGTCTGTTCTTAGATATTCAACTCTGTATACTTCTCCGGCATTTACTGTAACTGGATAATTATCATCAGGCAGATAATCAAAAGACTGATAATTTACCAGGTCTTCATAGGCATCTATAAGCCTGAATACTTTACGGGTTTTAAAATCTCTTATACCGCTTACATCACTTGTACCACAATATTGGGCATCATAAGTTTTTCCAAATAATGTAAAGCTTTTGGTATCATCTGCAGAAAGCTTGAAACCATTCTTATTTGCATTAAGTATTTTAAAAAAGCCCTCTTCAAGTTCCGGGCGGAATTCTTCCAGGCTCACATAATTTCCTAATCTGTATTTATCAAGCAGCTGGGTTACCTGATCAATTTCGTCAAATCTTCTTATTTTATACTGGAATATACCTGAATAAATATAGGCATCATTTCCAAAGGCCTTTAAGATATTAAGGGTATTTGCACGGTTAAAAAGTTCAATCAGATAGGTTTCTGAGTTTGTGTAAGCCTGCTGCTGCATTATCTGTTTTTTAGTGCCTTTAAAGCTTTTATTTACAAGCTTCATTATCTTTTTATTCTTAACAATTCTATAAACTACCGGATTAGACATTGGATGAGATAATTCATGTATTAAAAGATTTGCATCAAAATAACCGGCACAATACTTTGGTTCATAATATTCTTTCTGACCGTCATTAAAGCTTACTCCGTAATTAGATGGACCTACCAGCGGAGTAACAGAAATAAAAACAGGATTTAAGCTTGTTCTGTAGTATTTTTCATAAGCATCAAAAGCGATATTTATTACCTGTATATTTGCAAGAATTGCCTGAAGGCTTTCTTCATAAACAGGTATCATAGACTGATAAAAATCATCAAAAGAAGTTTCGGTATAAAAAGCAGAAATTATTTCCAAGAATTTCTGAGGATCTCCGCAGCGGGACTGAATGTTTGCCTTTACAGTTTGAATATCGGTTCTGTAGGACTGACAGTCTGAATTAAGATAGGTTGCAATATTGGCTACTGCATCATAACTAAAGCCGCGTTTATGAAGACTATTAAAATATGAAACGGCATCCAGGAATGCCTTGTTTTTCGACAAAGGAATAAAATATGAATCATAGAGGCTGAAGTCTGTATTTGAATCATTATATTCCGGAAAGCCTGCATAATGTGCGATTACTGCAGCACATTCAAAGGCCCTGCTTGTTCCGGCTTGAGCCTTGTCATTAATCTGAACTCTGTATTCCCCCTTATCTGCAAAAAGCAAGGCTGTAGAGAACATAGAAATAAACAGAATAGATAAAAGAAATTTTTTCATTTTTAATAATCCCCTTTTAATATAATTTGCTTAATTTTTCGCGTATAAATTCGGACTTTTCTTTGAGTCCTATTTTTCCAAGTTTAATAAAGATTACATTCGGGTGCTGTGGATTCAATTTGATTGTTCCAGGATTATCCTTGATCAGCTTGAGAATATTATCTATTGAAATATTTGATGTCTGCTGGAACTCTATGGCAACTTCGCCTTGTTTTTCTTTTATTGATTTTATTGAAAGCTTACGGCTTATAATCCTGATTTCTGCAAGAGCAAGAAGACTCGAAACTTCTTCCGGTATTGGTCCAAAGCGATCATCAAGCTCGGTAAGAACTGCTTCAAATTCTGCATCGGTAGTAACAGAAGCAATCTTTTTATAGATCTCCATCTTAATTTGAGGAACTGTAACATAAGTATCTGGAATGTAACCTGTGTACTCAAGTTCCATAAGAACTTCGCTATCTGGTTTATAATCTTTTTGAGCTGTAAGACGGTTTACTGCTTCATTGAGCAGGCGCATATATAAATCAAACCCTACTGCATATACATCACCAGACTGATCTTTTCCAAGCAGGTTTCCGGCACCGCGGATTTCCATATCTTTCATGGCAATCTTAAAGCCGCTTCCAAGTTCTGTAAAATCGCTGATTACCTGAAGACGCTTCATTGCAACTTCGCTCAAGGCTCTGTCTTTTGGATAAAGTAAATATGCATAAGCTTTTCTGTCGCTTCTACCAACGCGTCCGCGAAGCTGATAAAGCTGTGAAACTCCATACATATCTGCACGGTCAATAATGATTGTATTTACGTTTGGAATATCAATTCCGTTTTCGATAATTGTTGTTGCTATAAGAACATGAAAACCGCCCATCTTAAAGCGATGGAAAATATCATCAAGTTCGGCACTTGTCATCTGACCGTGAGCTACATCTACAAGGCATTCAGGTACAATCCGTTCAATTCTCTGGCGAACTTCGAGCAACGACTCTACCCTGTTATGTAAAAAGAAAACCTGCCCTCCCCGGTCCATTTCCTGTCTTATTGCTGCCGCTACCCTGTCGTCGTTGAATTCATCAATTACTGTTTCAATTGCCTGACGGTTCTGTGGCGGCGTTGTTAAAAGACTCATGTCTCTGATTTTTAAAAGACTCATATGAAGTGTACGTGGAATTGGAGTTGCAGACATTGTAAGACAGTCTACATTGTTTTTCATTTCCTTAAGACGTTCCTTGTCTTTTACACCAAATCGCTGTTCTTCATCAATAATCATTAAGCCAAGATTTTTAAAGTGCACGTCTTTCTGAATAATTCTGTGAGTTCCAACAAGAATATCAAGTTCGCCTTCTTCAAGCTTTTTAAGGATTTTTTTCTGTTCTGCTGCAGGAACAAAACGGCTCAGACGCGCTATCTTTACAGGGAAATTTTTGAATCGTTCAATCAAAGTTTCGTAATGCTGTTCGGCAAGAATTGTTGTTGGTGCCAGGAATGCTACCTGCTTACCACCCATTACAGCTTTGAATGCAGCACGCATTGCAATTTCTGTTTTACCGTAACCAACATCACCACAAACAAGTCGGTCCATTGGTACAGGTTTTTCCATGTCGGCTTTTACTTCTTCTGTTACTGTAATCTGATCCGGAGTATCTTCATAAGGGAACGCTGCTTCAAAAGCGCTCTGCCATTCCTTTTCTTTAGGGAACGCATAGCCAACACTAGCCTTTCTTCTTGAATACAAATCTATGAGTTTTTGTGCAAGATCTTCTACAGCCTTCTGAACTTTGCTCTTTCTGTTTTCCCACGATTTACTTCCTATGCGGTCAAGACGTGGCTTTTCACCTTCATTACCAATATAGCGCTGAACAAGGTTTACCTGCTCAATAGGAACAAATGCAAATTCCTGATCTGCGTATTCAAGCTTAATATAATCACGCTCGTTTCCAAGAGACTTTACGCGTTCAATTCCATGAAAGAGCCCTATTCCCCAGTTTACATGAACTATATAATCGCCCGGATTAAGTTCTACGAAGGTGTCTATTACCTGAGATTTTGCCTTATTTACAGACTTTGCAACATACTTTCTGCGGCCAAAAATCTCGTTTTCCTGAATCACCAAAAGTTTAATTTCAGGGATATTAAAGCCGGCCGTAATTGCTTTTGGAATAAGCTGAACAGGTTTTCTTACACCATCGGGTTCTATATCTGTCCAGTCTTTGAAAATTTCATGAATACGAAGCTGCTGATTATCATTATCTGTAAAAATCGTGATATTCCAGCCGTCATTCTGAAGGTTTGTCAGTTCTTCCTTCATGTAATTCAAATTTCCAAAGAAACTTCGTGAAGGTTCTGTTTTTAAGGCAATTTGTGTATTCTGAGCATCATTTTCGTCTATAACTGTCTTAAAATATAGACTATTTGATACTTTTTCTAGCATAAAATTGAGCTCATAAAGCATTATATCTGGCGGAAGCACAGGTAAAGTCTCTTTTGTTTTCCTGTACATGCCTGAATATTCACGGTTTATTGCAAGCTCGGCATTCAAAAGTCTGTCGTAATCATAAAACAAAACAAAAGTATTAGGGCTTATATAATCAAGAATTGAATACTGATTTTCCCATAAAAGACTGTAATAAAACTCCTCGCCTTCTGTTTCTTTTTTTACTGCAAGCTCATCAAGCATCATTTCCTGATACTGTAAAGCATGCTCTGTAAACGGCAGATGTACGTGTCCGCTTGAAAGTGCATTTTTCTGGTATTCTTCAAGCCTTGAACGAAGTTTTTCTACAAGTTCATCAGTCCAAAGCACTTCTTTTGTCGGGCAGATTGTAATGCTTTCTCGTGCTTTAAGCGTTATCTGGGAATCTGTTTCGAATTCTTTTAATGACTCAATCGTATCAAAATCAAAAACAATACGCACAGGATTTTCTTCGAGTGGTAAAAATATATCTAAAACTTCACCACGAAGACTGAACTCCCCGCGGACATTTACTCTTGAAACTCTTGTGTATCCAAGCTGAATAAGCTTCTGGGCGATTTTTACAGTATCAATTGAATCCTTTTTTTTGAGCTTAAATGAAAACTGTTTTGTGTAATCAGGCGGTGGCAATGCACTCATAAAAGAGCGTTGTGTAATAATAAAAATCCTAGGTTCCAGATTTGTTGTAAAAGTCTGCTGATCTAAAAGCTTAGAAAGGAACCCTGCCCTCTGACCAAAAACTACTGAACCACGAGCAGCCGGTCTGTAAGGAATTGTTCCCCAGCCTGGAAAAAGAAAAACCTGAGCCTGTGGAAAAAGAGTCTGTATATCAAGCTTCAGATTATTCATTTCGAATTCACTTGGAACTACGATTAAATAATCCTGTGAAAAGCTTTTATATTCTACTGTTTTCTTACTTGAAGCACTGTATTGAACTGCCTGAAGAGTTTTGTATTTTGCTGTATTACTAAGTTCACTTAAAAAATATGTAAAAAGACTTCCATGGGTACCGCTTATAAGAACCGGAAATTTTACATCAGACGAAGTAATTTTATCTGCAGCGCTTGAAAAATCGTTCCAATTGTGTAAAAAATTATTAATAGAAGAATATAATGATTTCATTACAAAATACCGATATTATAGTAGAATCAAAGAGTAAGGAGAATACGTTGAAAATCCGTAAACTTGCAATTATTATATCAGTTCTTTGTCTTTTTGGACAGTCATTATTTGCTCAGGAATCTAAGGCAATGGATTATTCCAATGCATCTGTTTCAATTAAATATTACAACAGATCAATCTACTATCCTGGAATGAATGATGATAATCCAATTGAAGTTCATATTACAATCAAAAACAATGGTACAGAAACACTACGCTTTAAGCTTGCCGATGACCGTGCCTTTAGTCTTGATTTTTATGCTTACACCGTAAAGAACAGTGCTCTTGAAATGACAGATACTGTAATTGAAAAACGTACTACAAACAGAACTGTTTACTTCCGTGAAATTTCACTTGAAGGCGGTGAAGAATATTCATTCATTGAAAATGTAAAAGATTACATCAAAGTTGATGAACCTTCTGTTTACTACCTTGAAATGAGCTTCTACCCGGAGCTTTACAAATCAAAATATATTAAGCTTAATTCAAACCGTTTGACTTTGGAAATCAGACCTTCAACTTCTGCAGCTTCTTCTACTTATGTTCCTGTAAAAGACACAACTTCTGAAATCTTAAAGCCGGAAGAAATTGCTCCTGATAAGGTTGTTGAACAGACAATTATTGCAAGACAAAAATCACTTTGGGATCAGTACTTCCTTTACATGGATGTTGAATCTTTACTCAAACGCAATTCTGCTTTAAGCAAAAAATATGTTACAGTTTCTGCTCAGGAACGCGCTAAGATGATTGAATCATTCAAGGCTGATCTTATGCAGTCAAGAATTGAAAATGATATCATTGCTGTTCCGGAACGTTTCCAGATTGAAAAGACAACCTACACTCCTACAGAAGGAACTGTTGTAGTTATTGAATGGTTTAAGTATCCAAACTTCAGCGAAAAGAAACGCTATACTTACAAGGTTCGCCAGCGCGAAGGAATCTGGACTATTTATGATTACACAGTTGTTAATCTTGGTACAGAGTAAAATTAATTTTTAAGGTGTTGTATGAAAGCCCTGATTATTTCTGAAGAAGAAAAAGTATACTCTACTCTTAATGATATTCTTATAAAAGCTGATTATGATACAATTATTTATAAATGGCTTTTAAAGGCTTTGGACAACATTGAAGAGATTCGTCCTGATTTAATTGTAGTTAGTTCTTCTGAATATCCACGTCATTGGAAAACTCTTGTACAGTTTGTAAAGAGCGGTATTGGTGGTGATGATATTGATATTTATCTTTATGAACCAAATCCAATTTCTCAGGAAGATGAAGAAAAAGCTAAGATTCTTGGAGTAACAGGCTGCTTCGATAAGTTTGAAGATTTTGAAGAATTAGTAAAACCTCATGTAACAATTAAAGAAGAAACTTCTGTTCCTAATACCGGTCACTTTATGTTTACTCATCCGGTTTCTAAAAAGTTTATCAGCGGTAAGTTTTTTGATTACAACGGAAAAACTCTTTCGTGTACTTTCTATAATGCTTCTGATCTTGAAACAATTAAAGACGGTATGCAGGTTCCAGCCTTCTCTTTCTTTGACAGTAAAAAAACAAGAACAGCTCAGGTTCTTCTTAAAAGTATTATGAAAATAAATACTTCGAATGTATTTGTAGTTGTAGAAATTTCTGATATTTATGAAGAGAATTAATCGATTCAAAAAAGCTAAATTTTTCTGCGAATTCTGCGGTAAAGAAGTTCATCAAAACGACAAGGTCTGCCAGTATTGCGGTAAGTTTTTTGCTTCTGTACGTTGCCCAAGATGTGGTAAGGTTGGCCGAACAGATGAATTTACTCACGGCTGCCCTGCCTGCGGATACGCTGTAAGACCAAGTTCAGGTAAAAAGAGTTCGTTTGGATTAAGAAATCTTTTGGGATTGGGGGCTTCTAAAGGCGGAGCTTCTAAAAATTATGACGGAAGTCTTCCGGTTTGGATGTACATTGTTGTAATTGCAGTTCTTGCAGCCCTTTGTGCCGGTCTTTACAGTTGTTTGACTTAAACCCTTATTTTTGATATATTAATTTAATCGTTAGCCCGGGTGGCGGAATTGGTAGACGCGCTTGGTTCAGGTCCAAGTGTCCTTACGGTCATAGGAGTTCAAGTCTCCTCTCGGGTACTCAAATTGAATTTTCGAGGCACAGAAATGCATTTGTTCTGTGCTTTTTTTATTTGTAGACGGGTTGTAAACAGGATCATTTATTATTGGAAGTCCAGCCCACGAAAGATGGCTTCGTACTTGATGTCTGTAGCCGTTTGTAATTGAACATTCTACAAGAGCGGTATTTTCTTCTTTATTGATTTTTAATATTTTGATGTTTGTTGTGTATAGTACTTTTTTTTCTACTTTTTTAAGGGCTGTTTCAGAATCGTCAGGGAAGACTGGACGAACTTCTTTTCTGCCAGGACCGTATGCACGGAAGTAGGAAGTTAGTTTTATATGCTGTCTTTCGACAAGCTCAGGGACCACGGCTTCATTACGCAGCAACCCACATTCTGCAAGGTATGTCTTTATAATACTACCCTCTTTTTGTTCCTGCTGTAAAAAATCATAGCATTCCTGAGTTGCGGCAATTATCATAAGACCGGCTGTTGCAGTATCAAGACGATGCAATAAGCCGTGTTCTATTTCTTTTTTTCCTTTTACATTTAGAAGCTTGGGAAAAAGTTCTGCTGCTTGAGCAAATGCATTTTCTTTATCGCTTTCATTTAAAGGTGCAGATGGAAGTCCTGCCGGTTTATCTAATATTACAAAAGGCTTTTGAGAATCTGGTGCATGAATTATTTTTATTTTATTCATCATTATAATTCTTTTTTGTTATACATCTTCTTAAGTTTTTTTTCTAATTCTATAAAACGTTCAGGGGTTCCGGTTATAAATGTTTTTGGATTTTCCTGACCAGGGAGCTGAATCTGCAAAAGCTTTGAATGAAGCATAAGTGTTGCATCCGGGAAAATCGGATCCACCTTGTTGTATATAGAATCTCCGACAATAGGACATCCAAGAAATTTCATATGAACACGAATCTGATGTGTACGTCCGGTCTTAAGTCTTACACGTACAAGTGTATAATTTCCATAACTTGAAATACAGTGATAAATTGTTCTTGCGTATTTGCCTTCGTTTGTGTCTGTAACTGCTTTAAAACGTTTGCGGTCTTTTGGGTCACGGATTATCTGTGTACGAATGTCTCCGGCTTTTTCAGGCGGCCTTCCTTTTACAATAAGAATATATTCTTTTCTAAGTTTTTTATTTCTGAACTGGTCACCAAGAAATTCTTCTGTATCGCGGTTTTTTGCAGTAATGATAATTCCTGATGTTTCTTTGTCTAAACGATGAACAATGCCGGGTCTACGGAATTCAAGAATTTTTTGTTCACTGCCCTCTTTGATTTGTTTTATAGATTCGCGGCCCCAATGATATAACAGCGCATTTACAAGAGTTCCATTCCAGTTACCGCACGCAGGATGAGTTACCATTCCCTGTTTTTTATTTACAACAGTGACGTTTTCGTCTTCGTAAATTATATCAAGAGGAATATCTTCTGGTTCTATGTAATCAGGAATATTGTCTTCCCAGGTAATGTCTATTACATCGCCGCCGTTTATCTTTTGTGAAAGCTTTGATTTTTTTCCGTTTAATAAAATTTCTGTAACACCACTTTTGAGTTTTGAACGGTTCATTCCGTCTGGTAATGAAGCAATGTATTTATCAAGGCGTTCGGCTTTGTTGTATTCAGCAGGGACTTTTACAGTATATACAGGCATTATTCCAGGTCCTCAGTTTTTTCTTCAGAGCCTTCTTGTGGAAGAGGTATTTTTATTGCGTCGGGATTTTCTTTTATTGAAATATAAGAATCTTCCTGACTTTTTTGTTTTTTGATTTTGTTTCGTTTTACAAGATTTATTATATAATCTGTAATTCCAATTCCAGCGCTGATTGATAAAGAAGTTAGGATTATTTTTTCCATTTCCTTCTGGCTGTAATCGGCAGTTGCAAGTGGATTAAATTTAGCGGAACGGCCTGTTGCATATTTATAACCGTTGTAAGCAATGGCTGCATCTAAAGTTATAAACGGCATTGCTCCAAGCGTGATAATTTCAAAACGTCTAAGATCTTTTAAGCTTTGAGAAAACTCATCTTCGCTGTATGGTTCGGGAGTTGTATTATTTGATTGTGACTGGCCAAAGCAGTTTTGTGTCATACAAAAGAGAAAAAGTGATAATGTTATAAAAAACACTTTTTTCATAAATTAATAAACCCTTTGTCCAAAAATTGCAGTTCCAACACGAACAAGTGTAGAACCTTCCTGAATTGCAATTTCAAAATCACCAGACATTCCCATAGAAAGCTCATCTAATGTAAGCATAGGATATTCTGTTTTTATTTTTTCTGCAAGAAGACGAAGCGTTATAAAAGATTTTCTTATGAGTTCTTTGTCTTCTGTAAAAGGAGCCATTGTCATAAAGCCGGCTGGAATGATATGCGGGAATTGTCCATTCTTACATGCGTCCAGCGCTTCATAAAGTTTTTCATCACTTGTAAAACCAGACTTTGATTCTTCGCCTGTGTGATACTCAAAAAGCACTTTTATCTGTTTATTAAGCTTTAAACATTGTTTTTCTATTTCCTGGAGCAGTTCAATGCGGTCTACAGACTCAATACAGCTTGCAATTTCTACAGCATGCTTTACTTTATTTGTCTGAAGCTGCCCGATCATGTGTAGTTCTGTTTGGGAATACGCTTTAAAAACATCCGGAAACTTAGAATATGCTTCCTGTACACGGTTTTCTCCGAATAAAGTTTGTCCTGCGTTCACTGCTTCTATTACAGCTTCTACAGGATGAAACTTACTTACAGCCATAAGCTTTACAGAACCTTCTTTACGGCCGCTTTCTTTTTCTACTGCACGTATTTTGTTATTTATAATTTCCAGATTTTGTTTAATATCACTCATTTTGATTCCTCTGCAGAAATGATATCTGAAAGTTTAAGCATCTGATCTATTGTTAAAACTTCTGCACGAAGCATTGGATTAATCTCTGCTTTTTCCAGATATAAAGCTGCCTTTTCACTGCTGTTCAAAAATCCCTGAAGATTATTTCTTACAGTTTTTCGTCTTGAACTGAACAAAGCTCTCTGCATTTTTATAAACAGTTTTGGATTTGTACATCGTGGAAAATCTTCTTTTTTTGTAAAGAGAACTGCACGCGAATCTACATTTGGTTTTGGCCAGAAGCATGCACCAGATAAATCCATAAGATTTTTTACATCATAAGCCCAGTTACATAAAACAGAAAGTGATGAATAATCTTCGTCTCCGGGTTTTGCGGCCATGCGTACAGCTACTTCTTTCTGCACTGTAAAAACACATTTTTCAAAACGGATTTCTTTTTCGATTGTATCTGCAATTATTGTTGCTGCAATATTATACGGAAGGTTTCCAAAGAATCGTTCTGGAATTACAGTACCCTTTTGAGTCTGACCATACCAGTTTTTTATAACGTCACCTTCAATAATTCTAAAGCTTTCCTTATCACTGTAAGGTTGGAAGAATTGTGAAATCAAAGATATAAAACCGCGGTCAATTTCAAAGACTGTAAGATTTGTTCCTCGTTCCAGAAGCTCACTTGTCATTGCACCAAGACCAGGGCCTACTTCCCAGACTGTTGTTCCTTCTTTTACATCAAGAGCATCTATAAGTTTTGTTCGAGCTGCACTGTTTATTAAAAAATTCTGTCCGAATTTTTTTTGCATAGAAAAGCCGTTATCGTCAAGAATTTTTTTCAGTTCTGCAGGTGAATTATAGTCCGGGTGATTCAATTAATACTCCAAATAAAAGCTTTTGAAAATATACCAGTTAAAAACTTAATGACATTATACTCTAAATTTATAAAAATTCCACTATATGCAGCAAGTACAGGGAAAAGCAGGCATAAAACTATAAGGATAAGTCCTGAATAAATGAACACTGTAACAACAGGCGAAACTACTGCTGTTGCAATAATTCCAACAGGTGCAAACGTTTTGAATAAATAAAGAGAAACAGGTGCTGTAAAAATCTGTGCCCCAGTAGAAGATCCTAGTGAATTAGCTAAATATCCTGGGAAAAACTTATTGTAAAAGCTACGGAAAAATTTGTTTGTTAGAAGTATTCCTGCAAGAGCTGAATATGAAAGAATAAAACCTGTATTATAAATATCTGCCGGAGAAATAATTGTCTGACATAAAAAAGTGAACGCCAAAATTAAAAGTAAATCAGGTTTGTCTACGTTAGCAAGAGAAGCTATTATCATAAAAAAGCTGCACAAGAAAGCTCGTAACAATGATGGTGAAATACCTGCAAACCATACAAAACAAATAAGCGTTATAATGCGGATTATAAACGAAAGCTTTTTCCTGCCTATTTTGTTTCCAAAAAATAAAGCTATTCCGGAAAACATAGAAAGATGCATTCCTGAAAGTGCCAGTATATGCGAAAGTCCTGCGTTCTTAAAACTTAATGAAACTTCTGAAGATGTATACTCTTTTGCACCACAAAGAAGTGCTAATAGTAATCCTCCACCTGCTCCCCAGGAATACATGAGTCTTTTAAATTGCAGGCGGCATAATGCTCTGAAATAATCAAGACTGCCGTAAACTGTTTCTGGAAATGAAGACTGGGTACATTCTGTAATATAGAACTTTGATGAGTCTGAATTAAAAAAGCCGTTTATTGTGTAAAGGCCACCCGCTTCAAAAAAAGCCCCTGCCCTTGAATAGAGTTTTCCCGGATAAAACGCTTCTGCAATTTCAGAAGGAATCATTACTTTTACATTTCCAAATGCACTGGAGCTCATGACATCACTCTTACAGCCATGAACCTTAAGCTTTGAAGAATAATATTTTCCATCCGAAGTTTTTGCCGGTGAAGAAATAAGCTGGCCTTTTAAACAACAGATTTCATTTGGTTTTATTGTTGAAGCAAAACTATTCCTGTCTTTAAGTTTTATGAGACCGGAATAAAAAAGAATTATACAGATTACAGCCGCTAGAAAAACAGAATTATTCGAATACCTCGTTACCATCTTAAGCCTGCAAGGGCCTGGCGGGCTGCAGACAAAACTGGTTCCGGATAGTTAAGGTATGTTACCGAAAGAAGAGAATCAAATGCCTGTTTATCGCCAATAGCACCTAATGAATTGATAACAGCAAGCACAACATTCTGAGCTACAGAATTGTTGTATTCAAGCTGTACATTCAATTCGCCCAGGTATTTTATAAGCGGATTAACAGCATCTAACGGAGAAATATTTACAAGTGAATTAATTAAACTTACAAACTGATCTTCTGTAACAAGTCCGTTCTGGAAATCCTTTTGAGAATTTGAGAAGAACGAAAGTACACTGTTCGAAGCACGGGTCCATTTGTTTTTGTTCAAAATTTCAAGTGCTTCAAATTTCAAAGAAATAAGCGGAGAATCATTCAAAACGTTTTCTGCTATTTCGCAAAGATTGTTTGTAGTTATATCTGCCTGTTTTACAAGGTTAAAAATGCGCTGAGTATTTGCAGGATCCTTACTGTGAACAATTGCAAGAACTTCATTCATAGAAACCGGAATGAGTTTTTTAATTGTCTGTTCAATTTCTGGATAGTATGCAGAATACCTTTTGTCATTAAGATTATTATAAAGTATAGAAAATGAGATGTTGTTGCCTATAAATCCAAGGGAGTTGATTACTGATTTCAAAAGACTTGAATCAGATGAAAGAACTGATGAGCTTTGTAAGAATTTATTCAAAACATCTGTAAATGCATCTGTGTTCATGTGGTCTTTTAATGCAAGAACCTTTGACTGAACTGCAATTTGAACAGTATTACTCTTTGAAAACTTTTCAAAAAGCTGAATAAATTTGCTCATGACCTGGTTTTTGTCTGCTTCAGATAAACCCGAAACATAATCATTTGGCAAAGAAAGAACAGCTGCTACTGCAAGACCGTCCATGTCTCTGTCTGTACCGGTAATTTCATTATTTTCCAAAACAAAATCAATTGCTTTTTGCGAAAGCCAGATGCCTTCCTGACCAGATGCTTCTCTTACTGCGTTTGTTTTATCGGTAATATTTCCTTTGATAAACTGTTTTTTATATTCCTGTGCAAATGCGGAATTGAGAAGAATTATAGTTATTATAAGCAAAGAAAATTGTTTTTTCATATCGTTACCCTGTTAATCTTCAATACTTGGGAAATCACCCTCTGTTACTGAATCAGGCATTGGCGGAAGATTTACAGGTGTATTATCCTGCTGTGGACCTTCCTGGTTTTGACCTGAAGCAGTTCCATCATTAGTTAAATCATTTTGCTGGCCATCAGTTACATTTTCCAGGCCTTCATCGCCTGCTTCAATTTCATCAGTATCTGTAAGCTGTAAAGCTTCATAAACCTCTTTTTCGCGGTCTGGAAGCATGTTATAAACAAAGCTCAAAACTTCATTCTTCATTGTCTGATCAAGATGAATACATTCAAAATGAAGCAGTGATTGATTAGAAGCTTCGTTATACTCTACAGTTCTTACAACACCAAACATGATGATAAGCATGTTCTGAATATTGAACTGAAGCTTAATCTGAACATTTGAAACACCTTTACCGCCAATACGAATAAGTGCACCAGATTCCGAAATATCTTCGATAAGACACTTGTAGCCGTTTTGTGTTTCTACTGCATTGTAATCAATGTTTTCAGATTTGATGATATACAGATTTGCTTTAATTTCACATTTAGCACGCACAGCTTTTCTTTTTTGGGTACGAATAAGATTGCTTGAATGCTTAAGCGAAATTGATGATTCACCAACAAAAAGACCATGACCAGTTACAGTTGAATCGAATACATAGCGTGCATCGCCTTTTCGCCAAAGGTATACACTTACAAATTTTCCTACCCATTCTTCTGCAGTGAGCGGAATCATGTCTTTTTGTCTTGGTACTGAAATTATCATTTCTTTTCCGTTATTAAGGATTTTTGATGAGAAAACTCCTTTTCCCGGAAGAATAATTCTGAGTTTCTGATCTTTTTCAAGATACATTGTAGACTCAACGCCTTTCTTTTCGTCTGTCTGATTCTGAAGCTTTGTTCTGTAATTAAAAAGCTTTGTAATAAGAGCCTGTGTACCTGGATCATTTTCTGTGCCGTTTGCAGCAGCCTGAGAAGTGATATGAGTCATGCATTTTGTTAAAGACGGCATTGACCAGAAAAGTGCTTTTGGATAATCAAGATCACAAATCTGGGCAACACTCCACAAAAGATTCAAGTCTGAAAGTGAAAACTTCTGGTCAAATCCTGTTATATAAAACTCAATACGCTGTTTGAAAACTGAATATAAGCCTGCTAAAGCGAGAAGAATTGAAATAGCTATAATAATTCCGATTAGAATGTACACAAAATCCTCTTTATTATATATACTAATATAACACAAAAAGTTACATTTGTCATTAAATATGTATATATGTAAGGATAGGCATTCATATAGTTGGTAACCCCTCCCGTAGAAAAAGCTTTCGGGGGACAGAGAAAGTTCCCCTCAATCTTTTTCTACTCCGGGGTCACCAACAGACGAAGACTATGATTAATAAATCCATATTTTCGGAAATTCTTATTTTTTCTCTTATATTAGTATTTCTAATTTTGCCCCCGGTAATTGCTCCTGGTGTGAGTGCGGGGGATCAGATATTTACCTGGACTTTTCCTTTTAGGCAAATTGGACTCGGCATTTTTGCGGTTGTTTTGTTTGTGTTGAGTAAGGGGCTTAATACTAGGAAAGGATTTTTTTATCCGGGGTTTTTTGCGCTTACTTTTATGTTTTTTGTGGCGCTTTTGATCAGGTTTATTACTAAGAATTCTGTAAAGGAATTTGATATTGCGCTTCCTTCTGGGGGGCTTCAGTGGATTTTTTGTGTTCTTACTTTTTTGTTTAGTGCGGTTTATGAAGAAGTAATTTACAGATTTTATTTTGCAGATGCGTTTTACAGGATTTTGGGGTATACGCGGTTTGGGGATAAGAAAAGTACTTTAATAATTTGTCAGGCTCTTGCCCTGCTCGCTTTTGCTTTTGCGCATTTGTATCTTGGGATTCTTGCAGTTATTAATGCTGCCGTGGCTCATTTAGTTTTGACTTATTTGTATAAAAAAACAAACTTTATATGGAACTGTGTTTTAGTTCACTTTCTTTACAACATAATTTCTTTAATTTTGTTGTAAGTCCACAAGCTGATTTTTGTTTTGTACGAAAAAGATTTTCCAAGACGTGGTGAATCAAAAGTTGTAGAAACTACATATTCCTGAACAGAATCATCAGTCGGATATTCGTAAATATCAAGCGTAATTGTAGATTTGTCGCCCATCTGGATTGTAAATGAAAGATCTAACGGAAGATCAATCAAAGATTCTGCAATGCCGCCGTGACGAAGCTCAAATATTTTTGGATCAACATCCTGAGGTTCACCCATCTGGAAGACTTCATCTTTAAGCTGCTGTGAAATTATATACGGGTCGCTCCAGCTTTGAACACTTGTACTTAAAAAGTTTTCAAACGAAGAATCAAACAGAAAAACTGAATTAAGCTCAAGCGTTGTAAAATAGCGGCGCGACTGTGAAAAATCTGTTGAACCAAAATAAAGCCTCTGATATTCAGTGCCGTTCTTAAAAAGACTTATTACTGTACCGTTAGTTTCATCAAGGCCGTATGTGTTTATAATGGTGCTGTCTTTTTTACCTGTCTTTGTCATTGTGTGCTTTGAAACAAGATTTACAAAAAGCTTAGCAAGCCGCTGTGTGTCTGCGGGAATATCAGAACCCGGATTTGACATATCTGTAAGAAGCCACATGTCATCTGTTCTTTTTAAGATGAGGCCTTCATTGTTGCCCTGGATAATGATTCCGTCTATCTGAGAAATGTCTGCCTCATGGAGCAGCTGTATTTCCTGCTGGTGGCGCTTTTTTTCACCGGTTTTGGAGAAGACTGTGAGATATAAAAGCTCGGTTATTGTGAGGATGGTAATTAGAGAAAGAAGGAGGATAGAAATAATCCTGTCATGGCAATATTTGTCATTATCGGGCTTGACCCGATAATCTCGTAACAGATTGCCGTGTCGAGCACGGCAATGACGCGACTTCAACAAAAATATGCCACCCTCTACCATCGGAATCACCACAAAAATCATAATAAACACTAACAGTCTTAGCTTAAGGAATTGCAGCTCGTCTGTTACTTTATACAGGCTTGTATCTCTTGTTGTTTTTGATTGAAGCTGGGCAAGTTCACTTTCTCCGGCAAGATTCAAAAGGCAGTTTGAAATAAACTCAAAGTTTCTGTAGTCTCCGAAGTCTCCGCCAATGTAGCCTGTCATCAGTGTGTTCAAAAAGTACTGGTCTGGAATTACGATAATATTTGAATCGTCACAGGCTGCAAGATTGTATAAGCCGCTTAAAGGTCCTGTAATCTGCGCTCCAATAATCTGAGTTCCTTTTTCTTTGTTTGCTGCTGTATCAGGCTGTACATAAAATGGATTTGTTTCTATGAGACGTTTTGGACTTGAACGGTCTGTTTTATAAGTGTACGCCATTGGACTTGTAACAAGATATGGAGTTGCATTCTGCGAAAGTTCAAGGCTTACAGGCCAGAAAAGAGTCATTCCAAGCCGGCAGAATTCCTGAGGCAAAAGGCTTATCCACAAAGGATAATTCAAAACTTCTGTTACAGTGCTTGAAGCTTCAAATGGATTTTGTTCCTGTCCGTCATCGGAGTACATTGTGATTCTTGCGCAGGAAATGTCAGCGGTAATTTTATCTGTAAAGGTAACGCCCCAGTTTTCAAGCATTTCAACAATGTTCGTTCTGGAGTTTGAAGTAAGGCTCCAGTCTTCTTCGATACTACAGCTGTAAGGACTAACTGCAAACACAGCATTGCCCTTTTGTTCAAGAATATAGTTTTCTATTGCAATTGCGTTTTCTATGTTTATGTTACTATCTCCTATTACAAGAAGCGGTCCCGAAGCAAGTGAAAGATTTGTTGTAAAAGCAGGATCTTCAATGTAAAGAGGATTAGCAAGTATTCCCTGAGAATTCAGCCATGGAATAATAAAATTGTAATCTTCATCAAGGCTCATGCCGTTGCCTACAACAATGTTTACAATCATATTTTTTGCCTGAAGAAGATTTTTAATCCTCATGGCCATATCATATTCAAGAGTCTGGCTCGACATTAAAAATGGAATTATCTGAATCATTCCGCGGTATTCAAGAACTATTGCAGAATAAACACTTGTGTATTGGGTTGTAGTTGCTCCAACATTTTGAATCTGCTGGCTTGTAACGCCGTAGTTGTCGAGCATTGTCTGGATCTCTGCATCCTTATCCGGATCTTTTATTGTATAGCTTATTTTTCTGTTTAAAAGCGTGTATGAAGTTAAAAAATCACTTACATCGCGGATCTGAGGATACAGTTTTGATAGTGTTCCTGAACGGTAATACGTTATTTTTAAGTTATCTTCAAGATTGTCTGCAAGCTTTTTTGTATAACTACTCACCGAATATGATTTTGTTTTAGAAAAATCAAAACGTTTATAGTAGCCTGCACTGTTGAATAAAACTAAAAGCAAAAGCGCAAAGATTTCTGCATAGAAAGTTTTCTGTTTACGGGTAAAGCATTTTCCCTTTTTGTGCATAATCACATGCCAGGCAGAATACAAAAAGATTATTGTGCACAGCAAAAGCAACAATATATCCCGGGTGTCGATAATGCCTTTTGAAGCTGCATCAAAGTGCCAGGCAAAACTGAACAGTTTGCATATAAGTGTGAAGAATGCGTTTGTATTTACATAAAGTGGTACAAGGTGGATTGAATTGAAAACTGCCAGCAAGAGTGCGCTTACAACAAAGCTTACAATGCTGTTAACAAAAACTTCGTTTATTAAAAGGCAGAGAGCTATAAGACTTGCTCCGTAAAAAAGCAGACATAAAATGCTTGTGAAAACCTGTCCTGCATCTACGCTTCCAAAAAGGTTTACAAGAAGGCAGACCGGAATCATGAACGCAATTATTATTGCAAAGTTTATAAATATGCGGAGGAAGTTCTGTAATAACTTTTTACCGCGCGATACCGGAATAAAATCATCATAAATGTTTATTGATTTTTTATAGCAAAGCGAAGGCACAACAAGAATGCAGATATACGGTACGTTTGAAAAATAATTCAAAAGGTCACTTGTTCCACTGCCTGCAAAGAACTGGCCTTTTATAAAAAACATTGCGCTTGTAAAAACAGAAAAAAGAATTGCAGAGAATAAAGTCATTATTTATCCTCCTGTGTGAGTGCGGCCTGTTTTGTCGTCAAGTCAACAAATTCTTTTTCTATCTGTGCCAGATTTTTTACAGGGTAAATCTTTCCCTGGTGCATTATGTATGCTTTTGAACAGATATTATTTACTTCGCTTAAGATGTGTGTAGAAACAAGTATTGCTTTTGTCTTGCTGTATTTTTTTATAAGCTCGCGGAAGGCAATAATCTGCGAAGGATCAAGTCCATTTATAGGTTCATCAAGTACAAGGTTTGCAGGATCATGAATCAAAGCCTGTGCAAAAGAAACTCTCTGCTGCTGACCTTTAGATAGAATTTTTATCTTATTGTTCAGAAAATCAGACAGATTAAATGCTTTTACTTGTTTTTCAATGCTTTCCTGCGCCTGCTCCTTTGAAAGCCCGTGACACTTAGCCGCATAATTCAAAAAATCAATAACCTTCATGTCAGGCGGAAGCTGTGTAATTTCAGGAACGTATCCGCAAAGCTCCATGGCTTTTTCACTCTGTTCTGTGATGTCTACAGGCTGCGCATCATCATTGCCGCACATTTTGATTTGTCCGCTTGTAGGATAATGAAAGCCGCAGATTGCCTTTATGACAGTAGATTTTCCGGAGCCGTTTGGTCCGACCAGGCCCGTAATACTGCCCTTTTCTACTGTAAAAGAAACGTCTTCTACCTTAAAAGTCTGTTTGCGGTGTGATTTATATTCTTTACAAAAGTTCAGAACTTCTATCAATTTGGCTTCCTGAAATTAATCAACATAAGGAATATCTATCTGCATTCTGTCGCGGCTGAGCTCTGCTTTTGGCCATACTTCCTTAGCTTCTGTCAAAAGTTTTTCAAGCTCTCTGTCTGTATAGCGCGGGCTGTAATGAATCATACACATGCGGCGAACGTCTGCATCTTTAGCAATTGTTGCGGCCTGTACTGCAGTCATATGCTTTTTTTCTTTTGCCTGATCAATAAGCTCTGACTCAAACATTCCTTCGCACACAAGTAAATCAGAACCACGAACCTCGTCTGCAATTGTCTTTTTGTAAAGAGTATCTGTTACAAAGCTGAATTTGCGGCCGCTGCGCTTTTCACCAAGTACCTGTTCCGGCTTTACTGTTGTTCCATCTGCTGCCTGTACTTCAAATCCGTTCTGTAGCTGTGCCCAAAGAGGACCAACAGGAACTCCAAGCTCACGTGCCTTATCGGGATTAAACTCACCAGGTCGGTCAAGTTCTTCAAGAGTATAACCAACGCAAACCTTTGTATGATCAAGCGGGAATGCACGAATATAAAAATCCTTACCCGAATGAACTACGCATGGTGCTTCAATTTCCTTTACTACAATCGGATAATTTATATACATATCAAGAACTTTGCGGCTTGTTTCTACGTATTCTTTGATTTTTGGAGGCCCGTAAATATAAAGAGGTTCTGTTCTGTCTACCTGAGCGTTGAGCATAAGAATGCCGGGAAGGCCTGTAACGTGGTCTGCATGAGTGTGAGAAATAAAAATGGCATCTATTTTTTTCCACTTGAGGTTCAGGCGGCGCAGACTTACCTGAGTACCTTCACCACAATCAAAAAGAAAAAGGTCGCCTTCACGACGAAGAAGTACAGATGTCAAATGTCTATAAGGCAAAGGCATCATACCGCCGCAGCCCAGGATGAAAGCTTCCATGTTCATCTATAAAACCTCAATAAATTCCTTAAAATAATGATTTTCTACCCTGGCGTTGTTCATCAAATCGCCGAAAGAATCATATTTTTTTGTTTCGTAAATTGGACCAAAGATTATGTATTCTTTACCATTGTCATCCTTGTCGTAATTTAAGACGTAAGTATTATCATGATATTTAAATTCAAGTTCCTTTTTTGCCTGTGTAAAAAAGTAAATGTCGTCTTTGGTCATGGTTATATAATACTTTTTCTGTATGGTAAAATCAACTTGAATATGCTAAAATTATTGTTATGAGTACAATTAAAGAAGTATCTGATAAAATAAAATCTAACGTTGGTAAAGTTTTCAAAGGAAATGAAGAAATTGTAGACATGATTCTTGCTGCTGTTTTTGCAGGTGGTCATGTTCTTCTGGAAGATGTTCCTGGAACAGGAAAAACAGTTCTTGCTAAGGCAATTGCAAAATCAAGCGGACTTGCCTTCAGTCGTATTCAGTGTACACCAGACCTTATGCCTTCTGATGTAACAGGAAGCTCTGTATGGCTGCCTGCAAAATCAGAATTTGAGTTCCGTCCTGGTCCTGTAATGTCAAGCATTGTTCTTGTAGATGAATTAAACCGTGCTACTCCAAGAACTCAGTCAAGTCTTCTTGAAGCAATGGCAGAAGGACAGGTTAGCGCAGACGGTAAAAAGCACGAACTTGAAAAGCCATTTTTTGTTATTGCTACTGAAAACCCTGTTGAATCAGAAGGAACTTTCCCTCTTCCTGAAGCTCAGAAAGACCGTTTTATGTTCTGTGTTTCTATAGGATATCCTTCTAAGAACGAAGAAATCGAAATTATAACTGCTCAGCGTTCTCTTGTTCACCCTGTTGAGTCTATTCAGGCTGTAACTTCTAAGGACGAAATCCTTGGCTGTATGGAAGAAGCTGTAAATGTTCATGTTGATGAAGCAGTTATGGAATATCTTTTGAACCTTGTAGAAGCAACCCGTAATGATGATAATCTTGCAGCAGGTATTTCTCCTCGTGGTTCTATTGCTCTTTATAAGGCTGCACAAAGCTATGCTGCTGTTCGCGGTAGAAATTATGTTACCCCGGAAGATGTAAAGCTTTTAGCCTTCCCTGTATTCCGCAAACGTTTGATTCTTAAGGGAGACGCAATTATTAAAGGTTTGACTGCCGAAACAATTATCAGCCAGTTTCTGGAACAGGTACCGATTCCTGATTTTAAAGCTCACGTTTAATTCACACTGGTTTTTAGTGATATGATAAAGCCGGCATCAGCAATCAGAACAACACTTTATCTCGCTGTTTTTACAATTTTGTTTTTGCCTTATAAATTTATTCAGGCAATTGCAATAAGTATTATTCTGATTTTTTTAGTTAGCTGGATCTGGGCAAAACAACTAGATAAACATCTTACTGCCGAACGAAACGTACACGAAATTAAAACAGTTTCTTTTGAACGACTTACAATCAGCTTTACAGTAAAAAACAAATCACGTTTTCCGGCGCTTCTTTGTTATGTTTTGGATAATGTTCCTTATCTTCATGTATTCGAAAAACGAAACGAACGACTTTTCAAGCTGCGTGGCTTTGAACAAAAATCATTTTTCTATGAAGTAAATGCTTTAAACCGAGGACTTTATACTGCCGGCCCAATTCTCATAAGAACAACAGATCCGCTTGGGCTTTTTCAGGTAATAAAAGAAATTGAATGTACGCAGAAAATCCTTGTACGACCAGCGCGTATTCAACTTAAAACAATTCCGCTTCCGGGGCTTCCTCAGGGCAGCATAAAAATCAATAATCCGATTTACGAAGATATTACAATGCGCCGTGCAATCCGCGAATACAAGGACGGAGATGAACTTAAACGAATAAACTGGCGAGCAAGTGCAAAGTTCAATGCGCTTTTTACAAATGAATACGAAAATACCTTTGATGCCCCTTTCTTCGTATTCTTAAACCTTGCAAAAGAAGATTATTCTCTGAACATGCGTCATGAAAAAGGTGAAAAAGCAATTGAAATTGCAGCAAGTATTATAAATATTGCGGCACGTCTTAAACAGCGCTGTGGTTTTGCAGCTTATGGTTCAGGCTTTCCGTATATTAAACCAGCACAAAATCAGGCTGACTGTATTCTGGATATTCTTTCGCTTATTCAAATGGAAGAAGGCCACCTTGAATATGATCCTGAACAAAAGCTTAAACAGGAGCTTTCTTCGGGTACACTGCTTTTTATAATTGGTCCAGAACAGGTAGATTTATACAACGACAAAATAGCTGCTCAGCAATATGGAATCACAACAAAGACTCTTGGAATTATGAAGGAGGTGCATAAATGAGCCCTAAAGCCAAAGAAAAAATGCAGATCTCCTATTTTCACAAGCTTGTTGAACGATTTTTAATATATGCAGTAATCGCCACTTTTATTTTTGGTGTAATCAGCTTTTTACGAGATATTGCAGTTGCAAATAATAAAGACATAATTTCACTTTGGACATTCCCGTCCGTTTTACTTACTCAGCTAATTTCTTTTATTATCATTTCAGTTTATTTTAATGAAAAATCAAAGACCTCTAACTTTATAAGATTTATAGCTTTTTATCTTATTGCAATTGCAGTCATTTTGTTTTTTACTTCACGCTGGATAAATGCTCCTATTGTGTTTTTAGCAACAGCAATTCAAACAGTCCTTTACTATAAAGTTTTCTCTCCATTTTTTGAGCATGACTGCTTTGAAGAACAATGCACTGCAAAAAACAATACAGCGCTTCAGAAAGAGCTTTATGATTATAATATGCACCTTACTCAATCTGCAGAAGGATATAAGCAGAACAGAGCGACGTTTGTAATTCTTGGAGGAATACTTGCGATTCTTGCAGGCTTGTCTATTGCAACAGATATCCGGCCTTCTATTTTTTCGATTATTCTTCTCATAACATATTTTGTTTGTGCCGGTGCTCATTTCTTTTTATACGGCTATTATGTCCGCGAGGCAGCTTATGCTTCTAACGGATTTACAAATGTGTTTGATTTCAGATTAAAAACAATCGGTACAAGTGTTGTTATCTTTTTCTTTTGTTTTCTTGCAGGCATTTTAGTTTCTTCAAATCATTCACCTTTAAAACTATCTTATCTTCTTTATTTTTTCCGGTTATTCAAGCCAAAAGAAGTTGATGTTACTCCTCCAACAGTAGATGCTGCCGAACTGGAATATGAAAGACGTCTTGAAGAAATAAGGGATTTTACTGCTTCTGCAACAGATACAGATACAAAAGGTTCTCATATTTTTGCAATCTGCTGCGGTTTATTTTTTATAATTGCAATTGCCTGGTATTTCTTAAAGCCGTTTGTTTCTAAAAAGTTTTATGCACTTTTACGGACTACTGATATAAAAAGCATTTTCAAGCGGTTTTTCAAAAATGTCAGGATTTTCTTTAAGAATCTTTTTACTGTAAAAATAAAACATTCACCAAGGGCAAACGATAATTCGCGTCGTTTTATGAACGAAATGGAAGAGTTTTTAAGTAAGTCTAGAAAATCAAAGGAAAAACGCGCAGAATTAGACAGACTTTCGAAAGTATTTGTAAAACTGATTGACTGGGGCGAAGAACACGGAATTACCTACACAAAAAACCTTGCACCTGCAGAATATACAGCTCTTTTCAAAAACAAAAATGCAGATATTGCAGGATTACTTTTTGAACAGGCCTTGTATGCAAAAGATCCGCTCACCAAAGAACAGGAAGAGGATTTTAATAAAGCTGTTCAGAAAGTATGTAAAGATGGGGTCCCTGAGCTTGTCGAAGGGGTCGAAGGGTCCTGAAAATGCGCATAGTTTTCTACAGTTCCAACTCCAACAACTATGAACCTTCCTCTTTTATAAACACTACCTACCCCGATTTTGACAAATTATGGTCTGATTTTTGTAGTTCTAAACAGGAACACCAGTTTTTTACAGTCTCTCAGATGCCTGCAATGTTCATGCCTTCAAACACAATTATAATAAATACCTACGACACCAAAGAATTTGCGCAAAAAATCCTTGAATTTAAGCCTGATCTTGCAATTGCCGCTTCTTTCTGGATTACTCCGTACGACTGGCTTCCTCTTAAAGATTCTTTTATTGCAGATGAACTACGAAAAGCCGGTGTAAAAACAATTTGCCACAGTAAAAAAACAGCACTTTTATGCTTTGATAAATACAGGACAGCTTCCTTTTTTGAAGCAAACAGCTTTAACCATGCTCCAGGCCTTTTTGTAGACCACGATCTTTTCTTCTGTGCCGGAAATCAGCAGGAAGTTAGCGACAACGTATATAAAGAAAGCGTTTACCGCCAGCTTAAAGAAATGGAATACCCTCTTATTATCAAAAACCCTGTTGGCTTGAGCTCTTATGGAATGACTGTAGTAAACTCTTATAACGAAGCCTATGGCTACCTGAATTCAAAGAAAAACAATTCAAACCGCCTAATAGAAAAGTTTTTGCAAGGTGAACAGTTTGGAGCAGAAATATATGGTCATGATGGCATTTATACTGTTATGCCGCCGTTCCGTTTGAGCGTAAATCAATATGGAATTACAAGTCCAAAGCTTTGTGAAAAAACAGGGCCTGTTGAAAATCCGGAATATAAAACAGATGAACTAAAAAAGGAATTACTTCGTCTTGCAAAAGCCCTCAATCTGAACGGCTATGCCCAGGTTGATTTGATTTTCAGTGATGACAAATGGTACATAATCGAGATTAATCCCCGTCTGAGTGGAATGACAACAACATATGCAGCAGCAAGCGGAATGAACTTTTATGAATATATTTTCCGTGCAGTAACAAGCGGCCTTGATGATGTTGAATTAAATGAAGTTATAAATAAAAAAATCCCGCTGCAAAGTGAGCAGGAACTTCAGAAGCTTTCACAGGCGCCTGATGTTTTGTTTATTTCGCAGATTGAAAATAAAGTAGCCAAACAGGAAAGAGAAAAAGGATATTGTGAAGTTATAAAAGTCCGCAATGACGTTCTACCTTCCATGTAATTTCTTCACAACCTTCTTAAACCAGAACGCTCTTGCCCCTTCTGCAAGAGTATAAAGCTTGTAAGTAACGGGCTTCAACGGCATGTCCCAGCTGCCTATTCTATGAATAATGCGGCCGCCAAAGTTTGCCTTAAACATGTAAAGTCCGTGCATCGGATGATTTTCATCTTCTCCTTCCGGTGGCATTCCGTACATATCATAATATTTTGAACCGTAAGCCTTTGCATCTTTCATGGCAGTCCATTGTAAAAGATGGTTCGGCATAAGGTTACGCTTTTTATTGCTGCTTGCACCATATAAATAAATTGCTTCATCGTGGCTGAACAAAGTCATAATGGCTGCAATTTGTTCGCCTTCGTGTTCTGCTATATAAAGTGAAATTACAGGAACATCTTTACCGGCTTCTACCTGTTCACCGCTTGAACGAATCAAATCAAGATAATAATCCTTTGCATGACTTGCGTTTCCGTCGCGGGCATTTGTTTCTTTTGTAAGCTCGTAAAACTTGTCTATTTTTTCTGACAAGTTAAGACTTTTTCCATCGTATTTATTTACAGTCACGCCCTTCTTTGCACTCAGACGAATATTGTAGCGCCACTTAGAATGCATGCGCTCCATAATTTCATCTTCTGTTCCGGTTAAATCAACAAGCGTTGTATCAGGCGGCTGAATATCAACCCTATTTTTTTTCAAGCCCAGTTTATCTGCAAAGCTTACAATCTTAAGTCCCTTGTTATAGCCATAGCATTCATACAAATCTTCAAAGCTTACATCAGGATCAAAACGAATTGCAATTGTGTTTGCTGGAAGCTCCGGTTTTAAGGCAAGCGCAATATCATGTAAAAAGGCTCCAAACTCAATAGTCTGATCATTTGCACTAACCTCTGAAGTATCAAAAGGGAGAGCCGGAAATAAAGGAATATATGCTATTGAAAATCTTCCGCCTGCAAAATTACGATTTAAAACAGAAACTTCGTAGTCGTTCTGCACACCTTCGTATTCAACATCAAGTTTAAATCTTCTGTATGTCCAACCGTGTCTTGCTTTAAACTCACACCAGAAAGGAGTCTGCAAAAAACTTCCGTCATTTGTATGCTTAGTTGAGTCTATTTTTTTTACTGTAACTTTGAACATTGTTAGTCCTCAATAGAACTGTCAGAATATGTATCTGTAATTTCTATAAGTTTATTTTTTATTTTAAGGAATTCCATAACAAGTTCAGGATCAAATTGTTTACCGCTTTCATTATCAATAATGTGGAAAGCTTCTTCAAAAGAAACTGTATTTTTATAACAACGTGGAGTAACAAGTGCATCAAAAACATCAGCAAGAGCAACTATTCTTGCACTCAATGGAATTTCTTTACCCTTAAGCTTTTGTGGATATCCCTTTCCATCCCATCTTTCGTGATGATATTTACAGATATCGCAAGCCATTTCAATAAACTCTCGTTCAAAACCGACAGCAAGGACATCATTTACCATGTTACTTCCAACTTCGGCATGATTTTTTATAATTTCATATTCTTCCGGAGTAACCTTCATAGGTTTTGTAATAATTGGATGCGGAACAACAACATTACCAATATCATGAAAAGCAGCAGTTTTAGAAATGATTTCTATAAAATTTTTGTCAATGATATTGTCATACAGTCCGTTCTTTTTACAGGTTTTAGCAATCAGTCTTGCATATTTTGTAATTCGTTTTGTATGTTTACTTACAGTATCTTTATGTTCAATAAGCTCTGAAAGATTAATTATTGTATTGTTAAGCAGATTTGTCTTTTTATTATCAAGAACATTAAGCTGAGATTCTGTATTCTGCAGTCTGTTTTTAAGCTGCGTATTCATATTTATATAAATAATAAAGAACGAAATTGTAAGACCAAGACTATTAAGAGATATACCGTAGTTTGCAATCTGGATTATCTGACAGATAAACGGACAGAAAATAAAGGAAGCAAAACCGATATTTTCTGCATTAGATATTTTGCGATGAAATTTAATAACAAGCAGTAATACTTCAAGATAAAGAAGAAGCTCTATTCCAATGCAAAGAGCAAAGAATTTTCCACGATGATAAATATTATTTTCATCAATTCTAAAGAAAAAGCCTGTGAATGGTGAAAGAATTGTAAATATATTATATACAATTATTGTACCAACACAAAAATACCACCAGATTTTACTAAGCTTTTCAAACTGACTGTAATACTCAATTACATATCGAATATAAAATAAGAACAACAGACTTCCTAAACAGTAATAAAGAAATGATGATGCCGGAAGTGTAAAAAGCTTCCATGCAAGATCTGTTCCGTCACTAATTCTTTTAAAGATATCAGAAAATCCATAAAAAACAGCTATAAGATTTGTAATCGCAAACCATTTTGCAGAATTTTCAATTTTCTTTATTGAAAAAATTGAAATTACAATAATTAATGAAATGAATATACTGTAAACATCGAGACAAACATTTATTGCGTTTAAAACTTCTCTACTCATTAACCAATATCACTGTTCAATGCTTTAATTGTAACAATTTCTTTGCCATTTGCAAGTAAATTCTTTCCTGCTATCTGAACTTTTCCGTTTACAGCTTTTATCTGTACGCTGAAGAATTCGTCAATGTTAATCTGTTCTTTTTTTGCGGCTGCAGGGTCTGAACCTTCAAGAATTACCTTTGTTCCAGGCTCTGCCCAGCCGGCATCAAGAACTTCTACACATTCTTTACCGTTTTCGTCCTTGTAGTCACCGGCTAAAAGCATACCGCGGCTTTCAATTCCTCGCATTGTTCTAGGTGCAAGGTTTGCTGCAATGATTACATGCTTGTTTAAAAGTTCTTCTTCCTTAAGATACATTCTTAAGCCAGATTGAATTGTACGAGGTGTACCGCTTCCGTCATCAAGAGTTTCTATGTAAAGCTTTTCACCTTCAGGGTTTGGCTTTATGTCTACAATTTTTGCAACTGTAAGTTCGATGTTTGCATTGAAGAAATCTGCTTGTTTTTCCAAAGGAAGTGCCTCAGGTTCTGCGTGTGCTTTCTTTTCCTGCTTTTTATCTTCTTTTGCAGCTTCCTTCTGCTGTTTTCCACTGAACTTTTCGCGGAATGCAAGCATAGTCTTCTGGTCAAGAGGCTTAAAGAATACTTCGGTTGGTCCAACAGTTGTAAGGCCTTCTGTAACACCAAGGTCATTCCAGTTGAGTCCCGGCTTAGTTTCCATTCCAACCTTCTTTTCTTCAATTGTTTTACCAAAGTAGCTCATGATTTTCTGAGTATATTCCGGCATGTAAGGATTCATCATAATCATAAGGTCTTTGATTACATAGCAAAGATTATGAATAAGACTTTCTGCAACTGCAGGATTTTCTGTACGAGCTTTCCAAGGTTCTGTTGCCTGGAACTTTTTATTACAGATATCAGAAATTTCAAACATTGTGTGGAAGGCGTCTTTAAGTTCTGCCCATTCAAGATAGTCTGTAGCCTTCTTTTCAAGGTCGCGAACCTGAGTCCAAAGCTCTTCATCAACAGGAGCGTCAGGGATTTTGCCTTCGTAATATTTATTTACAAACAAGAGAGTACGGTTTACAAGATTTCCAAGGTTACCGATAAGTTCGCCGTTAAGCTTTTCCATAAAGTCTTTCCAGGTGAACTGGTAGTCCTGCTTTTCAGGGCGGTTATAGAAAATGTAGAAGCGCCATGCATCGGCCGGGATTCCTGTTTCAATTGCATCGCTTCCGAAAACTCCGATTCCCAAACTCTTAGAGAACTTTCCGTCTTCGTAGTTTAAGAACTCTGTAGAAGACATGTGGTGAAGCTTTGTCCAGTCATGTGGTGAACCAAGCAAGGTACAAGGGAATACAACTGTGTGGAACGGAATATTGTCTTTACCAATAAACTGGAATAAATCTACAGGAGGCTTGTCTTTTGCTTCGTCACTTTCACCTGGCAGCCACCAGCTTTTCCAATCAAAGCTCTTACGTCCAGATTTTTCAAGCTCATCTGCAAGCTGTTTTGTAATAGAAAGATATCCGATTGGAGCATTAAACCAAACGTAAAATACTTTATTTTCATAGCCTTCTTTTGGAACAGGAATACCCCATTTTAGGTCGCGTGTAATTGCGCGTTCCTGAAGTCCGTCACGGATCCAGGCCTTTGTCATATTAATGGCATTGTCTGACCATTTACCGTCTACACTAGCCTTTTCCATCCATTCGTTGAGCTTACCGCTGAGTGATGGAAGGTCAATATAAAGATGCTTTGTTTCACGAACTTCCGGAGTTGAACCGCAGGTATGGCAGTGAGGATCTTTTAGTTCAATCGGGTCAAGAAGCGAACCACACTTATCGCACTGGTCGCCACGGGCTTTTTCATAACCGCATTTTGGACAAGTTCCGTCTACATAGCGGTCGGCAAGGAACATATTACAGTGTGGGCAGTAAAGCTGCTTGTTTATATGCTCTTTAATGAGTCCTGCACCATCAAGGTCATTGAATAAACCCTGTGTGATTTCTGTACACTGAGGATTTGAAGTACGTCCAAACTTATCAAAATTAATGTTGAACCATTTATAAATCTTTGTATGTTCCTGGTAATAATGATTACAAAGTGAACGAGGATCCTTTTTTTCTTCCAGCGCCTTAGTTTCAGTAGCAGTTCCGTATTCATCAACACCGCAAACATAAAGAGTATCATACCCCCTGCTACGGCAGAATCTGGCAAAAACATCGCCCGAAAGCGACTGTATGATATTTCCTAAGTGTGGAATATTATTAACATATGGCAATGCAGCAGTAATAAGTCTTCTGTTCATTTCTGATTCCTTTTTGTTGTAATGTTTTATTATAATAGTGAAAAAAAGGGATTTTTACAATAATATGCATACATTTTCAGGGAATAGGGGTCAGGGAATAGGGAATAGTAAGCGGGGTTTTTAAGGGGCGCAGCGCCCTTAGGCGAAGGGGGTGCGGTGAAGACCGAAGGGCTGAACCCAGGGGGAAGACTTTCCCCCTCTCTATCCCCTATTTACTATCCCCTATTTACTATCCCCTATTTACTATCCCCTATTCCCTATTTTTTTTAAGTGACAATCCCCATTTTTCCGTATATAATATAATATTATGACAGTATTTTTATCATACGCAATTTTGCTAAGTATTGTTACAGAAATAAGCGTATTATTTCTGCGCTTTTTTGCTCTGGCTTTTATTTATAATACTCCGGAAGAGATGTTTATTGGCGGATTTGCTATAAATATGGCAGTTTCTGTGGTGCTTCTTGTTGTTGTTTTGATCATTGCATGGTTTTTCTGCCGTCCGTTTGATCAGACACTTAAAAAAATCAAGCTTGAAAATTATTCGCCTACCGAAGATGAAATCAAAAAATGTCTTGATACATATAGAAAACTGAATATCCTTACAATCAGTGCAAACTTTATTGGCTTTTTTGTAGGCCAGGTTTATATGGTTTGGGACGGAATTCATGCAGGACGTGCTGAATATATTCTTGTTCGTGCTGTTTTGATTGTTGCCCAGGCAGTGGCCTTTGGTGGTATTTCATGTATGTCTACAATCAACGGTCTTGATGCCCTTCTTGCAAAACCTCGTCAGTATTTAAAGATTCAGTCGGTTGATAATCTTAAAAAATACCGTTCTATGACTCTTACAAGCATCCTTACAATGACTTTCTTTATTACACTCACCTTTATGGCTGTAAATATGATTTGTACCCTTTACGGTTCATTTGCAGTGCCAGATGAAGGCGTTTGGATGAAAAAAGGCGTTTTGTGTTTTATTTTGTCTATGCTTCTTGCAGGATATCCATTCCTTGTAATCATTTTTGGACTTACTAAGCGTATGAGACATGCTTCTGAGGTTATGGAAGAGATTTCTAAGGAAGGAGACCTTCAGCATCGTATTGATATTACAGTTCTTGATGACTTTGGAGTACTTACAACTTCTATTAACCAGATGATTGATAAGCTTTCGACAATGATTCGAGGCCTTATTGACAGTACCGATACAGTTTCTTATTCAGCAAAAATCATAAATGCTTCTGTTTTCAACGCTTCTACAGCTATCGATGACTTTTCTAACAGTCTTGAAAAGATTAATGCCAACTCTGAAGAACAGAATAACCTGGTATTGGAAGCCGATAAGAATATTTCAAGTCTTGCAAAGGCTGTAAAGAATATCCGTGAACATCTTGTTGAACAGTCCGATTCTGTAGCAACAATTTCTTCTTCTGTAACTCAGATGACTGCAAATATTGGTTCTGTTGCCGAAACTGCAGAAAAAGCCCGGGCTTCTGCCGAAGTTCTTACACTTAAGAGCCAGGAAGGTCGTGCTTCTATTGAAAATGCAATTGCAACTATGGAAGCAATCCAGAAAAGCTCTGCAGAAGTTCAGGAATTTGTTGCAATTATTAAGAATCTTGCAAGCCAGACTAACCTTTTGTCTATGAACGCTGCTATTGAGGCTGCTCATGCAGGTCAGTTTGGTGCCGGATTTGCCGTTGTAGCCGAAGAAGTACGAAATCTTGCCGAATCTTCTGCCAAGAGTGCACGTAATATTCAGCAGCATATTGAAGAAATGATTGTTACTATCGATAACGGTGTAGAAACTATTAACTCTGCAGGCCAGTCATTCAATGAAATTTCACAGAAAGTTGAAGAAACTGCTAACTTTGTTGGTGAAATTTCTGCCGCAATGGAAGAACAGAAGATTGGTGCTGCCGAAACTCAGCAGGCTACAATTACTGTAGTAGATGCAGTACATGCTGTAAATGAGCTTGCTGCTACTCAGACAGAAGATGCACAGAAAGTTCGTGAATTCATGAGAACTGTAGTACAGGCTTCGGAATCTACACTTAAGGCTGTTCAGGACGGTGTAATTGCCACGATGCATTTGAAGGAGTCGGTACACGAAGTAAATGACTCTGCAACAAGCAATACACAGTCAGTAGACGTTATTGAACAACAGGTTGGAATGTTCAAGTTATAGACTGTCATTCCCGGGCTTAACCCGGGAATCCACTATTTTATATCTTTACGCATTATTTTGCCGGATATTGTTTTAGGAAGACTGTCCTTGAAGTCTACAATTCGTGGATATTTATAAGGTGCAGTAGTCTTTTTAACAAAGTTCTGGATATCTTTTACAAGTTCTTCACTTGGTTCGTAGCCTTTTGCAAGTACAATAGTTGCCTTAACTACCTGACCGCGTACTGGGTCTGGAGCTGCTGTAACTGCGCATTCTACTACTGCCGGATGCTGCATAAGAACTGATTCTACCTCAAAAGTACCAATTCTATAGCCTGAACACTTGATTACGTCGTCGTTGCGGCCTGTAAACCAGAAATAACCGTCTTCGTCGCGCCAGGCGTTGTCACTTGTGTGGTAATAACCGTCGTGCATAACAGCTTTTGTACGTGCCTGGTCTCCAAAGTATTCCATAAAGAGGCCCGGAAAGTTTCCGTTAGACATATCTACTACGATTTCACCAACTTCACCGTCTTCTACTTCGTTTCCTTCTTCGTCAATCAAGGTTACGTTGTAGTATGGTGCCGGTTTTCCAAGGCTTCCCGGTTTTATTTTTTCATTTCCGTAATTGAAAAGACTGAGTGTTGTTTCTGTCTGGCCAAAGCCTTCACGGATTTCTTTTCCTGTAATCTGCTTCCATTTGTTGAATACTTCTTCACTCAAAGGTTCACCAGCTGTCGACCAATGTAGACAACTTGAGAAATCATATTGGGTTAAATCTTCCTGAATTAAGAAGCGGTAGATAGTTGGAGGCGCACAGAATGATGTAATATGATGCTTTTCAATCTGTTTGATAAGATCAATTGGCTTAAATTTGTCGTGATAGTCATAAATGAATACTGAACATTCAGCAATCCACTGACCATAAAGCTTACCCCAAACTGCCTTTCCCCAGCCTGTATCTGCTACAGTAAGGTGAAGTCCGCCCTTCTGAACCTGCTGCCAGTAACTTGCAGTAACAATGTGTCCAAGCGGATAAAGGAAGTTATGAGAAACAAGCTTTGGATGACTTGTAGTTCCGGATGTAAAGTATGCAAGAAGAATATCGTCATTTTTGCTGATTTCTTCGCGTTTCAAGGCGTGGAATTCGTTCAAAGCAGCGTCATTTACGTTCAAATAGCCTTCTGTAAAGTCGAGCCAGGTCGGATGCTTTGCCTTAAAATCTGCACTCATACCCTGATCAATTCCAAACGGAGGAACTGCAACAAGAGTTTTAAGTGAAGGACACTGCTTCTGAGCATCTTCAATATATGTGAACAATTCACGGTGATCAACTGCAACTACAGCCTTAATATAAGCAGCATTACAGCGGAAAACGATATCTTCTGTTGTAAGCATATGAGTTGCAGGAATTACAGCTGCACCAATTTTATGAAGCGCTACAATAGAAATCCAGAATTCATAGCGGCGCTGAAGGATAAGCATAACAAAATCGCCACGTTTAATTCCAATACTGCGGAAATATGCTGCTGCCTTGTCTGTGCGTTCCTTAAGCTCACCAAAAGTCATGCGGAGCTCTTCGTCGTTGTCGTTGCACCAGATAAAAGCAGTTGCATCAGGAGTACGCTGGGCAAGAACATCAACAACATCGTAGCCAAAGTTGAAGTTTGCAGGTACTTTTATTTTATAATTTGCAAAAAAGTCGTTGTAATCTTTAAATTCAGTCTGTTCTAGAAAGTCTTCTAACATGTATTTTTCCTTCGTCATTGCGAGGAGCGCAGCGACGTGGCAATCTATTATTTATGGATTGCTTCGCCTTCGGCTCGCAATGACGTATCATTTTATATAATTATTGCAAGGAACTTAGCCTTAGCATTGTTAAGTGCCTGCATTCCATGCTGTTTAGTCGCATCAAAATATACGCTGTCCCCTTCTTCCAAAACCATTTCTTTTCCATCTACAACAAGCTTCATTGAACCTTCAATCATGTATTCAAATTCGTGACCCGGATGTGAATTAAAATGGATGTCCTTTGTTTCTTCAGGTGTGATTGTTACGATAAAAGGATCTGCCTTGCGGTTCTGAAAACCTGCTGCCAAAGCCTGATATTTGTAATCACTACGGCGATCAACTGAAAGGCCCTTGTCTTTTTTTGTAAGGCAATAAGAATGCATATGAGGTTCCTTGCCAGAGATAAGGGTTCCAAGATCAATACCATATTTTTTAGACATAGACTGAAGGATTCCAACCGGAATATCTACAGTGCCTGTTTCATACTTCTGGTATTGTTCAATTGAAATACCGCAGACACCTGCTGCTTCTTCAACTGAAACTTCCATAATTTCACGCAGACCGATCAAACGGTCTGCTACAGCCTTAATCTCCTCGTTCATAGGATTACCTCACAAAATTTGTCATTGTCGGGCTTGATCCCGCAAGATTTTTGCAAAGCAAAAATCTTGGTAAGTAGGCGATAGCCTACGACACAATCTCATACTATAAGAATTTCTTGAGAATTTCAATAGATTTTTTAAATATTATTAAACTTTTTTAGTATTATTAAAGTTTTTACAAGCCCAAAACAGTCATCAGCCCTGAATTTTATGAACTACATAACGGACTTTTCCTATAACCATAAAGTTTTCACTCTGGCCGGATTCTTCCATCGGCGGATATATTTTATTATCTGAAATGATTCTGAGTGTATTTTTGGTGCGCTGAAGTCTTTTTACAAACCCCGCCCCATTGTAAAGAATTGCGTAAATACCATCCAGGCCATCATAACCAAGATCATCAAAAATTATTCTGTCACCATCAGAAAGTGTTGGCTCCATAGAATCACCACGGACATAGGCAGCACGTAAATTTCTGCTGTAAGCCTTAAGGTCTTTTGGAACAGCTACATATTCAAGAATTTCAGCATCATCAGGCACATACTGACCTTTACCTGCAGAAAAAGCCTGCTCATAAACAGGAAGATTCAATACATCATTTTTTGCAAAACCGGGATAAGCTTCAAAGCCTTCCATTGTAAAATCAAGTGCCTTAAGAATTTTCATTGCATCATCAAAGCCCGGCATTCTTCCCAGATGAATCCTGTTACGAAGAGAACCATAATTCAGGCCAACTTTATCACAAAGCCATTCCTTAGTTTTTTCAAGTTCAGTAAGCCTTTGATTTACCTTTTCCCAAAAGATTTCTGCGTCCATACATACATAATATACTACTTTTTTAAATTTGTATACACCATTTGATTTTTTATTGTAATCTTTTGATTACATTTATTGACAAACCGTTACAGAGGGTTTATTATATGAGTAATGATAAGTGGTTTCCCAAGTCCGGCTCAGGGCTATGAACAGAAAACAATAGATTTAAACTCATACATGATAAAGCATCCGGCAGCAACTGTTTTTATGCGCATAGAAAGCTCCCGCTACACCCAGATGGGCATATATAACGGCGACCTGCTTGTGATTGATCGTGCAAAAGAGATAAATCCTAACAGTCTTGTAGTCTATGAGTCGGACGGCCACTTTGTTCTTGGCAGAGTTTTTAATATCAAAGGTGAAACTGTCATTACAGGCGCAATCACACATGTAATTCATACGGTAAAGGAATCATGATTTTACACGCCGACGGAAACTCCTTTTATGCCTCCTGCGAACAGATTTATCGCCCTGATTTACGCGGAAAGCCTGTTGCAGTCCTTTCAAACAACGACGGAATCATAATTGCCCTGAATAAAGAGGCAAAAGCATGCGGAATTAAGCGTGGAGACCCGTTTTTTAAGGTGCGCCACATCTGCGAAGGCCGGGGAATAACTGTTTTTTCGAGCAATTACACCCTTTATGCAGATATCAGCCGCCGAATAACCTCTATTTATCTGGAATATGCCCCAGAAGTAGAAGAATATTCCATAGATGAATGCTTTTTATTCTTTGACAAATGCAACTGGAGCATAAAAGATTATGAAGAAATAGGTTTTGAACTTAAAAGACGCATTGCAAAAGAGGTTGGCATTCCTATCTGCGTGGGTGCAGCCCCTACAAAAACTCTGGCAAAGCTTTACAACAAAAAGGCAAAGGAACATGGAGGCGTTTTTGTTTATGATGAACGTGAAATTGACAGCCTTTTAGAAGCTACAGACTGTGGAACAATCTGGGGAATAGGTCCTGCGCGGGCAAAAAAACTTACCCAGCACGGTATAAAAAACGCTCTTATGCTTAAAAATATGCAGCCCGGCCTTGCAAAAAGGCTTCTTACATCTGTAGGTTATGAAACTGTACAGGAACTGAATGGTTTACGCTGCCTTGAAAGAATCCCAAAACGAAAAAAGGATGTAATAACTGCAAGCCGTCAGTTTTCAATAAAGGTATATGATATAGAAACTCTTGAATGCGCACTTGTAGAATACACAGAACTTGCAGTAGAAAAGCTCCGTAAACAGGACTGCGAATGCCAGATGGTACAGATATGTATTTCGACCTGTAACTATTATTCAGACAAAAAAGAAGAAATATATTCCAATGCAGCAGCCGTAGAACTTCCAAGGCTTACCTCCTACACCCCTGATATTGTAAATGCAGCAAGACTGGCCCTGCCCCATATATACCGCCCGGGCTACGGCTACAAAGTCATAATGGTAAATCTTTTGAAAATCCTTCCGGCACAGTATCAAAGCTGTCTGTGGATAGACCCAATGGACGACATAAAAAAAATCAACCTGATGAAAGCTGTAGACGAAATAAGTTCTGCATACGGCAGGCATTCAATTACGCTGGCCAAAGCCTACACAAAAAGCGGCTGGGAAATGAAAAGAGAGTTTTTAAGTCCCGCAGTTACAACAGATTTAGACAGAGTTCCGTGGGTTGAATAAGATATGCCACGCGTTAGAACCCGTCGTCGCTCACAAGTCTCGCTCCGAGCCATTAGTCGGATAATCCTAAAAAATTGTGCTCTCGCACAATTTTTCTTAACGGATTTCCGATTTGGGCAGGGTTCGACTCCCCTCATAGCCCGTGGTTAAATAAAAAACGCTTCCCTAATCAGGAAGCGTTGGATTTCAGCGGATGAAGGGAGTCGAACCCTCGTCATCAGCTTGGAAGTATAGGCTAACGGATTTCAAAGTAAATCAATCCGTCTCAAAGTCAAATTAAGTTATTAATAATATATAGCAAAATAAAACTTTTTGCAACTGATTTGTTTTGAATTATTTTGATTATTTTTCATAAGTAGTACAATTTGTAGTACAACATTGAATAATTACCGTAGTACATTGTTCATCAGCTCTCGTGGCTGAGATATACTTTTTTTGAACTTATCTGGTCACGAATTACAGAAAATACTTCTTCGTGAGTGAAACGAGTAAAATTATTCTTTGCCTGTAAATCAGCTTCATCAAGTTTTGACTCAATATCAGATAATTTATTGCTTGAATCAGAAACATAAAGTGCAACGTGCTCAATTTTCATAATGTTTTTATTATATCATAAGTTTTAGAAAAAGGATCTAAAAAGAGCCGTTCGCTCCAGCCGTACTTTGTACAGCTTCCGCTCTCTCTCCTTCCCCTACACTTCAAGCTTCATCTTCCAGAACAAAAGGTAGCAAACAGAGTGTTCTCTCATTCAGCTTCACTTCGTTACGCTTCATTCGTTCACACACTGTTTGCATTTAATAGCGGGCTCGCACGGTGACCTTTGTCCAGGCTCGCAGGTAAGCAATGAAAGCACAGTCAGCTGCAGTCGCTACGGGACCGCTTCGCGTACCCTTCGCTTTGTGCATCTGCCTGTTTCCGCACGCGGACCAATCGTGGATGAAGGGAACGAAGCCCTTCATCCGCAAAAATTGAAACTCCAGGCAACGTTCCTTGTGGCGGTCGTATGGGTCATCTTGTTGCACGCCGCCAGTTCCTCTAGTTCTTAAAAATTGGTCGGTAAATAAAAGTGCCTCTAGTTCGTGTCGCAACTTAAAACTATGGGCACGCAAAAGCGTTCCCCCTTTCCCCCCGCCGCGGGGCATCCCCCTTTTCCCCCTTCGTAAAAAATAAGGAATGGTATTGAACCGCTCTTGGGGGGCAAGGGAGCACCCTTTTGCTCAACATTCCAGTTGTCCCACAGTTTTAAGATGCTCAATTGGTCTTACAGTGGCGGCTGTGGGGATATATCTTTGTGTTGGAAAAGTATTGCCTCAATCGCGCAGGGCCGGCGTAAACGCCACCCCTGCGCTCAATCGGCAAGGCGGCAACGTCCGGGGTGCCGCCCCTTCCGCCGTGGTGTTTCCTCTTCCAAAACGAAAGTGCCTCTTACGCAGGTCGCTCTGGTCGCGCGTCCTTGCGCTCCCGTCGCTCAGCGGACCGATGATTTTGACACCTCAAGTGTTTTCTGATAATCTCAAAAATAGGAGTTCACAAATGCTTGATTGTTTAGCCGTTGCACTTGGCGGAGCCGCTGGCTCTGTTTTAAGATACCTGATCGGATTGATTCCAGTCAAAGAACAGTTCCTGTTCCCGATAAAAACTTTCGCAATAAATGTGATGGGATGTTTTATCATCGGCCTTGTAACAGCACTCGCACTTAAGTCCTGCAATCTCAATCCACGACTCGTATTATTCCTGAAAGTTGGAATCTGCGGAGGCTTCACAACCTTTTCAACTTTCGCACTTGAAAGCTCAAATTTCTTGAAAAATGGTCATGCCGGAATAGCAGCATTATACATGTTCCTGAGCATAGCGATAGGAATTACTTTTGTTCTGCTAGCAGAACTCATTGTTCGTAAGTAAAAAAAAACTTCGGGGGGAGCGTGCGCAGCGGTCCGTAAAATCTTTCAAAAAATTTAATTTTGCATAGTAAAAATTCAAAGAGCACATATTAAGTGCACATGTGTATTTTATAATATTTATATATTACATATAAAATTTATTTTAATTTCTTTAAAATATGTGCACTTAAAGAAAATTTAAAAATAAAAGCCACTCAAAACAAGTCAAAGCAATTCAGATTGAACCAATACCGCCCAGTGCAAAGAGCGCGTTTTTTGAAAACGCGTTCTATATGTGCTCTTTAGAGCGCGTTTTTAACAGTCTTGCTAGAACCCGCAAAAATACCTTTTTTTTCTCGAATGCTAAAAAAGAACATAAAAGTGCTCTTAAAGCTCTTAAGGGGCACGGGGAAATCTACGGTCTCAAAACGTCTGCCACTTTCAAAGCAAGTTCAAAACTTGCAATCTGATTCTTTTTTTCTTCATCAGTTCCAAGAGTTGCCCTATTCCAGCTTGAATCGTTAAGTAAATCGCCGCCAAAAAAGAAAGGATAAAAATCAATTTTTCTAAAATCACAAACTGCCTGTAAGCCTGAACATTCCATCTCTACACAAATACAGCCATCTTTTTTTCTGGCATTTCTGTTATTAATTGTCTCGCGGTAAATTGCATCAGTTGTCCAGGTCTTTCCTGATACGTAATCAACATTTAGTTTTTCAAAAAGAGATATAAGTTCAGAACTCTTCTTAATCTCAATATAATCCTTTGCCGGTGCATAATGATAAGAAAATCCTTCGTCCCTATAAGCGCTGGTCGGAACAATAATTTTTCCACTACACTTCTCTTCATCAAGTATTCCGCATGAACCAAAGAAAATAAACTTTGAAGCACCAGTAAGACATCTTACTTCATCAATAATACATCCGGCGCTTGCTGCACCTATTGGAGACATGTAAAAAAGAACATTAAAATCTTCCAGAAGATAAATCGGGATACGGCCATTTGCAGTTCCTGAATTTGCAACCTTAGAACATTTATAATTTTTGATTACCTTGTCATGTACTGAATGAGAAAAAGTTGCAATACAGATATCAGCAATTTTTTCATGCTCTCCATAAAACTTTTCAGGCGTAATCAAAGATTCAGATTTATTATCAAAGCTTTGTTCTATACTCATTTTTTTAATCCGTTTATTTCATTTTCAAGTTTCTTTATTGTAGAAAGAACTTCTTCAAAATCTGGAATCTCTCCATACATCATGTTGTTCATATCATCATAGTCAACTTTCAATGCAGGAAGACTTTTTTCATTAGGATACAGCATAAAAGTTCCGGGAACAGCTTCTTCAAATCTAGCCCAGCCACGGTTATAGAAAGTCATTGTAAAGCGTCTAACTTCTTCAAGTAAATCAAGAGATTCAAAAGCTTCTTTTTTGACAAAACTAGAATACATCTTATAAAGATCATAATAATGTCTTGAATAATGACGCGGAACTTTGCCATCAACTCTATGTGCTTCCTGATGCATGATAACAGCTTTTTCCCAGAATGTTCTTACAGGTCTTGTAATTAGAACTGGAAATTCTGGTTTATCAAAAAGGTTCGGATACTTTTGAGCAATAAAACTTGAAAGCTTAATTGATTCACAAGGAGTCCATGCTGCAAGTGGTCCAATTTCAAGTTTTACAGCATTCTGAATATAAGAATCAGAATGATTTGTTGGATATTCAAGATAGATTGCAAGCTCTTTTTCTTCAAGTCTATCTTTAAACGGAATATCTGTTTCCTTTTTCAAATCACTCATGATTGATGGAATCAGCTTAGTCTTATAAAACTCAATAGCCTTTGCGTTCAGTCTTTCGCCCATCTTTTCTTTTTGGCTCTTACTTTCAAGATTGATAATATCTTCTAAGTTTTCATCAATTACTTCTGATTTTAAAACTACATCAATGTCTTCAGAAAAACGATTTATAAGACCATAACCTTTTGAAAGACTCGTTCCACCTTTGAATTCAAAATAATTCTTAAACTCAGAACGAGCGAACAAATAGTCCAGAATATAACTTACATATAAATCCTTTTCTACAATTACTTCCGGAAGTTTCATCGAAGTTGCAACATCAACAATTACATCATCAATATCTTCAAGAGAATTCTTCAAAAACTTCAACATATATTATGCTCCAATCTTTTTTATATATTCATAAATCCAGGCAGGTACCCTTTTGCACTCATCAAGCAAAGCCTTTTTATCTTCTTCTGATAAAACTTCCTTCAAGGTTTGCAAAACATCTGCAGTAATATTCTCTTCTCCAAGAGACTTAATAGCCTGAATTACAAGGGCAGATTTTGATGACATACCGCCAAGCAGCCTGTTTGTTGTATGCTTAAACTTTAGCTTCATTCCATAAATTTCATACTCACGGTATGGACCATTACTTAAGTATTCATAACAGGCCGGAACCTGAGTTGAAAGATGAAGCATATTAAGCGCAACATCACCCGAAGGAATGATATTCCAGGCAAACTTTTCAGCAATTTTATTTGCAACATCAGGAATTGATGACGGAACATTCTTATTCAAAAGCTTTGAAAACTTAGGCTTAGAATAAATACCGTCTATAACCCTTACAATTTCACCATTCTTTTCCATTCGCTGCAGAACCTTCTTTGTTGTATCATAAGAAGCATAATTAAGCAGCTCATTAATAGAAAATAAATAGCCATCCTTGGCTTGAGAAAGATGTTTTTTTATTTTTGAAGTTGAATTATTCATACCAACTACCTTTTGTCCCTATTATTATACTATTTTGGGGACAAATTATCAAGAAAAAGTCACTAAAAATGTATAGTTTTGGGGACAAAGTCCAAAAGTGAATAATTATTGAGCATGTAAAAAAAGCTTCCAAACTCTCTCCCCGTTGTTGTTTAGTCACACTCGTTGCTAGCGGGGAAAGCTTTTTGTTATTTCACTATTCTTTTCATATAAACACCGCCATTATCTTTGAGCCACTTATTGCAGCGGTCATAATCGGGGAATACGCGGTAAATCTCAGCGTAGAACTCTTTTGAATGATTCATGTGTTTTCTATGGCATAATTCATGAACAACAACGCTGTCTAAAACTTCTTTTGGCATGATAACAAGAAGACTGTTAAAATTCAGGTTCCCATTCTGTGCGCAGCTTCCCCATCTGGAGCTTTGTAAACGAATAGAAATCCGGCCATAGAAAACACCAATTTTTTCTGCCCAATATGCAACACGCTCTGGTATTTCTTTTTTAGCTTTTCTTCTTATCTGTTTAAGTTCATCTTCAGAAATGAATCCTAGAACACTCGCCTGTTCGTTTTCGTTATTCTGTTTTTCAATCTGTTTTGTAATCCAGTCTTTTTTAGAAATCAAAAAATCTTTTATAGTTCGCTCAGTTGTAAGATATGGAGCTTTTACTAAAATTTGATTATCAGAATTAACACTTACAGAAATTGAACGTCTTCTGGATTTTTGGATGATGTATGTAAGTTCCATAAACTAATTATCCTTATCCAGATATTTATCTAATTGTTCTTTAATCTTCTGCTCTTCTCCAGAGCCCTTTGTACTTAATCTCAAAAGTGGTAATCCAATCATTTCAAAAATTGCATTTTTCTTTTGATCTCGTTCTGCCTGCTTTGTTCCTTTCTTATGATAATTGTATCCATCAACTTCTATTCCAAATAAAATCTCTTTTGTTACCCGATTGAAAACTGTAAAGTCTACATGTGCCCAGCTTCTATTGGCATAGGTTGCAAGTTCTTCTGGTAATTCACCAATAAAGTTTTTGCTTACAACATTTTTCAACGGCATTTCAAAAACAAAGCTGAATTTAGCATATTTTGGTTCTTCAAAGATTTGAGTAAGAAGCGAGTTCATTGCATTTTCAGAATCATATTTTGAAATCTTATTCGCGGTTTTTAAGTACTTAAACTTTGCTTTTGTATCTTTCGTATAGAAGAAATCAAAAATCGAATTAACCTTGCTTTCTTCAATAGCAAAATTGTTGTACTGAATGTATTTGAGCAATGCAACAAGGTTCGAGTTATCCGGCTGTTCATTTCCAGAAAGTACAATAGCAAGCTTCTTCTTTGCACGGGAGATAGCCACATTAAGCATATTAGAATCATCAGCAAAACTTGTGATTTCATTATCAACAGTAGAAATGATGATATTGTCTTTTTCTCTACCCTGATATTTATGAACTGTGGCAGCATCAATGCCAGGAATCTGTGAGCGGATAGCATCAGTCTGGTTATTATAAGGAGCAATAATACCAAGATTCGCAATTTCATCTTCTGTATATTTTGGAAGAATCTCATTTTTGATTACATCAATCTGGCGCTGATTATAATGGTCTTTGCAGAAGTTTCCAGGAATTGTTCTGATTGCTTCAAGAACATCCGGCTCACCTTTGTCTTCTGTCATAATCAAAAGCTTTCCGCCATAAAACTGCTGATTACAGAAATTGATGATTTTTGGATGGCAGCGATAATGTTCACGAAGTAAAATTTGCGGAGTATCTGGTAAAACCTGTTCAAGAGATGCTAAGAAACTATTGATATAATTATAACCTTCCGGAAGTTTTGTTTGTTCAAAAAGTTCCTGTACAACTTTCTTTTTGTTTTCTTCAATTACGTTTGGAAGCTGCATTTTATCGCCAACGATAACAGCATTCTTAGCACAAGACAAAGCTAATGCTCCAGTCACAACATCAACCTGAGAAGCTTCATCCATAATTACATAATCAAATAAAAAGTCGGTTCCCTGCCCTATAGTTCCTCTTGAAGAAAATGTTGTACTCAAAATTACAGGATATTCAGAAGCAAACGATGCCGGATTAAAATAGATTTCTTTTCCATCCTTAAATTGCGTTCGTTCAGTTTTCTTAGAATACTTTTTGGCAACTTCACTTCTTAAAGTTGTCAGGCATTTTTCATAAACATCATTAGGATAAAAATCTTTTACAATGCTTTCTTTTTCGCTTAATTCATTTTCAAGCTCTTTCTTTTTGAGCGGATAATAAGTTGCTTTGATTGTTTCGATCGCTTTTTCGGGATTAATAGTCCAGTTGCCTTTATCGCCAAGACCAAAAGATAATTTAAGTTTTAGATTCATAAAGAATCCAAACTTTTCTTTTTCTTCATAAGTGAATTGGAGCTTCTGGAGTAAATCCATCAATAAATCAGAAGACTTTTTCAAGAGTTTTCTATTGCTATAAATATCAGTGATTGAGTGATCAAAGTATTTTGATTCCAGTTCGAGCGCAGCAAGTTCAGATTTGATTGTAGAAATACGTTCATTAGCTTCAAAGTATTTTCCAAGATGTTTTATATCTTCATCCAAAAGCGGTGATAAAACTGGTAACTTATTTTTCCATTCAGAAAGATATTCCGGATAAAACTGCTGCTGATTCTTCAGAAAGTTTTCTATGTTTTCTCTTTTACCATGGAAAGCACAGATAAATCCAAGCCCATATTTATCAGAAGCAAGTTTTTCGTAAACATTTCTGGTAGCATCATTGTTGTTTGAAACAATCAAAACAGTCTTATCATGCATTAAAAGATTTGCAATGATATTCAAAATTGTCTGAGTTTTACCAGTTCCTGGTGGCCCCTGGATTATACTTACCTGATTATTCAACGCAGTGCTTACAGCTTTAAACTGGCTGTTGTTGCATCCAAATGGGAATATCAGAGATTTAATCTTGGACTTTTCTTCTTTCCCTTTTTTAGGATTAAGATATCTTGCTAAAACAGAATACTCATTTACAAATCTGGACTTTTCAAGATTCTTTACAAGAAGATTCTGGCCGTCATCATTTTTAATGTCACTAAACTGGGCCATCTGTAAAAGATAGTCAAACACATTAGCAGACTGTTTATCTTTAAGGCAGTTCTTAATAATCTGAATATCACAACTTCGGCAGGGATATGTTTTTCCATCTTTATAAGTGATGAAATAAACATCTTTACGAGAATCGTAAGCTAGTTTTTCAATATCACCTGTCTTGTTTCGCCTGCCGTACTTGTCAGTTACGAAAACAATGTCGTGAAGGTCAGTTTCGTTTGTCATAGTTTTTCGACACTCCAACTAACAAGAATTCCTTGTGAATTGAAGTTTCAGAAAGCGCTCCTAATGTTCAATAATTATCCAATGCCCGTTTTTATCGGCACCTATTCTTTCAATAATATTCATATTTTGCAATTTCATCATATTTTCATTTATGCTCTTTCGAGTAATTCCAACAATTTCAGATAATTCTTCTTGTGTTGCAAAAGGATTCTTTTTTATTTCTTCAAGAATTTTTTTCTGATTTGCAGTTAATTTTACAGTAACGTTTACAGTAACCTTTTGAGTAACCTTTTGAGTAACCTTTTGAGTAACCTTTTGAGTAACCTCATTTGCTGTCTTTTCATTGTATTTTATATGACAGTACCGGTTTTTCAATTCATTATGCTCGCCTAAAAGCAAATTACGGAAGAATTTTTCCAGATACTCCGTATTCATGTAGATGCCCTTGTTCATATTCGTATAATTTGCACGAACCAAAGCATTGCGAAAATACCAGCTGTTCTTTTCAAAAGGCTCATTATTTACTTCAAAGCCAAGAGAATTCAAATACTTAATTGTAAAGACTGCTGTAGTTCTAGTGTTTCCTTCTCCAAACGGATGAATCTGCCATATATTTGCAACAAAGCGCGTAAGATGTTTTACAGTCTCATCCTTTGAAAGTGTTGAATAATCAAAAGCTTTTTCCTGACTAAAATCATAATCCAATGTCTGACGGATCATGTCGGCATTTGCATATAAAACTGATTCACCATCCAAAACCCATTCTAGTTTTGAAATATTATAATCGCGGAACCGGCCGGCTTTTACTTTATAGAATACACCTGTAAAAAGTCTCTTATGAATTGAAAGCAATAAATCCGGAGTAAAGCTGAAAGTTTTTTCTGCAAGGATTTCCCGGATGCGCACCGATACTTTATCTGCTTCTTCGGTGTCGCTCTCGTCTTCAGCCCTGCCCTGTCTGGTTTCGTAATATGAATCAATCAGCTGCTTGGCTTCTTCAATAGTAATTTCGCCGTCAATATTCTTCTTAGCAGTTTCATAAAGATATTTCGAAGTTTTAAGACCATCCACCTGCTGTAATCCGATTGCGGTCTGCCAGAGTTTTCCGTTTTCCTGTTTTTCAGGTTCACTCTGGCGAATGTATGAGTCAAAATCTATTTCAAATGGGTTTTGTTTATCTGTACTCATTAGTTTTCTTCCTTAATAATCTCCCAATGACCGCCATTAGGAGCGCCTTCGTGTTTAATATAACCTTCGTTCTGCATTTCATTCAGCATCTTTTTAATAGTTGTATGTCCTGTATCACAAAGTTTTTCGAGTTCTGGAATGGTTATATTTTGATTTTCTTTTATTGCGTCATAAATAATTTGACATTTTTCAGGCCATTTTTTAGGCCACTTTTTAGGCCACTTTATTGTTATTAGGTCACTTTTTGGGTCATTTGTAGCCTTCACAGGCTTAGTCTTTATCTCAAGCTTTTGCTTTTTATCCAGTTCTATAACTTCAGAAAGTGATAAGTCTTCATTTAAAAGACGTTTTGAATAATTAATATCGAGTACCTTGCCGTACAGTTTCATGCGCACTTCGTGATTAGAAAAGTCATAATCTGGTAATGGGAAGCAGCGTTTTTTCTGGGCAAGGAACATTTTTAAGATTCCGCTGCCTACAGTATCAATCATGTTCAGGTTTACCATTGCAGTTGCAAGGAAAGGATTGCGATAATTGCTTGCAGAGTATTCTGCTTTCAGAACATTTTCTATGCTTCCAGGAATAAAATCGCCGCAGTTGCAGAAAATCAGATAATCGTCTTCGTGCTCCTGAACAGTGATTCTTCCAGCCCTTGAATAATCCTGATGTGCAATACAATTATTTAAAGCCTCGCGGATAATGTACGGGTCGTACTGTAAGGTTTCTTTTGGGAAAATTGATTCGCCCGTCATATATCGGTATGTAAGATTACGTATTTTCTGACGAACCTGCTCTGTTGCGATGATTAAAGGACAGAAAAAATGCTCGTAATCTTTTACAACGCCGTCCCGGTCTTTTAAAATCCATGTAATCTGACTAAGGGCTGGAAGAATCAAATCTTCTGATTCACGCTTTCCCAAAAGAAGAATTGTCGCATTTGTGATTTTTCCTTCGCGGGTTAGTCGTGCATTATTCAAGAAAGTCATGTCATCCCCGCGTTTTATATCATCTGCCAGTCGAGGATTCTTTTCTGCATACATTTTTCGTGCAAGTTCAATCGCCTCTTTAGAAAGGTTTTCGATTGTTGCATTTGGGATGATTTCTGCACTCCAGTCGTTCGTTACATTCTGCGCCCTAATTCTTTCAAACTTTTCTACACTTAGTCCTACGGCAGCTTCGCCATCGCGACCATAATGAATTCTCTTAAATGCAATCGGCATACCGCGAGGGGCTGCTGGAATCTGGAACAAAAGAATTCGCTTGTTCTCACCTTCTGCATTCTTTCTAAAGCATTCGTATATTTCAATAAAAGTAAGATTTTCAGAAGTCTGCTTTCCGATTTCTTCTTTTAAGCTGTTCAGAGATTTTGCATCGTTCCTGTAATTTGTACCGACGATTATATGTTTTTTATCTTCAACACCAAAAACAAGCCACGCACATTCTTCATTATGAAGATTTGCTTCGTTGCTGAGTGCGGAAAAATATTTGCCAAGTTCATCAAAGGAGAAATTATCTTTTGCCTCTTTGAATTCGATTGTTTCGGTCTCGTATTTTGTGGCAAGAAGTTTGTCTAAGGTGGATTCGATGTTCAATTTTGACATAATTACCTCTCATTTTATTGAATTGAATCAACTGGAAGTGAAAAACATTTCATTTCCAATTCATTATTATATAAATCTAGTAAAAGATTTAGTTTATCTTTTCTTATTAAAACTGCTTGACCTGTGTTTTTAGGATATTCTAACCCATCTGATGCAGATCCAAAATACTCTTCTTTCCATTGAATAAACTTTATTATTTCAGCGCCAGATTTGTCGATAGCTCGTAAACCATTTTCGAAATCCATACAAATTTGTAAATTCATTGAGCTTATAACAAATGGTGAAACAAAAAATATTTCTCCCCATTCTAAATCATTATTTAAGACGTTATACAATATTGGATTATCGTTTTCTGTTTCAGCAATTTTAGGAGCGTCAAAATAAAAATCCAAATAAAATTTTAAGTTATTAAACAATGATCTATCATTTCTTTGTGTAAAAGCACCCATCGAATGATATTTTTTTGTTTTATAATCTTCTCTTATAACCTGACTTTCTGAAAATGCTAAAATTACCCAATTATCATCAGAGTAATCAGTATTGCTTCTACTCGTTGGATTAGAATACAATCCTTCAGGAGAAATTAAATAAGGTGGACGAATATATAAAGCCCCATGAATAAGTTTTATCCAATTTGTGTTTAATTCCATAAATTGGTAGCATGGTATATGTGCTTCTTCTAGATTTTTCCTATGATATTTATTGACTACTTTATATAAGTTATTTGCAAATATTACATTTCTAACAAATAATTCTTCAAATCTTAATCTATAATCTCTAACTAAATCAGTTTGATCTGACATCAGCCTACTCATTAGAGAATAAGTTCCTGAAAAAATATCAATATACTTCGCAAGTTGTTCATAGTTTGAATTAAAATCATGTAGTACTTTTATATCATTTTCTGATTCTGAAAATTCTAAAGTGGTAATACCACTAGGTATTATACAATTATCGCAATCAACAATATTCTCTAAATAAAAATTCTCGAGATAATATTCCGTCGGATAAAATTTCTTAAGCTTTTCTTTTTGTTGTGTATTAAGCGTAATACCATTTTCAAGAATTAATTGGAGTAGTAATGCTCTATGTATAGGATATAAATCGTTCTTTTCTGTTAATGCCCAAATTACAGGCTTTATAAATGATTCTTTATCTATTAATAAAAGATTATTTATCGAAAAAAGAATATTTTGTGTTTTTTCTGTTGTTAACGTAGTTAATCGAGAAATTAAAAGTGCATAAACTAATTCATGTGACGAAAAGCCATCTAATGCTTTTAAAACCTCCTGATTTATTAAATCATAATTTCGATCAGGAAGTCGGTATTCAACAAACTGTTTAACTATATTAAAAAGCGGTTCTATTATCTCTTTTTCAATTCCAGCTTCACATAAACCGACAATGAGATTACAGCCCAATTTCCAGGAATAATAGCCATAATTTGAGACCATCTTGCATAAAGATTCTAGAAGTAGTGTTTTTGTTAAACCTGGATTCTTTTGATATGCTATTTTTAGGGAATTTGGAGAAATCATTTTGGACCATCCATCTGTACTAAAAACAAACAGTATAACTTGAGAATATATCCATTCATCAGATTCTTCTTCGAATAAAGCTGGAATCCATACCATATTTCTTCCAGCATATGCATATCTTAACAAGAATGGAAATAGAAAGTTCTTTCGATCTTCAATAGATTGATCTTTCAAAAAATCTATTAAAGGACTTTCATATTCTGATCTATAATAATTTCTATCAAAGAATTCTAAAGCCTCATTTATATTTGAAGCTTGAAATGGAGGTATATTATCCTTAAACCCACTAGATGAATAAGATTGTTTCGTTTCTAATGGTAAATCAATATTAAATACTGATGAATACATTTCAATAATTTGCTGTGAAAAACCATTTTTATCAAATTCCTGTTTACAAAATGGTCTACTTCGTAACCAATTATCATACTGGATACGGATATTTTTAGAAACAAAATCGCGTAAATCAAAAGCCTTGAGTAATATATCTTCATCAAATATAGAAGGCATCGTTCTAAGAATAAAATACCATTCATCAGCAGTAAAATAATCAGCATGATTTTTTAATACGAAAAGTAAATCTTCTTCAAGATAACCAGATATACCTTCATGAGTAACTAATTTTGTAATCAGTAACTTAAGAGCTTCAACCTTATTATATTTAGAATATTCTTCAAAGAATTCAGTTGGATAATGACTAGTGTCCTTTCTATCAGTATGATATTGAATAGCATAAGCCATATCAAACAAATCAAACCAAAAGGAATTATCTAAAGAATTAAATCTAGCATTATAAACATTTGCACAATCCAATAAATTACTTAGATTTCTATCTTTGTGATCTCCATTTGCTAAAAGTGTTCGTATTCCATTATTAAAAGTCTTAATTCCATCTTCTATTTTATTATCTCTAATTAAATAAAAACATAAATCAAAATAATGCTTAGTTGAATAAACATATAATCCATCTCGGAGATCAAAATTTTTATAATTTGAAAGAATGAAATCATTATTTGAAAATTCCGAAATTATGTCTAAATAAGCATCATATGTTAATGGTCCTCCTCTACTTCCTTGAAAAGAAGTTGTCGAATCAATTAATTGTGATAATAATTCACAACATTTTTGTTGCTCAACTTTATTTTTACAAAGTAATAACCCTCGATAAAAAGACTGATGAATAAACTCAGTTTGTTTATGTAAATCACATGTTCTTGGAGTTCCTTTAAAAGGTTCTTTATCTTTTACCAAATATCCAAATGCATTCATTAATTCTGAAAACGAATATTCTTTTTTTTCTAATAAACAAAGCTTTATATAATAAATAACCCAATTTCTGAACCAGTTATAATTTTCAAGTGAGTCTATACATATTTGTATTTCTTCGATGGATGTTTTATTTAAAATATCAGGAATATAATCAAGATATTTCTTCCAATCATCTGAATAATGAAATTTTTCACAAATAATTAAATCGATACATTCTTGTAAAGATAAATTTGACTTCGTTCTTTTTTCATATTCTTTTAAATATGTATTTGGATATTTCTTCCAATCTGAACCATGTTTTAATGACCACCATTCTATAGCATTCTCAAATTTATCTATTGTCTCACAAACACAATTTTCGTAAACAAAATGAGTCAGTTCTTCAAAACGTTTATAATCTTTTAAATCGAGTAATTTTATTGCTATATTTGGAATTAATTTATCGTCAGGATCTAAATTTACTTTAGGGAACAAATCCCAATGTACTTTACCTTCAATATCTAAAGCAAACTTAGTATATAATTGATAAAGATCTTTTATCTCAAGCAAATCTTTCTTTTCATTCCACAAAAATTGATCAACACAACTTTGTCCATAAATTACCTTCAAGGCTCGACAATAGGAATACCAAATACCTGAATCAATATAATCAAATTTATCAATATCTTTCTTTTGCTCATTTATAATAATACATTGTTCAAAAGAACCTCCATATTCCAAAGCTGCTGATTGAATAAAAATATTATTTGAAATATGTTTCAGCGGTCTTCCATAAAACAAACTTTTAGAAATGAATTCAAAATCTATTGTATCAAGAATAGATTTATAATCCGCTACCTCAAAATAAAGTTTTAACAAATGGTTGAATGCTTTAGTATCTTCAAAAAAATTCTTTTCTTTATACCATTCGATTAATGGTTTATAAACCTTTTTATTTATATCAATACTTTTAGATTTCAGATGATTAATAAGGTATCTTTTGAAACTTTCGTGATAAATACTATAACCAAAAGTTTGTGAAAATCGTAATACAGGAGATAATGATAATAAAGTTTCGTTTACATAATCTCCATTTCCTGTTATTTCTTCCAACTCTCGTTTGGAAAATGAATAATCTGCACCACATAAGGTATAACAGACATCCTCATTTTCCTTTAGTGTTGATAATAGATAAGTATAATAACTTTCTAAGTTGCTATCATAAGCAGGAAGTCTATTTAATAATTGTTTTTTATCATCTGTCTCTTTAGAAATTGATTCAAGTAAATATTTACAATAAAGTGCATTGCCATTACTTTTCTGTAAAATTAGTTTTGATAAAGAATCATTTGAGATTCTAATATTTTTAATCCTGTATTTTTTCAATGCTTGAATAACATAAATTTCATCAATTGGCACTAGTGAGACTTTCTCAAAAGAAGTCAAAATTGATAATTGTGTTATTGGTTGAGAAAGTACAAGTATTGAAACATTTGGATTACTACAAGTAATTTGATTTATAATTTCCAGGATTGTTTCTTCCTTTTCAGACAAATAACCTTTTACTCTTTGATAAGTTCTCCAGACATGATCAATACCATCAATAATTAATAAAAGATTCTTATTAACTTGATTTAATCGTTCATTCAAAGAATCTATGTCAGAAGCATATTTTTTATTACGGATATCAAAACCACCAATTTCATTATCTAACTGATCAATTATACTTCCAACCATTGCATCTTTAGTTACACGTTTTGTAAATATTTCAGATTCCTCTGTAAGCGATGTATAACAATAATGCCTAATTATAGTTGTATCAGATAAAGCAGATTTTAGATTTTCAATTAACCATGATTTTCCTGTTCCAGGTTCTCCAGTAACAACTAACCGATGCGTTTTTGATAAAGCCGTTTTTACTTGATTTATTCGTTCATCGGTTTTTAATAATTCTTTTGAATCTATTAAAAATTCCTCTGGAACGGCACCATGACCTAATTCAATTTTCGCCCTTTTTGTAAAATCCAAACAAGATTTTTGTTCTGCTTTATTTTTGGAACGCTCCTGAATAACATAAGTCCAAAAATTGTAAGCTACATCATCGACAGTTAATCTTTCATTTGGATATATTCCAATACCAATATTTTTAATTTCATCACAAAGTTCTTTTTCAAGTCCATCTGTCAAAGAATATGATAACTTAGGAAGATTTAAGTGTATGCTTAATGAATCAAGAAATTTTTTAAATTCATTTCTGTCTATATTTCGAGCTTCAGACTTAAGTGTTTTCCAAGAACTAATAACACCTGTTGCTACTGGCCATATTTTATCAATATTAAATCTATAACAAATTGCATTGGGAAAAATGGGTTTTATATCATTATCAATTTCTATTACATCACATATTTTATCAGAATCTATTGGAGACTTCCATGACAACAAAACATAAAACTTACTCTTTTCAGATTCCAAGTTTTTCCAAGTTTCAAATAAGTTCCATATTGCTAAATCATGTTTTGCTACAGTTGAAAAATCCGATTTTTCAAGTCTGTGTTCATTTTCAGAATCACTATATTTTACTTGAAAATAAAAAGCTTCATTCTTCCGATAAACAGTAATATCATCAAATTTATCTGGAACAGATTGTGGAGTCTTTTTTTTATCAAATATAAATGTTGAATCAAGGTTTCCTTGCCTAATTTCGTGTGCAACAAAATATGCACTAAGAATATCTTGATACATATATCCTTTATGAGCAGCATCTAATCCCATTATCTTATCTTAATCCTTGATTCTGTAATCTTCGTTTTACCTAAATCATTTGCTTTAAGAAATAATTTTAAATCTTTTAAATTTTGAGATGATTTGGATCCAATTATTATTTTAGGAATAAGATCTTCAGACCAAACCTGTTTTAATGATAATCTTTTACAAGGACGAATAGTAGAAAAACAATGGTATTCAGTTTTATCTAAACCAAGACTAAGATGGTTTTGATTATAAGCTTCTATCAAGTCTTTACCACCATTTAAAACTATTTTTTTCAACAGATTTAATGTGTCTTTCCAGGACTGTTCATCATATAAAAGTCTGATTTCATCTTCTTCATTCCAATATTCATTTTTAATAAAATAATGAACTGATAAATATATACCAGCAAGATTAGGTACACAATTTTTCTTAATTATTTCGATAAAATTCTCTTGTTTTTTTTCATCTATACTTTTATTTATTTCATTATATAAGTTTACAATTGATGCACGAATATATTTTCTTCGATCTTCATCTTTATAAATTATTTTTCTTAAATAAATTTCATAGCCTAATGGCGGATTTAATAATTCCATTTCATCTAAATCAAAAGCAATACACACTCCTTTCATATTATTCCCATATCGTTCCCAATGAGAAATATTATCTTCTTTCATTGAAAAGGATAAACTATAGGGTTCTGTTTTATTTTTGCAATTTTTAATAAATTGCTTTTTATTATTTTTTAATAAGGTAGATAACAATTTAAAAAACTGTTTAGTATTTTCATTTACCTTTTGTGGATACTTATCAAAATCTAAGTCCGATATAAATACATCAGGTTTATATCCCCCCTCTAAAGGATCATTCATTCCATGAAGAGTAGGTAAAAGAAGAGACTTTGTTTTTATAATTTCATATAAAGCATTAAGACTTGTATAATGATAAATCAAATTACTCATTCTTTCTTTTTCCCATATTCCGGACTCGAATCCGCAACACTCAACAATCCAAAGTTTGGATCAATGTCATATAACGTAGCTTTCTTCTCCAATACCTCAGTCTTCATAACCTCGCTACCAGCATACATCTTATAAGACATAGAGCTTTCCACAGCAATTTCTTCTGCAGCTTCGGCTTTTGCTTTTACAACCGCATCATCGAGCTTGTTATCACCTTTTACTTCTATAATCTCATAAGAATCATCATCCATCTTTGCTATAAAGTCTGGATAATAATGGCGAACACGATGAGATTCTGGATCTACATACTGAATACCAAGTTCACTCTGCTCGCTGGTAAACATACCCGTAAAGTAAACTTCTTTTACCTTATTACTCTTCATGTATTGATCAAACAATTCTGCTTCTGGTTTTGAATCAAAACAATAAGTATCAGCGTGGAAACTCTTATTCTTGAAAGCTTTGTATTCAGGATTATTCTCGCAAACAACAAGATTTTCATCAGCCTTGAATTCATAATAACCTGAATTCTTAGGCTCCTTTAAGAACAACAACTTCTTTTCTTCAGTAGTTTTTGTACACTCAATCTTATAAAGATGATGGAAGATCTTTGGTACAAGAATGTCATATACAATATCGTTGTACAGATTTACTTTTTCAAGAATCAGTTCTATTCCATCTTCCGCGTCTTCAAGAAGCTGCTGAAGTTTTATACATGAAATATTCATGTAGCGGGAAAGTTCCCCTACAAGAGTGAATAAACTGTATTCAGTGCGTTCAACATACTTATCAGCAGATTCTTCTTTTACAGTAGAAGAACTTGTCATTCCATGCTTAACGTAAATTTTAGCTTCGTATTTAGACAAATCTGCTTTATCAAGACCAAAATTGATTACGCCTGACTTTTCATTTTCTGTAAGAGAGTATTCGTGATGAATTACTTTTACAGGCAGATAGCGTGGCGGCGGATTTACTTTTACATGATATGTCTTTTTTTCTTTCTTTTCTTTGTTGCTCAAATCCTTAATAGACATATTAAAGTTTGCATGTAATTCTGCATCAAGAATATCCATGTTATTCTTGGACAAGAAAATCTGTGCTGTATGCTGTTCTTTTGTTATTGAACGCAGACAGCGCATTGTACTCTGAAGAACAAATACTTTAGAGAAAGAATCACGGAACAAGGCAACTGCAAATAGAGAACGGCAGTTCCAGCCTTCAGTCCCTTTTTCACAAAGAATTATAAACTGTTTCTTTGAACCTTCTGTATCAACAATATCAAGATTGTTAAAGTTATTGATGTCTTCTTCTTTTGTGTATTTTGAATCTCCTACATTTACGATGACACTTTTTGCAGAAAGACCATATTCAGAAATAGCTTCTTCGACAATTGGCTTTACGACATTTACAGCTTCATCAACTGTAGCAGCATAAATTGCCATTTTTGGAAGAAGGCCTTCATAAGTTTTGCCTTTATAGGTGTCCATAAAGCGTTTAATCGATGCAACAAGGAAATCCTTGTCTTTTACATTATCAAAGCCCTGAGGATTTGCATCTTTTAAGTAGCCCGCACGAATTGCTTCATGAAGTCCGCAAGAATAAACTACTTCTGGCAAAACCTGATTCTTTACATAAGGAGTACCCGTGTAATTATAACATGCAACTATTGATGAGCCTTCTTTTGCCAAATTATCATTGAGCATATTAATCGTCATTCGAAGAGAAGTTGAACTTGCTCCTTCTTTCTTTTCATGAAGAGCTTTTTCAAGATCTGCTCCAAACAAGTGATGCGCTTCATCAACATAGATTCCAAGCTGCTTGAGTTTACATAGATTTTCAAAACGAGAATTCTTAATTAAGTTATCACCTTCTCGCAATTCATCATCTTCATAAAGCCCCGCTAAGAGACTTGGCATATTCTTTAATTTTTCTGCGGCAGAAAGTTCTTTGCTTCGCTTCTTAACAATAATTTTCTGTGTATTAGAAATAATTATATTAAAATCAGAATTGCGAAGAGTATTTAAGCTTGTGCTAGTATCATCCAGATAATGAATTTTGATATTCGCATCCAGGACTTCTGCAGCTTCTTTTGGCACAATCAACGATTTATCAATTGTAATAATTTCTTTAAGTGACTGCAGAACAGTTTTATCAGGAGCAAAAACAATTACATTGTGACAATATTTAGGATCTTTCTGATATTTATTTGCGAGGTAAAATTCATAAAAAATACATGTTGCCATAAGAGTTGTTTTGCCTAATCCCATAGCAAGTGCATAAATATAGTTCGGATATGCCTCTAAAACATTTTCCATTTGCTTGAAAGTAATTTTAGTCTGCTCTTTTGTTATTTCTGCAAACATATCCTGAACACCGTTTTTATCAACGGAATAAAACGAGCGTTCAGAAAAATCTCCTCGTTTATTTGCCCAGTCATCAAAGATGTCTTTAATCTGTTTGTTATCCAAAAACTCTTTGATAAAAACATACATTTCAAGAGCTTCAAACTGAGGTCGTCTTAAATATGCGTCACTTCTCTTGTCTTTGTCGTTGTAGTCTAGAAAGGCTTTTGTTCTCTCATTATAGCGGCTACGAATTTTACCACGGTTACAGGTGTAAAAATACCAGAGCTGGCGGTCGAAGGCTAAGGCCTGATCAAAACTATTTTTATCTTTTGCCATAATTATTCAACCTCGACTTCTACTTCAAGACTTTCAGACAAAAGATCTGTAATCTTAACCATAATTCTTCCTGCATTTGAAGGAATTTCATAAACACCAGAAACGAGTCCATCTTTTTCAGGAACATCCATTACAGTTGGTTCCATCACAGCGCCATCATAATTCCAGTCAATCATTACCGACTCTGTAAGCTGTTTCCAGTTATCAACTTTTTCGCGTTCAAGTGAAAGTTTCTGCATAAGATTCATTGGATAGAAACTCTTGATAACAAGTTTATTTCCTTCTTTTTTAATGAAAGCCTCTGAATCACGTTTTAAGAGTAATGGTTGCTTATTCTCTGGCAGCAGGATATCGTAAATCTTAATATCAAATTTCCAGTTAGAAAGCTCAAGTTGGAAACTTCCTGCAAGGTCTGGTTCATGACCCATACAAACCAGCATGATTTTATCTACAGGTTCATTTGGGTTTTCTTCTTTACGTTTTGCGTATGTTTTGAAAGGAAGATTTGCTTTTAGCTCTTCCAAATCTGCTTTTGTAGCAATGCGGTTTACAGGAAGAATCTTCACATTGTAGCCGTCTTTTTCTCCATCAAATACAGAACCATTATCAAATTTCTGCATTTCAAGAGCTTCTATAAGAAGTTCTTTTGCCTGTACAGGATTTTGGAAGAAGTCATAGTTGTTTACATTATAAACTTCAAAACCTGTAAACTTATCATCTTTATCAAGCGTAGATTCTATTTCTTTCTGAATACTACAGAGACGTTTCGTTGTTGTTTGAATTGAACCAAGATTTATATCTGCGCCGATAAAGCGACGGCCAAGTTTCATTGCTACAGCTTGTGTTGTACCGGAACCCATGAAACAGTCGAACACCAAATCTCCTGGATTTGAACTTATAGATAGGATTCTTTCAAGAAGGTCTTCTGGTTTTTGCGTGGGATAAGATAATGATTCTTTTGCTTGGGAATTAATTACATAAATATCTCCCCAAAAGTTTTGTAATGGCTGTCCTTGGTACTCATCAAGAAATGTTTTTCGACGTATTCTCTGAGTTTTGTCGGCTGGAAAATATAACTTTCCTGCTGCATCCCATTCTTCCATTGTTGTTTTTGAAAATGCCCATCCTTTCTCTGGCGGCGCATAACCTTTGTATTCATAAATAAGAGACGGCGTAGGAGTTGAAGAAGGATTTGTTATGGGGTCTCTACTATATTTTCTTCCATCCCCATCATCATAAATAAATCGTTCCTTTATATATTCTATAACTTCTGGTGTTGTTTTTGTCTTTATTGAATTAAAAAGGTACTTATCATGATTCTTACTAAAAAGAAATATTGTATCCGTTAATTGTCCCAAAGATTTAAAATTATTTAAAGCACCACCTCGCCGTTTCCATACAATTTCATTGATAAAATTCTCTGCACCAAAAACTTCCTCAAGAAGCATTCTTAAATGATGATTACGATGATAATCACAATGTAAATAGATTGAACCAGTATCTGACAATAGTTCTCGACAAAGAATTAAACGCTCATACATGAACTGTAGATATTCGTCATTTGACCATATATCACCATATTGTTTCTGCTCAAAAGAGTTTTGATCATTTTGAACTGTTTTACCCTTCAGTTTTACAGTCTTTTTATAATCAGCCTTGCTATCAAACGGCGGATCAATATAAATCAAATCAACTTTTCCACGGAATTCTTTTAGTAAATGACTCATTACCTGAATATTATCGCCCCAGAAAATCTTATTTATCCAGTTTTTTGTTTTTCCATCTTTATCTACAAATTCTTTGCTTGAACCATATCTTTCTTTTTTCTGAGCAGGAAAATATTGTGTAGAAGTATAAGGATGCTTGCCTTTCCACCAAATCTCTGGGAATCCTTTTATTGGCTTTGTTGCGTCAAATTCAAATGTTAACTGTTCTGGTTCTGCCATTTTCAATATCTCCTATTTTTTACAGTAAAAACGCATATCACATTCATTGCATGTTTTCTGGTTCTTACATCTGTGATTAAAATCTTTATTTTGAATTGAATGTACTATTTTTTCAAACTCATTAATGGTCTGTTGTACATCCGCCTTGTTGTTTTCAAATGTAATCTGCGGAACACCATTTTCTTCTCCAGTGTAATACAAATGCATTTTACTTACTTTTACACAATTCTTCTGTTCAACAAGATGTGCATAGACTTCCAGCTGGTTTTTATATTGCTGTATCTGTGCCTTTATCTCAGGATTAGAAGAATTAACATCCGGCTTTTTCTGACCTTTAAAGTCGATAATCTCAACAGTATTGCCGTCACCTTTTATAAGATCAATTTTTCCTTCAAGTATATAATCTTCTTTTACAAGAGTTACTGGAACTTCTGCTTCCTGGATTATGTCCCAATTGCCACCATTTCTTTCTGCATAACGAATGACACTGTTCAAAGCAGCTTCTTTCTGAGGGCCTGCAAGATATGAGTGTTGGTTCTTAGAAAGAGTTTCATAATTAGTATCAAACCAAAGCTCAATATTGTCCGGTGTAATTGTATCAGCTTCTTTCTTTATAGCCGCTTTGTGAATATCTTCTATTGTTTCATGTACAAGTTGTCCATACAAAGTTGAACCTACACGGACTGGAGAAAATTCCAGTTCTTTATAGAACTTATACTGCATAGGGCAGTTCTTATATAAAAGAATATGGCTTGTAAAAGAAAATGTATCTTTTATATTTACATCTTTGATTTTTTCAAAATCGAACTTAGTAACATCAAAATCAGGTGAATCATAAGATTCAAGTTTATTTGTGTGGTCTAAGAAATATTTATTCGGTTTCTTAT
>JAFZLJ010000024.1 GCA_017551545.1 Treponema sp. | reverse complement strand
CCATTGACAAGCTGCGGATAGAAAGTGCAACTGCCTCAACACCTTTTTTGTCCATAAAAAATATCTCCTAATTTATTTTATTTATCTAATTCACGAATAAGACTAAGTAATTCAGCTTCGCCTGCATGTGCTTCAAGTGCCTTGCGGAAACGAAGATTTCTGAAAAGACCTGCAAGTTCTGTAAGAACCTTAAGATGAACCTGAGAATTATGAGTAAGCAGAACAAACATTACATATACTTCACGCTCATCTGGAGCCTGCATGTCGATTGGATTTTTAAGATATACAACACAGATTTTCTGATCGTCATCGCTTTTTATAATAGAAGCTCTTGCATGAGGAAGAGCAATACCGTTACCTACAGCAGTACTTAAAACCTGTTCACGTGCACACAAAGCAGTATAAATCTGTTCGCTTGTAAGTCCTTCCGGCTTTTCAATTTTTTCGCTGATTATTTTATAGATTTCTTCGGGAGTATTTCCTTCAATATCAAAAAGAATACCGCCACGATGGATTAAGAGTGGTAAATCTGCACCATCATTTAAAGTTATTTCCATATTAAAACCTCAATGTACTATTTTTATACTATCGTAAGTTATTGCTTCCAGCGAATTGTGAAGAATATCTCCAATTTCATCAAAGGTTTCTTCCATTCCGTCAAGCGAAAGCAGCACATCATCATAAGGGAAGACTTCTCTTAAATAATCTGTTTCTATTTCTTCGACGATTCTTGCAACATGACTGAACAATTGAACAAGAATCACAAGCTCCTGCTGAGGGAAATCCTTCAGACTCAAGCCCGAACATCCAATAGCACACAACAGATAACTGACCTGCGAAAACAAATCAAGAACTCTTTGCCTTACTGGTGCAAGCTTATAATCAACAAACTGATTATATACCTTATTAAGTATATCACGACGCTTTTCTATATTCAATAATACAATCTTACGTTCTGCAGCAGACATTTTTAATGTTGGAGGAAAGATTTCATCTACAAGAGCATCAACAGTTTTTTTGCTGTTTCGTTCACGCTCTTCAAAAAGATAATTTTTTATAAATGAATCAATTATCTGCGGAGAAAAAATCATAGTCATATTTCCGAACAATGATTCTGCAGATGTATTTTTATTCCAGTTACCAACATAAGGAACAGGAGTATTTGCGTACCAGATTCTCGACTCTACACCATAAGGAGAAAAGCCGATTTTTTTTGTATGCCTCAAGAATTCTTCTGCACTGCCGCAGCTTCTTGTACAAAGCTCCTGCTGATTTTCAAGGAACAGAAATGCCAGCTGCTGTTCAATAGAAGAAACAGGTCCGCTTGTTTCAAAACTGTTAAGCAAACCTTTTTCAAAATTTGCATACCATTCCTCACGCTCTAAATCTTCAGTAGTTAATTCATTTGAAGAATTAGCAGGAAGAACAGTAAGCTCTATAAGATTTGTACCCCAGTCAACAACGCGTCCAAGGATTCTGTCGCCTATTTTTATTGTTCTGCCTCCGGTGATTTTTGAAAGCGGCCAGGCTGTAAGATCAATTTCGGAAGGCATTCCATACTGCACCGATGCAAGCTGCAATTTTTTATTTGAGTGATCATTGAAAATAAACGGAAGCACATAACCTTCGCCAAAAAGTGCAAAGGTGTCGAGTGCAAGATTCATTGAAAAAGTAACAGGTTTTGGATTAATCAATATTTTTCCATTTGTAACCTGCAGCTCATCTGGAGCAACATCCGGATTTACAAAAGGAATGCAGCGGTGGCCAAGAATAATATGACCTTTCTGGATTTCTTCGGCCGAAGGCTTAAAGCTGAACCAGCGTCCAATAAAAACACCGGCCCTGGTAATGAATTCTTCATTTACAAGAGAAAAAACCATGTCTGATGAATCAAGAATATTACGCGCATATTCACGGTTGAGCTTTACGCCATCTGATTTCATTAAACGTATAAAATCGTCCAGGGTAAAAATTTCGTGATAATTAAGGAGAAAATCGTGAATAACAGTGGTTTCGTCTATATTCATCTTCTATAAATTTAATAAAAAAATACAAGTTTGTGTATAAAATTTATATTTTCAATTCCAACCCATCATAAGCCGGTGCGGCAACACCTGTTATATTCGCAAACTCCTTCTGGTGCTCGCGCATATAATTTGTATATTCAACATGACTTGAATTGTGGGTCATATGGGTTATGTACATGTTTTTTACGCCGATTTTATCTGCTGCCTGCATTGATTCAAGAACGCTGAAGTGCGTACTATGAGGCTTAATACGCAACCCGTCAATAACAAGCTCTTCAAGCGCGCCGCCTTCATCAAGCCCGGCCTGTTTTTTCAAAAGGTCTATTGCTTCATCGCTAATAAAATTGCAGTCTGTAAGATACGCAATTGAATGCTTTTTGCCATCTTCGCCTGTTTTTGTAAAAAGCCAGCCAACAGTTTCAAGGTGTCCGTGCATCATAGGAATTGGTGTAATAGTAACCTCATCTACAACAAAAGGCTTTTTTGCTTCTTTAAGCTCAACCTTTGCATGACCACCGCCTTCCTTTACAGGAATAAAAAAATATGCAAAGCGATAAGTCAAATCGCGGATTGTTGCATCGTTTGTATAAATAGGAATTGCCGGAGCAGTAAACTGCTTTAATGCAGTAGGATTATCGGGCTTTTTCCACATGTCGCAGCTGAAAACCCGCAAATCATCAAGTCCGTGAAGATGATCTGCATGACTGTGTGTAAGGAGCACCATATCAACCTTATTGATTTTATGTTCAAGTGCCTGCATTCTGAAGTCTGGACCAACATCAATAAGAATATTTGTTCCGGCATCTGTTGTAAAAAATGCTGCAGCCCTGAACCGCTTGTCGTGCTTGTCCATTGATTTACAGACAGCACAGTCGCAGCCGATTACAGGAACACCGTGACTTGTACCGGTACCTAGTAATAGTAATTTCATCAAACATCTCCTCCCCTGCAGTCTTATACAAATAAAAAAAGCCGCCCTGCACGAGCGACTTCTTCAAAGCTTTGTAATTCAATTAGTTCTGAGCAGCAGCTTCTGCCTTAGGAACTCTAACTTTCTTGTCTACAAAACCAGCCTTCAGACATTTTGTACAGATATTGATAGTTCTTGAAGTACCACCGAACTGAGCCTTTACCTTAAGAAGGTTTGGTCTCCATGTTCTGCGTGTATGATTATAAGATTTACTAACCTTGTTACCTGACATTACGCCTTTTCCACAGATATCACAACATCTAGACATTTTCGTACCCTTCCTTATATTAAAACAAATTTCCCACAAGTTAAATAGATAGTTTAGAAAATATATAGGAAATTAAGAAAAAAGTCAATCAGTTCACAAGCCCACTTACTATTTTCCGTACTGCGCTTCAATTTCCCTTATCTGGTCGCGGTATACGGCAGCCTGTTCATATTCCATTCGTTCTGCACAGGCAGACATTTCCTGAGTAAGCCGTTTGATAAGCTTTTTGCGATCGGCCGGGCGGAACATGTTTACTCCCTGTTTGAGAACTTCCAGATCCATTGCAGCTTCTTCCTGGGCATCCTGTTTTTCGTGAACAAGAATATCTTCTACAGCCTTTTTGATTGTAGCAGGAGTAATTCCATTTTCTTTGTTGTAGGCTTCCTGAACTTCGCGGCGATGTTTTGTTTCTTTTACTGCGGCTTCCATTGCAGGACTCATGTGGTCTGCATACATAACAACCATTCCTGCTGCGTTACGGGCTGCTCGTCCGATTATCTGAATAAGAGAAGTTTCACTGCGCAAAAATCCAATCTTATCTGCATCTAAAATTGCAATGAACGAAACTTCAGGAAGATCTATACCTTCCCTCAAAAGGTTAATTCCAACAAGAACATCAATTTCGCCAAGACGAAGTGACTTTAATATTTCTACTCGTTCAAAGGTGTCTATTTCTGAATGAAGATATTTTACTTTAAGACCAAGGCCTGTAAGATAGTCAGTCAAATCTTCTGCCATCTTTTTTGTAAGAGTCAGAATAAGGCTTCGTTCACCCTTGTCTATTCTATCGCGCACTTCCTTGTAAATATCTTCCATCTGTCCTTCGCTCGGACGGATTTCTACAATAGGGTCAAGCAATCCTGTAGGGCGGATAAGCTGCTCTACAATCTGTGTACTCTGCTGAACTTCCTGAGGGCGCGGTGTTGCCGTTACATAAATAATCTGATTCATCTTGGCATCAAACTCATCCTTCTTCAAAGGACGGTTATCAAATGCACTAGGCAGACGGAAGCCAAAATCAATTAAGTTCTGTTTACGGCTGCGGTCTCCTTCGTACATTGCGCCAATCTGTGGAACAGTAACATGCGCTTCATCAATCAAACACAAAAAGTCATCAGGAAAATAATGAAGTAAAGTTGCAGGAGGCTCTCCCCTTGCACGCCCCGAAATAGGACCGGAATAATTTTCTATACCAGGACAAGTTCCCATTTCCTTGAGCATTTCTATATCGTAGGTTGTACGTGTTTTAAGTCGTTCAGCTTCGAGCATTTTTCCAAGGCTTCGCAGCTCTTCTACACGGTCTTCCATTTCTGCCTGAATACGGTCTGTAGCACTAAGCAGCTGTTCACGACTGGCAACAAAGTGCTTTGCCGGATAAATTACAGTTTCATCAATTTCGCCTGTTACGCTGTGGTCAAGAATATTTATACGTCTAATGCGCACAACTTCTTCCCAGTCAAGCTCAATTCGGTAACCTTCGTCTGTTTCCATGTAAGGCGGGAACACTTCTATTACATCGCCCTTTATGCGGAAATTACCTCGCTCAAGAACATCGTCATTTCTGTTATACTGAAGCTGTGCAAGCTGAGCCGCAAACTTTTTAATATCAAGCTGTTGCCCTACTTCTACGTGCACGCGCATTCCCTTGTAAACATCAGGCATACCAAGACCATAGATACACGAAACAGTTGCAACAACAATTACATCGCGCCGTTCCATAAGACTGTAAGTTGCCTTAAGCCGAAGCTGGTCAATTTCACGGTTTATGTCGCAGTCTTTTTCTATATAAAGGTCGCGTGCTGCTACATATGCTTCAGGCTGGTAATAATCATAATAAGAAACAAAATATTCAACAGCATTGTTAGGAAAAAAAGTTTTGAATTCGCGGTAAAGCTGAGCACTTAAAGTTTTATTATGTGAAATTATAAGGGTTGGTCTCTGCACCTTTTCTATGATTTTTGCCATAGTAAAGGTTTTTCCGGAACCTGTAACACCTTTAAGAGTCTGAAACTTATCGCCGCGCAGAAAACCTTCACTAAGCTTTTGAATAGCCTGTCCCTGGTCTCCGCTTGGCTCAAACGGTGAAACTACCTTGAACTCACGCATACAAACTCTTTACTCCGCAAGCGTAATCTTCAAAGTTACATCTTTCTTGTTTCTGTGAACGACGACACTTACAACATCGCCTGGCTTTTTGCTTTCGAGCGCAGAATAATATTCGGCAAGTGACGTAATTGAAATGCCGTCTATTTTTGTAATAACATCGCCGCCAAGATACAAAATAGTATTGCGGTTTCCATAATAAACTGCTTTTGTACCGCCCTTAAGACCGGCTTTTTCTGCAAGGCTTCCCTCTTCTACTTCAGAAACAAGCATACCTGTTGTTATATCAAGTCCTGCATACTGTGCAATTCGCGAAGTCAACTGAACAATGCTTGCATTAATTACACCACGCTGAACCTTTCCATATTTCAAAATATCATTTACAACACGGATTGCAATTTCACTAGGAACAGCAAAACCAACACCAGATGAACTTCCCGAAGAAGACATAATCATTGTGTTGATTCCAATCATTTTTCCGTTTGTATCAAGAAGCGGACCACCAGAGTTTCCAGGGTTAATTGCCGCATCTGTCTGAATCATGTTGCGGATAATTCTGTTATTAGAGTTTTGAATAGGACGACCCAAGCCAGAAACAATACCAGTTGTCATAGTTCGTTCCATACCAAATGGGTTTCCGATTGCAATAACTTTCTGACCTACAAGAAGCTGTGTTGAATCGCCGAACGAAATTGTCTTAAGTGTAACACCTGCAGGAGGGTCAAACTTTATAACTGCAAGGTCTGAATCAATGTCTTCACCAACAACTGTTGCTTCATACTGCGAACCGTCATAAAGCGAAACATATATTTTTGTTGCCCCGGAAATTACATGAACGTTTGTAAGAATATAGCCGCGCTTGTCTATAATAGAACCGCTGCCACTTCCACCATCTGTTACATAAGGATCCCAGAACCAGTCGTAAGAAGTAACTTTTGTATTGATGTTTACTACAGCCTCGTTGCAGTTGCGGTAAACATTTATGTTTTCTGTTTCGTCCTGAGTATAAGTAACCTGATTATTTGCAACAGGAACAGTTACCTCTGTAAAATCTGTATCGTCTGCTACAAAATCATAAACTTCTGCCTGAGAATCCGAAACTTCTGTATATTCAACAACAGATTTTTTTTCTGCGTTGTTCTTACCAAGATTATAAAAGAGAACTGCAGTAAGCACAAAAGCTACTGCTACACCATAAGAAATACGTCTGGCCACCTGGCCTCTGGAATAAAGCTTCATACTATAAATTTAATAAATCAGAATAAATATGACAAGCCAATCTTACCATTTATTAACATATTTTTATCTGGCGAAGAAAGATCTGTAAGGATGCTTGCTTTTACATCAAAACAGAATGCTCCGGAACCTGGCATTGTTATAAACTCAACACCACCTTCAAGAACCTCATTGTTATAAAAAGCAGCCCATACGCTTGTCTTTAAGTTTCGTGCAGGAAGAACAGAAATAACTCCACCATATTTAAGAGTATCTCCCATTCGTTCTGCGTCTATATTATGATTTTTATTATTTCTTGATCTTGTTTTATCAAAAGAATATTCACCGGTAACTCCAAAATAAACCTTGTTTGATTCAAGGCCTGCTGCAAGTCCAAGGCCAACTCCTGTACCAATATTTGAACCAAGGTAGCAGTAATCGTATTCAGTGCAGTAATTATAATTGATAAGTCCGGCAAGATTAAACTTGAAGTTTGAACCAATATCTACAGAAAAGTTTCGTTTATAGCTGAGTCCAACCATAATAGGAGCATTATTTACAACCTCTGAACTTGTTGCAGTTCCTACTCCAAACGAAAAGGCAAACTCATTATACTTTGCAAAATCAACAATAATTCCGGTATTAACAGGGAATGTAAAGAGCTTTGCATTTTCACCATTCATATCAATGACAGGGCCAAATTCTACTAAAAGCTTAACATAGTTAACTCCGTCGCCATAAGCACAAGGAAGAGAACCAATTCCGCTGCCTGAAGGAGTAAATGTCGAAAGCGGATAAATCATGCTTCTGTCTATTTTCAGCGCACGAGATTCATTAAAATCAAAGCTGTAAAGATTTACTTCATACTGTCCGTCTGGAAGAGGATTTCCAAAATCGTCTGTTCCGTTCCAGGTAACGCTCTGTTCCCAGGTTGAAAAACTTCTGTATTCTTTAACCCATACTTCGTTACCGTATCTGTCTAAAACACTCAAAATAGCAGAGCCGTCGTTTGAAACTTCAAAAGAAATATTAACCTTTCCTATACCGGAAGTATAATCAGGATTAATTTTGTTCTTTGAAATTTTAAAATCTGTTATTCTGAAAGGAGCAACTTTAAGAGAAACAGAAACTCCTACAGTTTTGTGATTTTCAACATAAACACGTTCTACAAAATCTTCATAACCAAATTTTCTAACCTTTACAGTATGATTACCCGGGTCTACTTCTACCGTTGAAGATGAAACACTGTAGCCGTCTACATAAACCGAACTTCCCGAAGGACAATTCTTTATATTAATAAAGCCGCAGGTTTTCTGCATAACAAATTCGTATGTGTAGGTATATCTTCTTCTAGGATAGATTTTACATTTGATTGTATCGTAACCGCTCTTTCTTATTTCAATATTATAATAAGAAGCAGACAAATCGACTGTAGCAATTGGAGTTGTTCCAAAAAGCTTTCCGTTTATATAAACTTCTGCCCCTTCAACATTTGTTTTAATTATAACGCCAACAAGATCATCATCTCGTCTTTTTGTAACATCAGGGCTGCGTGTTCCACCGTCTCCACTCGAACCAAATTCAATTGAAAGCGCAGAAACAGAACAAACAACAAATAAGAAAACCAGAAAAATCGAAACAATCTTTTTTACTCTCATAATCATATTCTAACCTACACCAACTTCTTAAGCAACCCGCTTTCTAAGAAACTGTAATAACTGTTGCAATCAATAATAATATGATCCAGAATGGGGATTCCTATTATTTTTGAAGCATCCAGAAGCTTTCTTGTACACTCAATATCTTCATCCGAAGGTTCTACAGACCCCGAAGGATGATTATGGCACACAAGAATTGCAGACGCATTTTCCTTTATAGCCTCGTAAAAAACTTCACGGGGATGAACAAAGGTACTGTTTGTAGTTCCAATAGACACAACATGAATCTGAATTATATTGTGCCCGCCGTTTAAGGTAACTGCCAGAAAATGTTCCTTGCCGCTCATTGCATAATGATTGACAAAAGGAATTACATCACAAGGGGTTGAAATATGAGCCCCCAGATGACAGGTACGTCGTTTTCCAAGCTCAACAGCCGCTGCCACAGCAAGAGCCTTGCTCTGCCCTATTCCTTTCATTTTATTAAGGCGCTCAACCATGTCATCATTATTACCGGAATCAAGCACGTCAACAATTTTCTTAGACATGGCTTCTACAGACATCTGCCTGTTTCCCGCCCCAAGAATAAGCATTACAAGCTCATAATCCAAAGGATAGCCAAGGCCAAACTTAAGAGCTTTTTCTCTTATATCAGGTTTATTATTCACATATATAATATTCCCAAAAAAGAGGACTTATTACAAAAAAATCAGAAAAAAAATCAAAAAAAATGCAAAATTTTTCATTTTTCTTCTTTTTTTCCGATTTTATATATATGAAAACAACGAAATTGGTTTTTGTTACAAAACTCAAGCTTTTTATAAGCGCACTTATCCTTATTTTAGTTATTACTTCGTGTAAATCAATTCCGCGAGAAACAATAATCCTTTCAAGAAGACTTTTAGACAGAGGAACACTTACAGCCGAACAGCTTGCAGATTTTTTTCTTTACAACGCACAGACCCGTACAAGAGAAGAGCTCATTACATTTGCACAGCTTTATATAGATGAAGCCGCCGCCGAAAACATAAATTCAGACATTGCTTTTGCACAGATGTGTCATGAAACAGGATTTTTAAAGTTTGGAGGCCTTGTACAACCCGAATGGCATAACTACTGTGGACTAGGCGCCATAAGTGCAGACCAGCCGGGATGTATTTTTGAAACAGAACAGTTAGGAGTTCGTGCACACATTCAGCATATACAGGCTTATGCCACAACAGAAGACGTACAATTAAACAACGAACTTGTAGACCCTCGTTACAGCTGGGTTCATAAAACAAAATTCGCTGTTACCTTAGGAGACTTTGCCAAGTCGTGGGCAACAGATCCTGAATATGCCTGTAAATTAGAAAAAATGTTTGAAAGAATGGAAAGTTTTATTAACCAATAGTGGTTCCAACAAATTCTTCGTCATTCAAAATTGCTTTAATATTATCAAGGTTCTTAACACCGGCGCAGATTACCTTCATGCAAAGCTCACTTGCTTTTTTAGAAGCAATTGGATCAAACGGACAGTTCTTTCCAGGAGTCCATTCATCGCCTACCATTTTGCGGAAATCTGCCCATGAAATTGTATCAAGAGGCTTAGCGTCCGGATTTTTTCTAGGGTCATCGGTATAAACCTTTTCGATATTTGAAAGATTTACGATTGTCTTTGCATCAAATTTTTCGCCAAGATAAACGGCATCTGTATCTGTAGAAAAACCAGGTTTCCAGCCGGCTGCAACAAGCACCTGACCGTCAAACTGTAAATCATCAAGAGTCGGATTATATACAACATCGTTCTTGCAGTAGTTTCCAAAGCATGCCTTTACAAGCTGGGCGTTAATGCGTGTAGCCATAATACCAATCCAGTCGGCAGCATTTGCATCAAAATCACAACCCGAAGCACCGGCAACTTCTTTATAAGCATTCTGGTAAACACGGGCAGGAGCACCACCACCAGCTACAAGAATCAAACGACGGCTTTTATCCTGGTCAAGCCAATCCTTGCACATAGCAGAAAACTTTGATAAAAACTCAACATCAGGTTTTTCCGGAACAATAATTGAACCGCCAACAGATAAAACTTTAGTCATATGAATCCTCCTAATACACACCTTTAATTGAAGGCACGCTCCAGTACGAGCTGTATTTTGCCGTATTGCTGCTTGCCTCTTCCCAGATACTCTGCAATGCAAAGCTCTTAGGATATTTTACAGTTTTATTGTCCTGTGCAAAAGGCTTAATGTCATTGTAGCCCCGAGAAAATACAATATGGTGTGAATCCATGTTTCCAAAATAATAAGTCTGGGCATCTAAATCTGTTTTTTCATTCCATAATTTATAATCAAGCCCGTCGCCAAGAGCCACATCAATCGGAAGCCAGCCAAAGCCGTAAAGATATATTTCATTCCACCAGTGAGCCTGAGTAGTAAGATCCTGACCAATAAGAATACCGCTGTCTATAAGAGCCGGAATGCCTGCTGCACGTGCAAGAGCCGCAAAAATTACAGCATAATCATATGCGTCGCCTTTTGATTTTTTAAGCAGATCAAGAGGATCTTCATCATTGTTGCGAACCTTATTGAGCACCGAATATTTTTCGAGCATGTAATTGTAAATCAACTGAGCCTTCTTATAGGCGTTAGTTTCTTTTCCAACAATTTCATTTGCAAGTTCAATTATTTTTTCTGAATCACTGGCAACAATACTGTCGGCTTTAGTATATTTTTCATACAAAACCTGATTCATATTTTTATATGAACCTATTCCCGCAGGTTTTACATCTGTACTAATTTCGCATACAGAAACAGCAAAAGACTGACGGAAAACACTCTTTGGCATGTTATTTCTGTTTTTTGTAATCTGATGAATAATGCAGTTCTGATAATTCTGCAAAACAGGAGCCGGATTTATTTCTGTAAACTCCAGAGTTGGTTGAGACGGAGAAGTAACAGGAATAGGACAGCGTAATGTAATTGTAGAAATATCTGTTGTTACAACATCAGAAATATCTGCAGAATACTGAACAAGATAAACCTTCTTTGCGTTATACGATTTTGTACCTGCACTGTCTGTTACAGTAAACTCAACTGCGTCCGATTTTTCGTGGCCTGTATCTACAAATACAACCCCTGAATATGCACCGTCTGGAACGCGAACACGAATCTCGTTATTGTTCCAGTATTCGTAGTCATCATCAAAATCAGAAGCACAAACAATATTTGCAGTTTTAATAGAAGTAGTAAGGAACGAAGCTCCAGAAACAGCCTTATCGTAATCGCTTGTAAAACAAACTTTTGACTGACCTCTTGAAGCTCCAAAATTGTTTCCGTAAATGGTAAGAAGGGAACCAACTCCAAGCTTTGAAGAAGACATTGAAGAAATTACAGGCTTTGTAGTCTGAATAGATTTTGTAACAGGAACAGGAATATCAACTTCGTTTGCAAAAAGGGCCGGCTTTGAGCGCTGATTATTTACACCAACAACAACAAGACCATCCTGAATGTTAGAAGGAAGCACAAGCTTAATAGTATCATCCTGCCACGAAATATAAGAGCTTGCAGTAAGCTTAGAACCGGCAAACTCAACATAACTCATGTCGCGTACTTCGCCAAAGTTCTTGCCTTTAATAACAATTACATCACCAGGTGAACCAACCGGCGGAACAATTGCATCTATCTCAGGCACAGGCTTATTCTTAAGACCAACAATAACAACAATAGAAATGGCAATGGCCGCTACTGCTAAAAAGCAGGCGACCCGTACCTGAGTGTATTTTCTGAATAAATAACTGAATTTTCCGGAGTAATCCACTAGTTTTGACCCGTTACATCCAGAGGAACTTCAATTTCTGTTGTAACAGGAACATCATCATTTCCAGGGATTGTAATCCTTATAGAAATAGTTTTTTTCTCTTCATCAAAGTTAGGGCGGAACACTTCCACATCCTGAATAAGTTTAGATGCAGCGACACTTGAATTACCTACGTTGGTAACAGAAGGAAGAATACTCTGAATGCCTTCATCAAAACCGAATGAACCTTCGCCGTTAAAGGCAACATTAGAAACCTGTTCCGAAACCTGTGAAGGGACTTGAGAATAAAGGCTTGATGTAGCAGACATTGTTTTTACATTTGCACGACCAACAGCAAATCTAAGTGGTATGGCAAGTGCAAGAACAGCTGCAGCAGCAATTGCAGGAACTGCAATCTTCCAGGTGCGTGAACTAACCCTATGAGAAGCAGTGTGACCTACATTCTTAGAATACTTCATCTTGAGCATAAGGCGTTCATAACTTGCATCAAGGAAAGCCTTGTCAGGAGAAACAGCCTGAGCATCTTTTTCAAATACAGCACGAACTGCACGAAGCTTTTCATATTCAGCACGGCATTTATCGCAGGCAGCAATATGTGCCTCATACTGTTCCTTATGTGTCTGAGGAAGTTCATTATCTAAATACAGAGAGTGAATCTCTTTAGTTGGACAGGTAGACATCGTCTTCTCCTAACAATTTAAGCAATTGTTCACGCGCTCTAAAAACTCTAACCTTAACGTTACCTTCTGTAATGCCAAGAACCTTACCAATTTCCTTGTAGTTCAAGTCGCCGTATTCTTTAAGCACCAGAACTTCACGCAGATTTTTCGGAAGCTTATCAAGAGCCTCCTTAGCTTTTTTCATGGCATCGGCCTTAAGCAGGTCAACTTCGCCCGATTCCGACTTACGATGATCTTCATACAAAACCTTTTCGTAAGCCTTGCGTTCTCTGTCCTTACGCTTAACATAATTAAGGGACGCATTTTTAACAACACGAATGAGCCAGTATTTACAGTCATTCAACGAAGGAAAAACCAGGCATTTTTCATTAGCTTTAATCAACGAATCATGAACTAAATCTTCAGCCGCTTCTTCATCATTTACAATTCTGTATGATATTTTAAAGAGCATCTGCATGCAGCTGTCATAAATCGTCTTAAAGTCAGACGGATTTCCGGCATTAACAGCAACCTGAATCTCGCTCTGACCTTGTTCTATATTATCAAACACATTATTCTCCAATAAGTTACACTCTCTACTTATATTTTAGCCCATTTTTTGGGAAAAATCTATCTTTATATAGGGAATAGAGGTCAGGGGATAGGGAATAGTAAACAGTCTGGGGAAAGCCTTCCCCTCGGCCGCACTCCGTTGCGTCCTACCCCTTCTAACGGGGGACACCCCCGTAACGCCCCCAATACTATTCCCTATTTACTATCCCCTATTCCCTATCCCCTATTCCCTATCCCCTATTCCCTGTCTACTAACTCCTAGTCCAAACCGGTCCATTAGGAGTATCCGTAACCACAATACCCTTCTTCGTCAAAATATCACGAATCTCATCAGCACGTGCAAAATTCTTGTCTTTCTTGGCCTGTGTTCTTTCTGCTACAAGAGCGTCAATTTCGGCAGCTTCAGGGTCTCCGGCGTGTGCATTGGCAACTGCAGCTTCCTGTTTTTCAAGCTCGTCAAAGCCACCCTTAATAACATCAAGACTCAAAACACTGTCCATTTTTAAGATTGCAGCCAAAGAAACACTTGCTTTTACTGTTCCCTTACCGGCAGCTTCTTTCTGCATGGCAGCAATTGCAACAGGAGTAGCAAGGTCGTTTTCAAGGCCTTCGCGGAATTTTTCAAGGTTTTCTGTATGAGCATCTATTCCTGCAAGAACTGTGGCAAAGTTTTCGCGGGTCAAACCAAGAGCTTCTTCCTTGTTGGCACGTGCAATAAGCTTTGCAACACGCTGGTTCAATGCAGCACGGCTAGATTTTGCAGAATCAAGTCCATTCAAACTGAACATAAGAGGCTTTCTGTAGTGGCCGCCCATAAGGAAATAGCGGTAATCCAAAGGCTCGTAGCCCTTATCTTTAAGAGAAAAACCTCTTTCCGGTGGTAAGCTTGCCTGCAGGGTAATAAAGTTACCGCTGCTCTTGCTCATTTTTCCGCCTTCAAGAATAAGGAACTCGTTGTGCATCCAGTAGTTTACCCAAGGACCTTTAGCGCGTTCTGCTTCATCAAAAGCACCTTCGCTCTGTGCAATTTCGTTTGTATGATGAACAGGAATATGGTCAATTCCGCCTGTATGAATATCAAAGTGCTTGCCAAGATATTTCATGCTCATTGCAGAACATTCAATATGCCAGCCAGGATAACCGCGGCCCCAAGGAGAATCCCAGGTCATAGCCTGATCTTCAAATTTAGATTTAGTAAACCAGAGAACAAAATCCCCCGGGTTACGCTTGTTTTCATCAACAACTACAACCTTACGTTTTCCAGCACCTGCTTTAAGTTCATCAAGATTTAAGTTTGCAAGCTTACCGTAATCTGGGTAAGTAGTAATATCGTAGTAAAGGTTTCCGCCTGCCATGTAGGTGTGACCGTTTGCTTCAATTTTTTTGATGAGTTCAATCATGTCATCAATATGTTCAGTAGCGCGGCAGATAACATCCGGATGACGGATATTCATAGCATCAATATCCTTCATAAAAGCGTCTGTATAAAAGTTTGCTACTTCAAGTACACTCTGATGGCGCTCTGCAGCAGATTTTTTCATTTTATCTTCACCGTTGTCGCCGTCATCAGAAAGATGGCCTACGTCGGTAATATTCATTACATGCTTAATGTCGTAGCCAAGGTAAGTGAGTGTTTTATCAAGAATATCAAGAAAAACATATGCACGCAGATTTCCAATATGTGCATAGTTATAAACAGTAGGACCACAGCCATAAAATCCAACATGTCCTTCACAAATAGGCTTAAACTCCTGCATTGTGCGTCCCATGGTGTTATATAAACGTAATGACATATCGTATCTCCTTTTCTCGCAATTATACATTTTTACTAAACCTTTAACAACAACCCTTCGACAGGCTAAGGGACCACAAAAAAATCCTCCTATTCAATTTTTCCCCGGCATATGCTATAATCAAATACGTGGCAGATTACGAAAAAATAATTCAAATCTTAAAAAATCACGACGCATTTAAAGGGGATATTCTTAAAGACGAACCGCTTGCTCCAAAAACTACATTTAAGGTTGGCGGGCCGGCAGATCTTTTTATTGCTCCAGAAAATTATTATTCTTTTCAGATTGCCATAGATGCGCTTTTGCAGAACGACGTGCGCTTTTTTATAATGGGCGGCGGAAGCAATATTGTTTTTGCAGATGAAGGTTTCCGCGGCGCAGTTGTTTGCACTTCTAACTTTAATGATACTGCCTATTACCCTCCTTCAAATATTTCGCCGCAGTTTGGTAAGATAGAACTTAAAAAAAATCAGGCTTTGATTACATGCTTCTGCGGAACTCCAATGGCTTCGCTTGTAAAATTCTGTACCGAAAATACAATAAGCGGCCTTGAACAGTTTGCCGGGCTCCCTGGTTCTGTTGGCGGTGCTGTTTATATGAATGCCCGCTGCTTTGATAAATCAATTTCTGATGTACTTTTTTCTGTAAGCACTATGGAAATTGACCGTGAAGCTAAAAAAATCACACTGAACCAGGAACTTTTTGATTCAAACGCCTGGGCGTACAAAAAATCGCCTTATCAGGGCGGCAACCGCTTTATTACAACAGCAACCTTCCTTCTTACACAAAAAAATGCTTCGGAACAGGACAAAATTGCTTCTGAATGCAAAAAATATATTGCAGAACGCGTAAATAAAGGACATTTTAAGTTCCCAAGCGCAGGTTCTGTATTTAAGAATAACCGCGACTTTGGAAAGCCTTCGGGCCAGATTATTGATGAAGCAGGCCTGCGTGGAACAGCAATTGGCGGTGCAAAAGTTGCAGATTTCCACGGAAATTTCATCATAAATACCGGAAATGCAAAAGCCGCAGACATAAAAACACTTGTTCAGCTTGTTCAGGACAAAGTTCACGAAAAATATGGGTTTTCGCTTGAGACAGAAATAATTTTTGTCGAAAATTAACTAGACAAATTCCTTTTGTAAATTTATACTATAATAATAGAAAATTTTAGGTGAGATTGCTATGTTACAATTGCAGATAGTTACATTCAAACAGGGCTCATACATGGTAGTAGAAGGCAAGGCAGACAGCGACCGCTTCTATATTATCCAGAAAGGTATGGTTCAGTGTTTCAAATCTTCAGGCTCTGGAATTCAGCCGTTTAAGTTAGGTCCCGGAGACTTCGTAGGCGTAGTTCCTTGTATGGCTTCTCACCTTCAGATTGAAACATCAATAGCAATCACAGATGTTCAGGCAATTGCCGTAAGAAAAGAGCAGTATCCTGAACTTATTGTAAATAACACACCTGTTGCTCTTAAAATCATTAAAACCTTTGCAGCACGCATGCGTCAGATGAACGAAATGCTTACAAAGGCAACTTTGAATACTGTAGTTTCAGATACTTCTGAACAGATTCTTCGTGTAGCACAGTTCTACGAAAAAGCAAGCCGCAACAATATTGCAGTTTATGCATACTATCAATATCTTAAAACAAAGCCTGTTGGTCCAAATGCAGAAATGGCAAAGCAGAAGTTTGTTGCCCTTAAGACACGAACACGCGCACCATATTTTGAACCTTCTAAAGAGCTTTCACGCGAATATCCTCAGGACACAATGATTTTCTCTGAGGCACAAAGCGGTTCAGATATGTTTATCATCCAGAATGGTGAAGTTACAATTTCTAAGGTTGTAGACGGAAACGAAGTAACACTCGCACTTCTTCACAAAGGTGATATGTTTGGTGAAATGGCACTTCTTGAAAACAAGCCACGTTCTGCAAATGCTATTGCTCACTCAGACTGCCGCCTTATGGTTGTAAACCACGAAAACTTTAACCAGATGGTAACAACTCAGCCACAGTTAATTTCTCGTCTTACAACTACACTTGCTGAACGCTTGTGGTCTATGTACCGCCAGCTTGATAATGCTAACTTACGCGATCCATTCCACAAAATGATTGATATGCTTTCTTTGCAGCTTGAAAAACAGCGAATTGATATTGATCGTCTTACTTCTAAAGCAATGCAGACAGAATTCACTCCAAAAGATATTGCAAACATGTGTGGACTTCCACAGGAAGCTCAGCATAAAGCAATCTTTGACTTCTCTTCTTCTGCTCATATAAAGCTTGTTGACAATAAAATCTACATTAAAGATGTTCCGGAACTTGTTAAACAGGCTGCTTTCTACAGAAAGCAAAGTAATGAGTAATGAAGAGTAAAAATTTACCGATAAACTCTATATGAGTATGAAGAAATTTTTAATTAGCATATTCCTTACTACACTCACACTTTCTCTCTTTGCAGCAGATTTACCAGACGGTTATGGCGATGTTCATTTAGGAATGTCTCTTAAAGAAGCAAAGGAACAGTTACTTAAAAATTCAGACTTTGGCTATTCAGGCGACCGCGATGTTTCTTTACTCCCCGGAGATGCCAAGATTCTTATAGAAACAAATGCAACAGGCGGCAGAGGATCTTCTTTCTTGACTCAGTGCTGGTTTCAGTTCTACAACGAACAGCTTTATATAATTACAATCAATATAAACACAGCAAAGGTTGATTATTATTCAATGTTCACAACTTTGTGCCAGAAGTACGGAGAACCTGTAAGCCTTGACCCGCAGAAAGCTGTATGGAAAAACGATTCTGTTACAATGCAGCTTGAAAAACCACTTGCAGTAAAATACATTGATAACGAAACCTTTGATATGCTTAAAACAGCTGCCACAGTAGAAAAATCATACGAAGAAAAGAATACACAGTCTTTCCTTGAAGAGTTCTAATATGAAAAAAATAATTATTCTTGCAGCAATTCTTTTTATGATTTTTCCATACGCAAGCTGCAAAACAAAAAAACTTCCTGTAATTGATATAACAATAACATGCGCAGACGGCACTACCCGCCTTGTAAAAGCAGAAGTAGCCGAAAAAGAAGAAGACCGAAACCACGGTTTTATGGAACGCAAAACTATACCGGACGGAACAGGAATGCTTTTTATTTTTGACCGTGACCAGATTCTTTCTTTCTGGATGAAAAACACCCCTCACCCGCTTTCAATTGCCTACATAGATTCAAAAGGAAAAATCCGTAACATCTACGACATGACCCCGTTCAGTCTTACCCCAATAAAGAGTACAAGTTCAGTACGCTATGCTCTTGAAGTGCCTCAGGGCTGGTTTGAGAAAGAAAACATTAATGTTGGAGATACTGTTAGTTGGTAGATTCCAGCTTAAGTAATTCTGCTGCAGCAATAGCGTCTTTCGGGTCCAGTTCAAGTACAATCGAAAAATACTTTCTTGCCTCTTCTTCGTTACCCTGTGCCAATGCTATATAGCCAAGATTTGAAATAATCTTTGTATTGTCCGGATCAATTGCCATAGCTTTCTGGAGTGCAGACTTTGCTTCGTCGAATTTCTTTTCTGCAACAAGACAAAGTGAAAGTTCGTTGTAGCAGTCGGCATTTTTGTCACCGCCGCAGTCTATTGCTTCTAAGAAGGCCTGCTTTGCACCGTCAAACTTTTCAAGCTTACGTAGGCCCCAGCCAAGCAGGAACCATGCATTCCAAACCTTTGGATTGTTCTGAAGGAAAAGCTTAATTTCTTCAAGGCCTTTTTCTTCTTCGCCGCTCGAAATTAAATCGTATGCATTCTTAAAGCGTTCATCATCCATATTCTGATTCTTGATGTTTTCAAGAATTTCATTTGCACGGCTAAGCTTGTAAGCACCATTTTCACCAAGTTCTTCTTCTGTTGCTTCGCAGTTAATGGCTACAAAAGTTTCAAAGCAGTCTTTAGCTTCGCGGTATTTGTGCTGCTTAAGATAGAAAAAGCCTGCATTAAAATATGCATCAGGAAGCGGTGGTTCTGCTTCAATTGCCTGAATATAATAGCTTTCGGCATCGGCGTCGTAGGCATCAGCATCTTCAAAAAGGCCTGCGCGGCGGTAGTTATCTGCACGCTGGTCAAGGAACAAAGCCATGTTCAAAATGATTGCTTCATCATCCGGCTCAAGTCCGTGCAAAGCTAAGAATATTTCTTCTGCAAGGTCAAAATCCTCATTCTTTGTTTTAAGAATTGCAGCCTCGCAAAGTTCAGTTTTAATATTTGGTTTTGCTTTTTTAAGAATTGAACGGTAATAATCAAGATTAGGATTCTTTTTATCGTAAGCAAGTACAGTAAGAATACCTGCAAGAATCTGTTCCATTGTTATTTCTTTAGGGTTAAATTCGCCAGGAGCTTCACTATCTTTTTGCTGAACAGGCAGCTGAATAGTTTTATCAATCGGGAAAGCTGCATCTGACAAAGTGAAATTTTCCGGTAAGTCAATAAAATAAACTGAATCAAGAGGATTTTTTGGGTTCATAAATAATTCCTGTTATGCTGTTGGATTCTGGGTCTGTGCCCCTGCGGCCTGTTGAGGTGCAGCTTGTTCAGTCTGTGCATTCTGTCTTGGAATTGCATCTGCAACTGAAGCAGCCATATTGTCGGCAGCAGAATTAATTACAGGGTGATTCACTTCTGTATTTGCATTTGTCTGCTGTGTACTAAGAATTGTTTTCTGGTAAGTTGTAATAAAGCTGTTTATGTGAAGCTTATAAACCATTGGAACTGTATCGCCATTAAATGCAATATGAACAGAAGTAATATCTTTTCTACCTTCAAGAAATTCTGCGCGTGGAATAATTCCAGGAACAAGCACAGATTCATTTGTATCAATAAAATCTATTTTGAGTGCGATGTTCTTTCCTACAAGGAACTTTGGAACACCTACAAGCATTACTTTTGCGCCACTGAACGACAAATCTTTAAGAATACATCGTCGTGGAACGTTTTCTATGAAAATAATAGATTCTTCTTTTTCAAGACCAAGCTTGCGGATTGAGTTTTTGTTAATATCAATTCGATCTTCTTTACGGTGATAGAAGTTTTCATTTGCTTCAAGGAATTCACCAATTTTGAAAATCAAATCATCAGGCGGACGCTGTGTAAAGTTTAAAGTAACAACTGCAAGTTCTTCTGTATTCTGATATTTATTAATGTCGCCTACTGTACAGTTTACAAAGAAATGAATAGGAGCGCCGTTAGCATCAATAAAGCAGTAGCGGAGCTGAATAGACATGTTTTTGTCTTTCTGAATAGCAAGAAAAGCACCGCTGTTTGTTCCAATAATGATTTTTGCAGATTGTAATGATGATGAGTTAATAAGACATGGCCACTGTCCGCCGGCACATTTTACATAAACCTGGCGAGGATCCATCTTAAGAATCTGAACATTTGCTTTTGTAAAAACTATTTCCTTATCTCTGAAAAAATCATAATATCTGGAAATCTGATGACTATTAGCAATACCCATATCATTAACATTTTATATCAAACTGCCATTTCTAGCAATATGATATTCAGACTATTTTAGTAAAAAAAACCGCCGGTGCATGACCGACGGTTTGCAAACGTAAATAAAACGCTGATTACTCAGCTGCAGGAGTTTCTGCAGGAGCTTCGGCAGGTGCCTCTTCAGCAGGTGCTTCAGCTGCTGGAGCTTCTTCTGCTGGTGTTTCAGCTGCTGCTTCTTCGGCAGGAGCTTCTGCAGCAGGTGCTGGAGCTGGAGCGTTTCTTGCTTCGTTCTTAAGATGAGCGTTGCAGAACTTACAAATATTTACATTCTGACCATTAATTTCCTTTTCGTAGAGAACCTTAATATCTGTCTTTCCACAGATTGCACAAGTTCCTCTTCCGTGCTTAGGAAGTGATCTGATACCTGATCCACGATGGTTCTTAGACATACGAACTCCTTATTCATCCTTCTTTTCAGAAGTTTTCTTAGAAGCCGGTTTCTTTGCAGGAGCAGCTTCCTTTGACTTTGTTGCTGCAGCTTTCTTAGGCTTTTCTTCCTTAGCAGGAGCTTTCTTAGCAGCTTTCTTTTCTGCTTTTTCTTCTTCTGATTCAAGCTTATAGTCAACAAGTTCCAAGATTACTACATCAGCAGCATCACCCTGGCGGAAACCAAGTTTAAGAACGCGTGTATAACCACCGTTTCTTTCCTTCATACGAGGACCGATTTCTGTGAACAACTTATTAAGGATTTTTTCATCCGAAATAAATTTAGCTGCTTCACGACGATTGTGTACTGTATCTTCTTTAGCTCTTGTAATAAGCTTTTCAGCAGACTTTCTTACTTCAAGAGCCTTTGATTTAGTTGTAGTAATACGCTCATATCTAAAGAGCGAAGTTACCATATTGCGTGACATAGCACGGCGGTGTGCTGTTGTACGTGAAAGCGGATTAAAACCATTTCTATGATTCATCTGTTTCTTCCTTCTGCTTAGTTATATTGGCAGCATTCTTCAGATGACTATAGTCTGTCATGCCAAGAGTAAGGTTCCATTCCTGGAGCTTTTCTTTAATTTCGGCAAGACTCTTCTTTCCGAAGTTTCTTGTTTTAGCTATATCATCTTCTGTTTTTTTAGTTAATTCGCCGATTGTACGAATATTTGCATTTTTCAAACAATTTGATGAACGAACAGAAAGCTCAAGTTCTTCTACAGGAGTCTGTAAAAGCTTAATGATGTTCTCATCGCCTTCATCGCTGTCATCATTTCCTACAATGTCTTTGTCATTGAAGTTGATGAAAATAGCAAAATGTTCTTTTGCAATTTTAGCAGCTTCACCCAAAGCATTTTCAGGAGTAATTGTTCCGTCTGTCCAGATTTCAAGGACAAGCTTATCATAGTCATTGCGCTGACCTACTCGGCAAGGTTCAATAGCATATTTTACCTTTTCAACCGGAGTGAAAATTGCATCCATTGGAATAGTTCCAACTACTTCGATGTAATGTTCATTTGTTTCAGCAGGTACATATCCACGACCAAGGTCTACCTGAATTTCAACATCAAGATGAGCTCCTTCCATCATTGTGAAAACAAGCTTATCTTTTGTCATAATTTCAAGCTGTCCCTCTTTAGCAAAATCATCGCTCTTTACAACGCCAGGACCTTTGAACTCATACATAATTGTATCCTGTTCAACATCCTCAGGCAGTCGCAAACGGATCATTTTAAGACTGTTAATTATTTCGAGTGTGTCTTCTGAAACATGTGGTATAGCTTCAAACTCGCTCGAAATTACATGAGGGATACCATTATCATCATAAGAAGTTATGCGGATTGAAGATACGGCATAACCCTGAATAGATGACAACAATACTCTGCGGAGTGTGTTTCCAACAGTTGTACCAAATCCAGGTTCGAATGGATATGCAGTGAACTTTCCGTAGTTCGGATTTGTACTAATATGTTCAAATGAAATGCCTTTAGGTTTCTTAAAGCCTTTGAGCAAATTTTTACGTGCCATCTGAACTCCTTTTTATTATTTAGAATAGAACTCAACTACGAGCTGTTCTTTAATATCTGCTAAATCAGAAATCTCATCGCGGCGTGGAACTGCTGTGAATGTACCTTTTACGGCGTCAACATCAACAGTAACCCAAGGCATAGTTCCTGACTTTGAAACTTCGTTTAATGCTTCTTGAATCAAAGGAAGCTTTCTGCTCTTTTCTTTAACTTCAATAACATCTCCAGCTTTAACTACATATCCCGGAATATTTACAGCCTTTCCGTTTACAAGAATATGTCCGTGATTTACAATCTGGCGGGCCTGATTTCTTGAAACTGCAAAGTGCATTCTGTAAACAACGTTATCCAAGCGGCGTTCAAGCAACTGAATAAAGTTTTCACCAGTTACACCAGGCATGCGGGCAGCTTTGTCAAATGTAAGACGGAACTGCTTTTCGAGCATACCATACATGCGGCGAACCTTCTGTTTTTCAGCAAGCTGAATACCATATTCACTCTTCTTTCCACCACGAGCTTTAGGATCTTTTCCTGGAGCTCCGCGTTTTTTGTTCAAAGGACATTTATCGCTTGTACAGCGGCT
>JAFZLJ010000002.1 GCA_017551545.1 Treponema sp. | reverse complement strand
GCTTCAGAAAGAAAATCCAAAGGTATATGATCAGCTCTGCAAGATCCGTGACCGCCTCGAAAAGCACTATCACGATATGCAGGATATGGAGTTCACAGTTGAAGAAGGTAAACTCTATATGCTCCAGTGCCGCAATGGTAAGAGAACTGGTGCTGCAGCTGTAAAGATGGCTGTAGACATGGTAGCTGAAAAGCTCATCACAAAAGAGCAGGCTCTCCTCCGCGTAGAACCAGAGCAGCTCAACCAGCTCCTCCTCCCACAGTTGGACAAGGACGCTGTAAAGAAGGCTACAGAAATCGCTGCTGGTCTTAACGCTTCTCCAGGAGCTGGATGCGGACAGATCGTATTCACAGCTGACGAAGCTGAAAAATGGGCAAAGGACGGAAAGAAGGTTCTTCTCGTTCGTAAGGAAACATCTCCTGATGATATCGCCGGTATGGCTGTTGCACAGGGTATCCTCACATCAACTGGTGGACGTACTTCACATGCTGCCGTAGTTGCTCGTGGTATGGGAACTCCTTGTGTTTGTGGTTGTGCAGACGTTACATTCAAGGACGCTAATACAATCGTTGTAAAGGGCAAGGCTTACAAGAAGGGCGACTTCCTTACAATCGATGGTGCTACTGGTAAAGTATATGAAGGTCAGGTTGCTGTAAAACCAGCAACAATTTCTGGAGACCTCGAAAAGTTCCTTAAGTGGGCAGATGAAATCCGCGCTGCTTCAACACGCAAGACTCCATCTGGAAAGATTGTTAAGGGATTTGATGTATACGCTAACGGTGATACACCAAAAAATGCAGAAGATGCATTCCGCTTCGGTGCAAAGGGTATTGGTCTTTGCCGTACAGAACACATGTTCTTCGACGAGCCAAAACTTACTGCATTCCAGAAGATGATCGTTTCTGAAAACACAGACGACCGCAAGAAGAACCTTGCAAAGATTCTTCCATATCAGCAGAAGGACTTCTACGAAATCATCAAGGCTATGAAGGGCTTCCCTGTAACTATTCGTCTTCTTGACCCACCTCTTAACGAGTTCATCCAGGCAGAAGACAATGCTCAGCTCAAGGCTCTTGCTACAAAGCTCGGTATGAAGCCAGCTGTTCTCGCTGCTAAGGTTGCTGCTCTCGACGAACACAACCCAATGCTTGGACACCGTGGATGTCGTCTTGCTATCACATATCCAGAAATCTACGAAATGCAGGTTGAAGCTATTGCTCGTGCAACAGCTAAACTTGATAAAGAAGGAATCAAACACAAGGTTCAGATCATGATTCCTAACGTTGTTTCTTACCGCGAAGTTGAACAGATTCGTGCTCAGGCAGAAGCTGTAATCGCTGACGTAAACAAGGCTTGCGGAACAAAACTTAAGTTCGAAATCGGATCAATGGTTGAATTCCCACGCACAGCATTGATTGCTGACAAGGTTGCTCAGTTCGCTGACTTCTTCTCATTCGGTACAAACGACCTTTCACAGACAACATTCGGCTTCTCTCGTGATGACTACGGTAAGTTCATTGAATCTTACCTCGATCAGAGAATCTTGGAAGACGATCCATTTGCTACACTTGATCCAGATGGTCCAGGTGCTCTCATGGAAATTGCAGAAGCTAAGGGACGTAAGGTTAAGGCTAACCTCCACCTTGGTATCTGTGGTGAACATGGTGGTGACCCAGCTTCTATCGCACTCTGCTACAAGCTTGGTTTGAACTACGTATCTTGTTCTCCATTCCGTGTACCACTTGCTCGTCTTGCAGGTGCACAGGCTGTTATCAAGGCTGGAATTAAGAAGGCTCCTGCAAAGAAGCCTGCTGCAAAAAAAGCTGCAACAGCAAAGAAGCCAGCTGCTGCAAAGAAGGCCCCTGCAAAGAAATAATCAGACTGACAGGCACGTTCGTGCCTGCAGTCTATTATGTTTAATCTCCCGACACTTCGTGCGGGAGAAATTAGTTTCGTGCTGACAAACTCGCATTCGCTCGTTTGCAGTACAAACCATAGAGGCGGCGCTTTGCGCGCCTTTTAGTATGCCTTAAAAAAAAGGGGGCTGCCCGTTTGGACAGCCCCCTTTTAATTTGGGTCAATTAAACTTATTTCAATTTAATTGAAACGCTGTAATCTTCGTCTGTCCAGTCTGGATTAATTACCATATCCAAATCTGTGCTCAAAGAAACACCCTTTGTGAACTTATAAGCACGTTCTGTTTCCTTGCAGTAGAAAGAAATTGTAACACCCTTTGTTCCTGCATCAACTTTGAAGTCTGAAATTGTAGATTCATTGAAATCAAAGATTTTTTCACCTGTGCTTGAAAGTGAAAGAACAATATGTCCGTCTGCAGAGAATGTCCAGTCTGCATCCCATTTGGCATCCTTCCATGTTCCTTTAATTCCACCCAAGTCAAGAGCGAAAAGACCTGTTGCCATTACAGCAAGAATAACCATGATAAATAATTTTTTCATTTAAAAACTCCTGTAGCGGGTCGTAAAGACCTTTAGATTTAGTAAATTCATTATAGCACTGTTTGTTTTATTCTGCTATCTTTTTTAAAAAAAATGGTGTAAAATAAATAAGATGCATTATATAGTAGAATATGAAATAGCAGCTATAATCTTGTCTCTTGCAGTTCTTTTCAGTTTTTTTAGAAAGAAACTTGTAAATACAAGATTAACAAGAGTATTTTTTGCTCTTGTAATGAATGTTCTACTTACAGCATCTATAGATCTTTTTGTTATCCATCTTCATGAAAGAATTCTTGCAAAGCATATCTGGTTGGATTACATATGCAATGAAATCTACTACATATTAATTACATCATTTTCGCTTATTTTTTATGACTGTATACGAACTACACTTACAGGAAGCATAAGCCGAACAAAATTCCAAATAGTAAGATATGGCGGTCCAATAAGCATAGGTGTTATCAGTATTCTTTTAACCCCATGGACAAAAATGATTTTCTACTTTGATGAAGAAATGAATTTTGTAAAGGGCTGGGGTTATCAGACAATGTATATTGTAGCTGCAATTTATTTCTTAAGTGCAGTGTATAAAGTTATTATTTTAAGAAAAGAAGCAACAAGGGCACAGCGACTAACTGTTTATTTTTATATAACAATGTGTGTTACTTCTGTTGTAATTCAGACTATAAATCCGAAACTGATTATTACTGGTTTTGTAGCGTCTATTGCAACAATGATGGTTTTTCTGGTTCTTGTAAACCCAACAAACTATTTTGATAAAGAAACAGACATTCTAAACCTTCCGGCATTCCGTGATGTTTTTGCACAGTATCAGTTCAAGAAAAAGCCTTTTCGAATTATTGGAATTCAAATTATTGGTATAAGGAATCTTGTAGAAACAATTGGTCTTGAAAACAAAACAGAAATCATAAGACAATTTGTAATAAAACTAAAATCTGTCTGCGGTAAATATTCTTTGTACAGAGTTTCGAGCAGCCGCATTTATATTTTTATTCCCGATGATGACAAAATAGAAAATACCCTTGTTAAAAGTATTAATTCGGTTTTTGACGATTCAATTTTAATGGGCGATTTCCGTATTTCGCTTTCGGAACATATTGCTGTTTATAAATATCCGGACGATTCAGATGCGCTTGCCGATGTAGAAGATTTAATACGCTCAACCTTAAGTTCAATTTATAATGAAAAGCCGCATACTGCTGTTCATGTTGAAAAAAGTGTTCTTGCTAAAAAAAGCCGTGAACTTCAGATTCTGCAGGTAATGAAAAAAGCTGTTAGACGAGGAGACTTTTATGTTGTATATCAGCCGATTTATTCGTTTGAGCAGAATCGTTTTACAACGGCAGAAGCTCTTGTTCGTCTTGAAAACGATGAGCTCGGTGAAGTAAGCCCGGAAGAATTTATTCCTATTGCAGAACAGAACGGAATGATTCTGCAGATTGGAGAATTTGTTTTTGAAACTGTATGCCGCTTTGTTCTTCATCATAAAATCTGGGAAAAGGGCATTGAATATATTCACGTAAATCTTTCTGTAATTCAGTGTATGCAGGAAAAGCTTGCAGATCAGTTATTCCGTATTATGGATTTATATAATCTTGATTACCGCTATATAAATCTTGAAGTAACAGAATCTGCCGCAATTGCTTCGAGTGAAGTCTTAATGGATAACATGAATCGCCTTATTGAGCGAAATATGAATTTTTCTCTTGATGATTTTGGAACAGGCTTTTCAAATACAGCTACACTTATTAAATATCCGTTCCATACAATCAAGCTTGACAAGGGCATGGTCTGGGACGCAATGCACAATAAAAAAGCAGAAATCATTTTAAAGAATACAATCGAAATGGTAAAAATGTTGAATATGGAAATTGTTGCCGAAGGTGCAGAAACTCCTGAACAGGTAGAAAAATTACGTGAAATGGGAGTAGATTTTGTACAGGGCTTCTATTATTCAAAGCCTATAAGCAGAGATGATTTTCTTAAGCTGTTAAATGATGGTAAGGAGCGTCGTAAAGAATATGATTAATTACACAATACGATACGATGTTGCGGGTGCTCTCATTGCCATTGCAGTAATGCTCAGTTACTTCCGCGAAAAAAAGGTAAAAACAAAAATCTCTGACTGTTTTACAGCTCTTACAGGCCAGTGCTTTACCGCATGTCTTTTAGATATTGCTTCGGTTGAACTTATAAAATATATTTCGCCTGCAAACTTATGGCTTAATTATATTGTGCTCATTGCATATTACATAATGTTTAATGCAATGCCGCTGCTGTTTTATATGCTCTTCTGGTTCCTTTCTGAAAAAAACAGGAAGATGCCGCTTAAACAGTACTGGATATTGTTTGGAATATATATTTTCTTCAGTCTGTTTACAGTATCATCGCCGCTTACGCATTTTGTTTTCTGGTTTGATGAAAATCTGGTTTTCCATCACGGTAAGCTTTTCTATGTTTATTATATTCTTGATGTTTTCTATGTTGGTGGAGGAGTACTTCATTTCCTGCGACACAGAAAGCATTTTACACCTAATCAGATTTTATCACTGATGTTCTTTACAGTAGCATGTTTTATTGCATCTGTTGTTCAGACACTTGTTCCGCACCTTTTGATTACCTGTTTTGTATTCTCTCTTACAATTCTTATAACTTTCCTTTCTATGGAAAATCCTGATGATTATATTGATACAGAATCAGGGGTTTATAATCGTGATGCATTTATGGTCCGGGCTCAGGAAAACATAGACTTCCAGAAACAAATGTATGTTATAGGTCTTTATAGCGAACCATTAGTTCATATTCTGCGTTCTATTGGTGAAGATAAGAGAAAGCTTTTTTATGAAACAGTTTCTTCTTTCCTGAAAGAAAAAGCCGGAAAAGAAAATGTTTACAGACTGACTTATGAAAAGTTTGCACTTTTGCTTACAGATATTTCAGAAGAAGAGTGTACTAGAATTGTAAATGAAGTCTGGGCTTATTTTAGAGAGCCTGTAAAGTGTGGAAACATTGAAATATCAATAACTGTTAATATACGAACTGTTTTCTATCCGGAAGATGTTACAACAATAGAAGATTTGCTTGATCTTGTAGAAGACTCTCTTGAAGAAAAAACAAACCTTGAGCAAGGAACCTTCGTACGGGCAGATCCAAGAATTCTTGAACGAAGAAGACGCGAGCACAAAATAGTTCAGATTCTTGAAGAAGCAATGGATAAAAACGCTTTTGATATTGTGTATCAGCCGATTTATAGCATAGACAAAGGCGGATATACTTCGGTCGAAGCGCTTTTACGTTTGCGCAGTAATGAACTTGGAGATATTACTCCTGAAGAATTTATTCCTCTTGCAGAAAAGAACGGACTTGCCTTGCAGATAGGAAACTATGTATTTAAAGAAGTCTGTAAATATATGGCAAACAACAAGCTCTGGGAAAAGGGTGTAGAAAACATTCATGTAAACCTTTCTGTTATTCAGTGTATGCAGGAAAAGCTTTATGAAATTCTGTTCGACATAATGGATCACTACGAGCTTGATTACAAATATATAGACCTTGATGTTTCTGAAACAACTGCAATTATTGCAAACGATACATTGCTCCGTAATATGAATGTTATGCTCGACCACGGCATGAGTTTTTCTCTTGATAATTATGGAACAGGACTTTCAAATACAAACACTCTTGTAAAATATCCTTTTAAGTATGTAAAGCTCGATAAAACTTTAGTTAAGGCTGCTGTTAATGATGAAAAGGCCCGCATTATTCTTCACAAGACAGTTTCTATGGTAAAAGACCTTGATATGATGGTTGTTGCCGAAGGTGTAGAGAATATGGGTGAATATGATATGGTTGTTTACCTTGGATGCAATTACATCCAAGGATTTATGTTCTCGAATCCGCTGCTTCCAGAAGATTATCTGGAGTTTGTGAGCAAATAACTAGAATCGCAACCAGTTCATTTTACAAGCAATATACAGATTTATATCAGGTTTTTTCTGCTGCTTGTTAGAAAGATCAAACAGGAATGAAACTCCTCCTGTAAAGTTCTGTCCCTGCGAAACCGGGAAATCAAGTTCAAGATTGAGTGCAACCTCTTTTTCAAGTTTGAAATTCAGAACATTAAGAGTTCCCTGAGATGGGGTTGTTCCATCTGAATTCTTTCCAAACGATGCAAGTCCCTGAAGCTTAATAGCTCCGTCTGCCATGCCTCCTAATATGCCTGGGAAAATATATGCGTAATTCAAAAGCACTTTTCCAGGGAACAGGCAGTTTTCTGTTTTGCCTGCAAGGTGAGCACGACTTAAGAAAGGAATTGTTGCACTTGGGAAGTCGGTATATCTTACTACAGTAGAAATTTCCTGTTTCATTTTGTTGTTGCCCGCTGTAAAGGTATATTCACCTTCAAAACCAAGTAACATCTTATTTGTTGTAAAGTCATAGTTACCAAGCAGCAGGTTTACAAATGAATATTCTGTATAGAAGTTGTGATGTTCCTTAGCCCAGGTTGAAAAATCAAAACCTGTATGGAAGGTTATGGCCTTTGTATACGGAATATCGGGATTAACTGCGAATGCTTTTTCTGCCTGCTGATTGAAGGTTCCGCCGGCATAGAATAATGCAGAAAGAACTTTTGTACTGTTCATGTTTGCACGGGCTACAATTGGATGTGTGTAGCCGGCAAGAGCAATATTTGTAAGAGAGAACATGTCTTTGTCATACCCGGGAAGTCCTGCAGAAATTGAAGTTCCTCTTCCTAAATACAAATCAAAGGTTCCTGTTCCGGCCGGGATTTCTAATGCAAAGTCACCGGTAAAGTTTTTAATTGTAGGGTAGAAGAAGGCATCTGCCATCATAAAGCCCTGCTTTGTCTGAACACGGGCTGTCTGTGCTAATACAAAGCCTCCAACACCAAGATAATAGTCATCTTTATCTGAAACAAAGCTTATGAAAGGTGAATACAAAACAGGTGTAATCTTACCTAAGAAGGCTTTTTCATTCTGAAGCTCTGTTACAGCAGGTTCCAGATTATCAAGCTTTTCAATAGCTTCATCGGAACGATGTTTTACAGTGTTTTTGTCTTCCTTCTTTTTCTTTTTAGTATCTTTTTCAGGTTCTTCAGCTTCTTCTGCTTCTTCTATCTCTTCAGTGTCTTCAGAAACAGCTTCAGTGTCTTCTTCTGTTTCCGGATTTGGTTGCTTTCGTGCATCTGTCATCACTGCTACCGGGTCAAAATCAGGGTAATCATCTTCAAGCGCGCGGAAAGTCATAATTTGTCCTGCTGGAGAAGGTCCGTCAAAGTCTGGAACAACCTTCCATTCTTCGAGTGGCTTAATTTTAATAACGTTTCCTGTAGAAGCATAAGAAAGATAGAAAACGCCTATGTCATTTTTATAGGCCCAAAGAGCTCCGATAGGGTCAGAAACTGCAGGAGTGTACGAGAAAGTTGTTCCGTCTGAGTTTGGAGTTACTTCAAAAATTTCAAGACGTCCGCGGTCATTGCTGCAGAAGTTCAAAGTACCGTCCTTGTTAAAGGAAGGAGCGGAAGGATCTGTAATAAAATCGTGTTCTGTATTATTTACGATTTTGTATTCTTTTGTTTTCATGTCTGCAAGTGCAATGCAGGCACGGTCATTTTTAACAAGTACAAAGGCAAGCTGTGTACCGTCTGCGTTTAAAGCAGGCTGAATAAAGCTGTAGCGTTCATCCTGGAAGAGAACTGTTTTTTCTCCTGATTCTGTATCAATCTGAACAAGGCGCATTTTAAGTCCACTTTGTTCTACAGCAATAAGGATTTTTCCGTCGCGACTTACTGTAGGCTGGAAGTAAGAGCTTTCGTCTTTTGTAAGCTGAACAATATCAGTTTCTTTTGTCCATTTGTAAAGGCTGTAGCGTGTTTCGTAACCAGGGTTTCTGTCGAGTCGCTGATCTGCTGCAGAAAAATAAACAACCTTGTTTTCGTCTGCTGTGATAGCACGGCTGTCGTGGAAGTTTGCTTTAAAAAGAATAGTTTCTTTTGGAGTAAAGCTGTAATCATCGTAGTAGCCTACTCCATCATTTTGAGTTGGATCAAGGTAAACTGCAGCGAAACCAGTTTGCGGTGAATCGCTTAAAGCTATCATAGAGCCGTCATCAAAAATAATGGCAGGTTGACAGTAGTTTGAATTCGGGTTGTTTGGAGAAATAATTTTTCCTTCAGGGATTTTTCGTTCATTTGAATATTTTTTCTGAAGGGCTATTTTTACTTCGCGGTAAATATCCTGAGGGGTTTTTCCTGTTACAAGCTTTACGCTTTCTTCCCAGGAACGGCCGTCTGTTCTGTTTCGCTCAATATCTGCAAGAGCCTGAATTCCACAGCGGTCGGCAATGCTTCTCATAATAAGATAACCCATTACATAAATCTGTCCGTATGGAGGTTCCTGTTCTGAGCCAATAAGACGATATGGGATAAAGTTGTTATCAAGAGTAGGGGCTTTAAAATCAAGTTCAAAATACGGGCTTCTGCCGCGGCCTCCGTTTGTAAGTTCTGTTTCCAAAACTGTTGTAAGACCTTCAAGAGCCCAGCCAGGAATTGAAGAGTAATCTGAACCTCGTATTAATTCACCAAAGATTTTTGCAGCAAGATAATCCTTGTCTTCAAAAGTGATATTTGCAATATGAATTAATTCATGTGTAAAGAAGAGCTTCATCCAGTCGTCACGAAGACCAAAATAGCTGTCAATGACAGGGGAGTCAAACATAACAATTTCTGGTGGCGAAAAATAAGTATATGCATTTACAACATTGAGACGGCTGAATACATAAACATCTGTTTTTTCCTGAGGCATAGAATAAATTTCTGCAATTTTTTCCCAAGCTTCATCTGCAAATTCTGCATATTTTTTTGCGGCTTCTTCCGAGGCAGCTTCATATATAAAACGGAAGTGTGTTGTTTCTGCCTGCTTCCAGCCTTTAAATTTTATATAATCGTTGGCAAAGGCGGCAGTAGATAAGATTAAAAGTGCTGCTGCACACGCAAGAGATTTAAATATTTTTTTCATGAAAAAATTTCTCCTTATCTTTTAAAACAATAAGATATATATTAAGGTTACACCAAATTGTCATTGCGAGCCCGAAGGGCGTGGCAATCCACTTATTTGAAATATCCAATTATATATGTTTCCGTTTCCACGAACCCAATTCTTTTGTACAACATAATCGCCGGATTATTTTTTTCTTTTACAAACAAACTCAGTTTACGGCCGGTTTTAAGCACTCTCTGGCAGATTGTATAAACCAGATGCCATGCATAATAATTTTTGCGGTAAAGCGGGTGTGTATAAACTCCACCAAGCTGAACATAATTAAAACCTATTGCATTTGTGTTTGCTTTTGAAACAATTTCTCCATCTGAATATAACGCAAAACAAAGCTGATCTTTTAGAATTGATTTAAGCTGGGCGCTTGCTTCAAGGTCAGTTATCTGTTTTCCTTGCGGGGCAACTTCTTTTGCCATGTACATTTTCTGCAAGGGCAGTAAAAGCTCTGTTTCGTTTACAGGATCTGCACAGCGTTTTATTTCATCATCACAGCTTAATTCTTCCGGGGGAGGCATAGGCTGAGTATCTATTGTCATTATATTGTAATGATTTGTCTGATAAGGCTCGCGGTTCATGCATTTAAGCGCTTCAAGAATTATTTCACCGGCAGCAGCTTCTCCGTTAAGGCAAGAAACTGTTTTGTCTTTAAGAAACACTGTAAGAGAAGGAAGAAGATCCGGCAGGGCTTCAGGGTTTGGAATGCAGTAGAGAAGGGTTTTGTCCAGATAAAGAATGCCATGCAGTGTGGTCTCTGAGTCCAGCTTGTCACACAGTACATAAAGGTTTTCCTTCTTCTTTCTTATAAATGAACACAATGTTACACAAGAGCTTTCCCATGGTTCCACAAAGGCCTGCAAACGAGAAAAATCAAAAGTGTCTGCGCAAACAAACTGCATATTAGTATTATAGCAGATACCCAATGTCATTGCGAGCACGAAGTGCGTGGCAATCCAGGTAAATAAAAGACATTCTAATTACTGGATTGCCACGTCGCTTAGCTCCTCGCAATGACGAATTTTTTTTAAAAAATGTTGACAAAGCTGTTGTATTACTGTATTATATACTTAATACAGTAATACGGAGGTTGTATGGAATATCAATTCAGTAATGATAAGCCTATTTATCTGCAGCTGATGGATGTATTCAAAGTGGCAATTGTTTCGGGCGAGCTTCCAAAAGGGGAACGCCTTGAATCTGTAAGAGACCTGGCAATTGTTGCAAAGGTAAATCCAAATACTATGCAGAAGGCTCTTTCCGAACTCGAAAGAATCGGATTGGTAAGGACAGAAAGAACATCCGGCCGTTTTATTACAGACGACGAGGAACTTATTCTTTCTATGAAGAACGAAATTGCAGAACAGGAAATCAGTGTATTTCTTGAAAAAATGAAATCAATAGGTATTTCAAAAGAATCTGTAATTAAACTAATATCAGAACAATAAAGAGGTTAATATGGAATCTATTCTTGAATTTAAGAACATTACAAAAAAGTACGGCAAAAAAACTGCCTTGGATGATATTACTTTGAGTGTTCCACGCGGTGCAATTGTTGGTTTACTTGGACCAAACGGCAGCGGAAAAACAACACTCTTAAAGCTTGCAACAGGCCTTCTTCAGCCAACAAAGGGCGAAGTTCTTGCCTGTGGTTTTAAGCCAGGTGCTGAATCAAAAGATTTAGTTGCATATCAGTCAGACAAAGTTTATTTGAACGACTGGATGAACGTTGAAGATCTTATGAGAATGCTTGGTGATTTTTATACAAACTTCAACAAAGATAAGGCACTTGATATGCTTAAGAGCCTGAACATTAATCCAAAAGACAAGCTCAAGGAAATGTCTAAGGGTACAAAAGAAAAGGTACAGCTTATTACAACAATGTGCCGCGATGTAGAGCTTTATCTTCTGGACGAACCAATTGGTGGTGTAGACCCTGCAGCACGCGACTACATTTTGAACACAATCATTTCGAACTATCAGGAAAATGCAACTGTAATTATTTCTACACACTTAATTGCAGATGTTGAACCGGTTTTGAATCACATTCTGTTCTTGAAAGAGGGACGTATTGTACGCCAGGGTGATGTAGATGATATCCGCGAAGAAACAGGCAAATCAATTGATGCATTGTTCCGCGAAGAGTTTCGCTGCTAAATAAAGGAGAAATAAAATGAGAAATCCATTTCCAAGAATCGGTAAAGTAATTAAATATGATCTTAAGCATTCATCAAAGAAGCTTCTTCCACTTTATGGAGTTCTTCTTGCCTTGGGATTGCTCACAGGTTTGTGTATTTCGCCAACAAGAACAGAGGCGTTTTTTGGCGGAGAAATTATGAGCAATAATACAAGAGACTGGATAACAGTTTCAATTGGTTTTGCTTATTATGTTGTTGCATGTGTTGCCGCTATTATGACAATTGTTGTAATTGCCCGCCGTTTTAAGCAGAGCATGCTCGAAGATGAAGCATATTTGAATCTGTCGCTTCCTGTTACAATGGGTGAACACCTTTGGGGAAAATTCATCACAGGCTTTATCTGGATGTTTACCTGCTGCATTGTAACATATCTTTCAGTATTATTCTGTTTTATAAGATTAGGTTTGCCTGACATTTTCCGTGAGCTTGGTGAAGCACTTCCAGAGATGATTCAGGAACTTCAGCGCTATAATCTTACAATCGGAAAAATCATAGGAATGGGACTTTTGATGTCATTTGCCGGAACTTGTTTCCTTATCACTTTGATTTTTGTAGTAAACAGTTTTGGACTTGTAATTAAAGGCCGCCAGGGCTTCTGGAAGTTCCTTATCATTGTAGGCTTGCTCTACATTGATGGCTGGATTTTCCGCCTTGTTCCTACTTTTGATTCAAGATTTATGACTGAAGCTGCAATTGGAAACGCAGCAATGAAGAGCTTTGGAATCTTCTCGCTGATTATGATTGTTCTTTCAGCAATATACTTTGCAGTAACACAGTTTATGTTTACGAAGAAGTTGAATCTTGACTAAAAAGAATGCCGGGTTTTTTACCCGGCATTTTTTTATTTTGCATCTTGTTTACTGTATTTTGTCATGTGAGCTTTGATAGCCTTAAAGGTTTTGTCACTTATGTAATGTTCTATGCGGCAGGCATCTTCTATGGCAGTTTTTTTATCTACGCCCAGGTTCATGAACAGGGTAGAAAGAACATTATGACGTTCATAGATTGTCTTTGCAATTTTTTCACCTGTTTTTGTAAGTTTAATTCCACCAACATCTGATTTTTCAATATATCCGCTTTCTTTTAAGAGCCCGAGTGCGCGGCTTACAGAAGGCTTTGAATAGCCAAGTTGATTTCCAATATCTATAGCTAAAACTGTGCTTGATTCCTTTGAAAGCACATAAATTGTTTCAAGATACATTTCTCCAGATTCTTGTAATGACATAAGCGTCTCCCATAAAAAGTCAACGAACAAGTCAACTTTCTACGCTATTTAATGGATGGCAGCAAGAGCCTGATCAACAAGACTCATTGGTTTGTATTTCCCCAACATCCTGCTTGAATCAAAGTCCTGTTTTTCTGTGAGCAACG
>JAFZLJ010000023.1 GCA_017551545.1 Treponema sp. | reverse complement strand
TGATGCGGCAAAAGCTCTTCATTCTCCTTTACAAGGGTCTTGCCCTTACCAAATATGACGAACTGATGCCTGGGTTCCGCTGAATCACTTCAGCGTATCACATTACCGCTTGTTCGTTTACCTTTTTATCATGCCTCCTTTATTCATCCGTCAGCAGCATAAAATCATACAAGGCAATTGAAGTTATTAAATCAGACCATAACTCAGATGCGGCAATCCCAGGACCTATATTTAATACATCGGTTTCTACCCATTTGCCATACTTCAAAAGACAGATTGCTGCAGAATATTTCAATTCCTTGTCAAACGGATTTTTTACCGACAAAAACATGTATTTGTGAAGTTTTTCTTCTGAAATCTGCTTGAAACTTATAACAAGAGTTTTCGCCGGATTTTTGATTTCTGGAACGCGTTTAAAATTGACTAAAGCGTTGTCTTCTACCTCGGCTTCAATATAGACTTCTTCACCGGGAAAAAGCTGAATCCAGTTATTCGGCAAAACATAAGTTGACTGATCAATCTGTGCAGAAAAATACTGCTCTTCATCTACAGCCATTTTCAATTCAAAAGGGGGTCGCACATTATTGTCTTCAGAAAAAACAAAGCTCGCAATTAAAAGAAAGAAAAGAACAAAAAAAGATTTTTTCATTTTTCCTCCTGTGGGGAAATTTCTTATCTCTTTAAGTATACCATCAAAAGCATAATATCGCTATTCCTTATTCCGCTGATTCTGTTTGCCTGACCAAGTGTCATCGGGCGAATCTGTTCAAGCTTTGTTCGCGACTCTGCAGAAAGCGATGGAATTGAACCATAGTCAAAGTTTTCTGGGATGCGGGTGTTTTCCATTTTGTGAAGCTTTTCTACGCGCTTGTCCTGTTTTTCTATGTAGTACTTATATTTTACTTCTATGCTGGCTGCTTCCCATTCCTTTTCAGGGTAGCCTGGGTTTTCCATGTTAGGCTTTTTGAGCAGCAGGGCTTCTATTTCTTCAAGGCGGGCGTATTTTTCATTTACAGCATCATACTGTGCCTGAGTTTTTAAGCCGCACTCAAAAGCATATTTTGCAAGACGGCGATCTGCTGTATCATGACGGAGCTTAAGGCGATATTCAGCACGTGCGGTGAACATGCGGTAAGGTTCCTTTGTTCCAAGTGTAACAAGGTCATCAATCAGAACACCGATGTATGCTTCGTCACGGCCAAGAATTACAGGCTTGTATTCTGGAATTGTGTGATAGTGGTCGTAGCCTGCGGATTTCTGGATGCCGCTCATATATTCTGCAAGCTCCTTTGTTTCGCGTTCACTGATTGTTGAAAAGGCACAGAGTTCTTCGTTACTCATGGCGGCCTTTGGTCTAAAGGCACCCTGCTCCATGCTTGCGGCAGTTCCGTTCATTGTAGAAGGAATTGCGGCCATTGGACCACAAGTTGAAATGTGTGCGCGGGCATAAAGGCCTGCGTTGATTCCGGCAATAATTCCCTGTCCGGCGGCTTCTTCGTAGCCCGAAGTTCCGTTTATCTGGCCGGCATCAAAAAGCCCCGCAACTCGCTTTGTTTCAAGAGAAGCAAAAAGCTGAGTCGGCTCAACAAAATCATATTCAACAGCATAACCCGGACGTGACTGAACTGCATTCTCAAAGCCGTGCATTGTGCGCATAAAGGCATCCTGTACGCATTCAGGCAGAGAAGAAGAAAGTCCGTTCAAATAGATTTCTTCTGTTTCAAGACCTTCCGGCTCAACAAAAATCTGATGGCGGTCGCGTTCCTTAAAGCGCATAACCTTGTCTTCGATAGACGGGCAATAGCGAGGACCGATACCACTGATTTTTCCTGAATAAAGCGGAGAGCGGCCAATATTGTCGCGGATTATTTTATGAGTTTCTTCGTTTGTATAAACAATGTGGCAAGGCACCATAGGGCGCTCAACCTTTTCATCCTCAAAGCTGAAAGGGATTATTTCGTCGTCGCCAGGCTGAAGGTCGAGCTTTGAAAAATCTACTGTGCTGCGAAGGATACGTGGAGGTGTTCCTGTTTTGAGGCGGCCAGTGGTGAAACCCAAGCGATGAAGGCTTGCTGTAAGACCATAGGCGGCCGGTTCCCCTACTCGACCACATGGAGCATCGTATTCACCGATAAAAATGCGGCCGCCAAGGAAAGTTCCAGTTGTAAGGACAACTGAGCGAACAGGAATAATTCTTCCGCGCTCTGTTACAATTCCGATTATTTTCTGGCGCATTCCGCTGCGGGCTGCTTCGGTTGCATAATCTTCTGCTTGAATATTGCTGCCGTTGTAACCTCGTTTTTCTCCGGGGATTGAACCCTGTTTTGCAGCACTGTCCGAATCCGGTGGAAGCGGAGTTTCTGAAGCAACTGTGAGCACATCAATTACAGTGTCCATAAGTGTATAAAGATTTGGTGTGCTTTCACATGTTTTGCGGGCAAGCATAGAATAAGCAATTTTATCTGCCTGAGAGCGTGGAGCCTGAACAGCAGGTCCGCGGCGACGGTTCAAAAGTCTATACTGAATCATTGTGCGGTCAATGAGCTTAGCCATTTCGCCGCCAAGTGCATCTATTTCGCGGACAATGTTTCCTTTTGCAATACCACCAATAGAAGGGTTACAGCTCATGCGGCCAATTGCATCAGGAGTTTGAGTAATAAGAACTGTCTTCAGTCCCATGCGGGCACTTGCGAGGGCGGCTTCAATGCCGGCGTGTCCAGCACCTACAACCGCAACGTCGTAATAATCATAAAAACCAGGCATAAAAATATCCTTAAGCCACCGTCATTGCGAGGAGCGAAGCGACGTGGCAATCTATTTTATCAGTTTCTCCAATAATTCTTCAGGGTTCATCACGACAACATCAGCCCCGTTTTGGAGCAGGAAGTCTCGTCCACGGAAGCCCCAATCTACGCCGATGAAATCAAGACCGGAATCTTTTCCGGTTTTAAGGTCTACATCTGAGTCGCCGATAAAGCAGGCAACGCCAGGCTGGCAGGCCTCCTCTTTGGAAAGTCCCAGTTCCTTTAAGATTTCATACAAACCTGTTGGATCCGGCTTTGGGGGGATTCCAGGTCTGCTGCCGCTAATGCAGTCAAAGGCGTTCGGGAAATACATTTCACAAAGTTCTTCGGCAGCAGACTGAACCTTATTTGTATTCACTGCTACCTTTACTCCGGCGGCGCGCAGATTTTTGATACAATCTACGACACCTTTATAAGGCGCTGTCTTAATGGCACAATGGTCCTCGTAGTATTCAATATATTCTTTAAGAATCTGCTGGAACAAATCTTCGCTGACATCAGCCGGCAAAAATCGCTTTACGAGTTTTGGAATTCCGTTGCCTACCATGTATTTTACTTCATCAACAGTGTGTTCCGGAAAGCCGTAGCGTTTACAGATTACATTTGCGCTGTCAGCCAGGTCGTCGATTGTATTCAGGATTGTTCCATCCATGTCAAAAATTGCAAGCTTATACATCGAGCCCTGTTGCCTCATCAATTCCCATCATGATATTCATACACTGAACAGCAGCACCCGAAGCGCCCTTGCCAAGATTATCAAAACGGGTTGTTATCATAATGCGGTCATCGTTACCGTAAACAAAAAGCTGCATGTTGTTTGTACCAGCCAGTGTGTCTGCAGGAATAAACTGTTCCGGAAGAACGCCCTCACCCATAAGAGGAGCAACCTGAACAAAATGTGCACCCTTGTAGTGGTCTGCAAACATCTCTTGAACTTCCTGCGCAGTCACTTTTTTATTGAGCATGCGTGCGTGCAGGCCTACAGTAACAGTCATGCCTGCAAAATAATCACAAACATAAGGATTAAAAACAGGTTCAAACTCAAGCCCGCTGATTTTCTTAATTTCAGGAAGATGCTTGTGAGCCTGAGTAAGTGCATACAAGCGTGGAGAATCATAACCCTGTGGGCGGTCAGTACCTTCATAAACAGCAATTGCCTTTTTGCCTGCACCAGAGTATCCGCTGACTGCATGAATTACAACAGGATAATCAGCTCCCATAATTCCAGACTTTACAAGCGGATACAAAATTGCAATGGAACCGCTCGCATAACAGCCAGGCACAGCCACACGTTTAGAAGAAATAATCTTTTCGCGGAAAGTTTTATCAAGCTCCGGAAAGCCGTAAGCCCAATCAGGGTTAGTTCTGTGAGCAGTAGAAGCATCAATTATCTTAGTTTCAGGGTTTGTAACAAGCTGAGCAGATTCAATAGCCGCCGCATCAGGCAGACACAAAAAAACATAATCAGCCTGATTCATAAGGCGCGCCTTTTCGACAGGATCCTTTCTCTTATCCTCATCAATCTGCATAATCTCAAGGTCTGTGCGCCCTTCAAAACGTTCAAAAATCTTAAGGCCAGTCGTGCCTTCTTTGCCATCTATAAAAATCTTATATTTCATAGATGGCATTATAGTGAATTTTAGAAGGAATTGCAAAGAAGTGGAAGAATTTCAATTTTTTTTGAAGAATTTTGCGAAATTTTTGTAAGAAGTCCACTTTTTTTGCAATACTATATATAGATATTTCAAGTTAGTAGACCTAAAAAATGCTTTCGCATTTTTCTTAACGGTCTGCTATTGAACACCGGCCGCCAGCGGCCTTACACATGTAAGAAGTCGATTTTTTTTTCAATACTATATATAGATAATTTACAAGTTAGTAGACCTAAAAAATCAATTACACAGGCGAAAGTTCCCACTTAACAACTGCATTACAGCATTTAGTGGGAACAAATCAACACCGGAGGAAATAAAAAAACCCACTTAACTATATAAATACAGTTTTGGTGGGAAAATCTATTTAAAGGAGGACTGGAAAAGACCTACTCAACAGCAGGAAATAGAGATTAGTGGGAACACTAAGATTCAGGAGGAGCAAAAAAGCCCCACTTAACAACAGAATATTCCGTTAAGTGGGATACAAGGAATTTCACAAGAGGAAAGTTTACCTACTTAACTACAAAAAACTACGTATGGTGGGTAACGCAAATTGTTATGGGAAAAAAGTATCCCACTTAACAACAGGATATTCTGTTAAGTGGGTACTAAAGACTCTCACAAGGAGAAAGCTTTCCTACTTAACTACAAAACACAACGTTAAGTGGGAACCGCGATAAAATCACTTTAGATGGGAGATTCTCATTTTATAAGGAGACAAATATGAAATATGAACAAGTAAAACCAAACACCATTATTCCGCAGATTGAAGAAAGACTTCTGGAATTAATAGAAGTCCTTAAAAAACTGAATGAAACCGTTTCAAAACACACTTCAGATAACTACAACCTTAGAATCGCACAGAAGCGCGGGCACCCGCAATACTATTATGTTTCCAAAAACACTTACCCGGCAGGAACATATATCCCAAAAAACAAACAGGCCCTTGCACAAAAGCTGGCCCAGAGGGATTACAATGCAAAGGCAATTGAACTTCTTCAAAAAGAAATTAAAGCAACAAAACACTATATTAAACAATCTGGCGCACACCAATCAAAAACACTCACCATTTCGAAAATCCAGGCGCTGTACAGCAAAATGTGCCCCGCCCGCCAGAAGCTCATCACACCACTAACCCTTTCCGACGACCAGTACGCTGCCCAATGGAAAAATGTCACCTGGCAGGGCCTGCCATTTGCCCCAGATGCTCCTGTCTACAACACAATCCAAAGCGAACGAGTCCGTTCAAAATCAGAAGTGCTTATTGCCAACGCGCTTGCACAACACAAAATCCCATACCGCTACGAGTACCCTCTCACACTCCACAGGCAGCACACCCACGACACTACAACCCTCTACCCGGATTTCCTATGCCTTAACCTGCGTACCCGTCAGGAGTTTTTCTGGGAGCACTTCGGCCTCATGGATTCTCCAGAATATGTAGCCAACGCAGTTTCAAAACTCAACCTCTACACCCAGAACAAAATCACCCCAGGGAAAAATCTTATCATCACCATGGAAACCCAAACAGAACCTCTAACGCCGTCGGTAATAGATCAAATGATAAATGATTTTTTGAAGTAAAAGAAAAAACGATTCGCTTTATGCATCCCCGCAAATGCAAATCATTATTTTTATCAGCTATCCTTTCTACCTTTTTCAAACTCATTTACTAATTCATCATAGGCTTCTTGAGTTTTGAAGCATTCTTTTTTGAAGAATAAATATCTTCCGTTGGTAAATTCAAAAATGTAGAATCGTTCGTTTTCGGATTTTGATATATAATCTTTTAGACTATACTTTGTAATTGTGCCTAAAGAAGAAGATTCAATGTAGCCATCTTTTATTTCGGTTATGACTTCATATGTTTCATCCAGATTGTATTTTTGGCGGATAGTTGCATAATATTTTTTCATGTTTTTTATCATACGAGATTTGTAATTTCGTTTTAAAAATATAATTGCGAATAATGCGCGAATACAATAAACAATACCCACAAACAAAAGAAAAATATCTAAAAATGCAAAATCTGAATTATTTGTTTTCAAAAAGCTTGTTCCAAATATTATCATGATAATTCCAAGTGCAAGAACGACAAACCACATGATTCTTGCCTTGAACAGTTTTTTCTTTATCATACCGGTTAAATTGTATGACTCAAGACCAATATCAATACTATCTTGTTCTGAAATTTCTTCTCTTATCTGCATAAAAACCCCCGAAATCAATTAACACTTATATACGAACTCTCTTCAACAATCCGCTGCCCCTGCTCACTCAAAATATACGAAATTACCTTTTGAATGTCCACACGCTCGGAATCTGATTTGCGATAGATTGCATAAAAGTTTGAAACTACAGGATATGTGTGATTGCGGATATTTTCTTTGCTTGGGTAAACTCCGTTCAAGGCGAGCAGCCTTATGTTTTTTGAAGCAACAATTCCATCTACATAATAGCGGAAAGAATAACCAAGCGTTCGTCCTGCATAAATGGAGTTGGCCGGTTTAATTTCCAAGTCGTTCATAAATGAAAGCATTGCTGTCTGGCTTCCGCTGCCTTCAGGTCTGGTAATGGCAGAAATCGGGGAGTTGTCGCCGCCTACTTCTGACCAGTTTTTTATTTTTCCGGAATAAATATCGCGGACCTGTTCCACTGTAAGACTTTGTACAGGGTTTGAATCATTTACCAGAAAAACAAACGCCTCAAAACCAATTGGTACAAGAACAAGTCCAACGCCATTTTGCTCCGCGTATTCAAGCTGCTTTTGTGAAGGGCTGGCACAAAAAATAATATCTGCAGTTCCGTTTACAATTGCTTTAAAAGCACCGCCGGTGTTTCTTTTTTGCAGAAGACTCGTCTCCCCAAAATCAGACCCGTCAAAACTACAAGTCCCCTCAGGATACATTGCATTAAAAAACGCAGAATAAACAGGATAAAGCGCAGTTGCTCCGTCCAGCACTGGCATAACATCACCTGGCGCAAAACGATATTCTTCAGCTGCACGCACTTTTACAATCTTAGACTCCTCATCAAAAGGCAGAAAATCCTTGAGCACAATAGACTTTTCCTGCATCTCTTTTCCAAAGGGATTTATGAGGCGACGGGTAAAATGCAGATAAACAAAGGCATCAAAAAGAATAAAGGGAAGAGCGCAAAGAAGGCAAATCAGGACACAGGTTGAACGCTTCATAATCACCTGCCTACAACTTTTCGTTTGAAATAAAAGCTGTGAGAGAACTTGTTTTATACAGATGCCAGGTATAAGCCGCAAGCGCGCAGGAAGACAAAAGCCCAAGCCCTATAGTAATACACAAAGCAAGAAGGAATTTTTTCATAAACTACATACCATTTATAGCTAAGCTGGCTGCGAGAATAAAAAGAAAAACAATAGCGGCAATAACAAAAGCCACATAAATACAAGAGATAACAAGAAGGATAATCCAGGGTACACGAGCTCCCTCTGCACCCTCTTTAATTTTTCTGAGCTTATTAATTGAAATACAAATTCCGCCAAAACTGCCTGCAGTGAGCAAAATTGCTATTAATAAAAAAGCGAGTATTTCCATACCACTCCTTTACATATAATACTTTTCTTTATCATCCGGCTTGTCGTCTTCGTAGATCCACTGCTGCTGCGGGATGTTGTTTTGCCATACACCACCAGCTAAGCGGTGACATTCCTCAATTGCCATGAGCCACTTTGTGATAACCTTGTGCTCTGGCTGGAACTCGTAGTAGATACCGTTGAAGAAGCCGCCGAAGTATGAAGAGTCTGTAGACATTACCATAGAGATGAGCGCGTTTGTTGGACAGTGAATTTCGAAAGGCTCGCCTGTTGCAGTTTTTGTGCCCACAAAAGAGAACTCTTTGCGAGTGAGTTTCATTACGCCTTCGCCAAAAATTTCTGCAGTTACTGTTTTGTCTACGTAGTGATCTGCCGGCTCTGTTCCAATCTTAACCTTTTCTTCAATGCAGAAGTCAGGATTGTCGCGAACCATTCTGTAAACCCAGCGGCGCTGCAACTCGTACCATACGCGCATATTTTTTGGAACAACGCATTCAGGGCTGTCTGGAATCAAATCGTAATATTCGTTTATTGTAACTCCGTTACCGCAGCTGGTACACTTAAACTTGTTGCCTTCGCCGTGCATGCTCAGTTCGTTGTGGCACTTTGGACACCAGAACAAATGTTCTTCAAGCTTTACTGCAACTGTGTCATTGCCTGCAAACTTTACGCGGGCTTCTTTGTTCCATTCAAAGTCGTCGTTCCAGATAGACTCTGAAATTGCGGCTTCAATCTTTTCTGCGGTGAGACTCGGGTCCTTTACCTGCTCTGCTGAATAAAGTTGATTTACTGTAACGATAACTTTTCCCGGACGGTTAGCGATATTCCACTGAGTGTTAGACATGTAGCCGCCGGTGATTTTTGTTGTGTAAACAGGAACTCCAAGCTTTTTTACAAGTTTACCTGTTCCAGGAGTTATAGGCTGATTAGTTCCGGAAATACTTGATTTTCCTTCGGGGAACAAAAGTACGCTTCCACCAGCTTTAATAATCTGCACAATTTCCTTGATACAGTGAAAGTCAGAAACAAAGTTCTTTTTAGGAATTACCTTACAGATTTTAAAGATTGCGTGCATGTGTGCGCGGTGGAACTCAATATTTGAAGCAACAAAGTTTATTGGCTTTTTGATTGCCATACCAATATATTCCCAGTCGCATCGAGAGCTGTGATTGCTGAAAACAAGACAAGGTCCCTTGTACTTATTGATGTTACTGTTATCGACAACATGCACATTCATAGGCTTAGCCTGTGACCCGGCAACAACAGTTCTCATTATAAAAAAGATAAAAGGATTTATTGGTTTTCCTTTTTTGCTTTCAAGGTATTTGTTAATATTGAGTTCTGCCATAGTACGCCTCATAAAAAAGATTTGTATAAAAAGACCCTTCGAGAGCCTCAGGGACCCCACCAATACATGTGGTCCCTGAGGTCCTCGAAGGGTCTTATGATTCAGTTATTCTTACTGAAGTTTTGGATATTTTTCGAAATATGTCTTTGTTTCTTTAGCGACAACACCTGCCAGAACAATCAATGCAATACAGTTAGGAATTGCCATCAAACCGTTGAATACGTCGGCAATGTCGAATACTGTCTGTACCTTGAAGTAAGGTCCGATTGCAACAGCAACGATGTAAAGAATGCGGTATACCATTACAACGCTCATCTTTCCGCCTGTTACATATTCAAGACACTTTTCTGAGTAGTAGTCCCAGCCAAGAATTGTTGTGAATGCAAAGAATGCAAGACAAAGCATAAGGAGGAACTGGATAGAAATACCGTCACCACCAAGATCCCATGAAAGAGCATTTGCTGTAAGTTCAACACCTGCCCATCCGTTTGCTTCATATACAGCAAAGAAATCAGCATTTGTCATAGCAAGGATAATTGCAAGACCAGTCATTGTACAAACGATGAGTGTATCGATTACAGTACCAGTCATGTTTACAAGACCCTGTTCTACAGGTTCATCTGTCTGAACCGGAGCAGCAGCGATTGGAGCAGAACCAAGACCAGCCTCGTTAGAGAAGATACCACGAGCAATACCTTTGCGCATAGAATCGAGTACCTGCTTCATAACCCAACCAGCGGCACCACCAGCCATAGCCTTCCAACCGAATGCACTCTTGAAGATAAGAACGAATGCAGCTGGAATCTTTGTTGCGTTCATAATGATTACAGAAAGTCCAAGGAATACATAAACGATAGCCATTGCAGGAACAACCTTTTCTGCAACCTTAGAAATTCTCTTAAGACCACCAATAATTACAAGGGCTGCACAAAGTGTTACAACAACACCACCAATTACAGTAGCCCATGAATATTCATTTCCTCTGAATACAAAGGCAACACTTGAATTACTGAATGCCATGTTTACAGCAGAAGTAATACCGTTTACCTGAGTCATTGTACCAATACCCATAAGACCGGCAAGGGCTCCGAATACGGCAAATATAACTGCAAGCCACTTCCATTTTGGTCCCATACCTTTTTCGATTGTATAGAAAGGTCCACCAAGAACGTGACCGTCTTCTTTTACTTCACGATATTTGATTGCAAGCATACATTCTGCATATTTTGTAGCAGTACCAAGAATAGCGGCAATCCACATCCAGAACAAAGCACCAGGTCCACCGGCTGCAATAGCAGTTCCTACACCGACAATGTTTCCTGTACCGATTGTAGCAGAAAGTGCAGTACAAAGAGCAGCGAAACCAGAAAGTTCTCCCTGCCCTTCGTTTTTCTTGAAGATACCCTTAAAGGCTCTTCCCAATTTTGTAAACTGAATACCTCTTGCAGCAATTGTCATAATTAAACCAGTTGCAAGAATAAGGATGATAGTTGGAACACCCCAAACAACATCATCAATTTTTGTGACGATTTCACCGAATGACATATTTTATGTCCTTGTTAAAAAAAATAAGAGTCTGTAAAAAGACAGACTCTCCAGAGTGGGTTAGAACATGTATAATGCTCTGTCCTTTTTGCCTGAGATATTGGCTCTAATAGCCTTAACCCTTCGGCGCCCTGCTTCGTTGCAGAGACTCTCCAGAGAATCGTCAGGATAAGACACGTTACCACAGACGACATGTACATTTTAACATAGAAAAGTTATTATTTCAATAAAAAGATGGATTGCCGCGCTGCGCTCGCAATGACGCAATGACGTGTGATGTTGACAACCCAAACCTTTTTTGGTATATTGAACAAACCGACGGAGTGGTACCCAAGCGGTAAGGGACTGGTCTGCAAAACCATCATTGGTAGGTTCGACTCCTATCCACTCCTTAGCACAGAGGGCTGTCTTATTTAAGGCAGCCCTTTGTTTTCCATCCCGTAGAAGCTAAGCTCCGGGGTGATTATATATATGGGCTGGTCTATTTGGGCCAGCTCTTTTTTTTTCCTTCGACAAGCTCAGGAACCCCGAGTGGAAAACAACTCCTGCATGCCGATCCAGCTGGCAATGACACCACAACCGCACAAGAAAAGTGTTGGTATTAATTCAAAGTGGATAAAAATACACAGAACAGGAATAAGAATTGCAGCAACAAAAATTGCAACCTCGCGTACCCAGAAGGATTTTTCACGGCCTTTAAAAGCTTCACTTCCCTGCTTTTTTGCCCGGATTAAAACTACAACAAGAATTACAGCAATTAAAAACAAGGCTGCCCCTGCAATGATACCATTTACTAAAAGAGTTGTTTCACCACTTACTTTTACACCCATTATTTTACCTCCAGAAATTTAAGCAGAGTTTTATGCGCACTTGTAAAAGCAAGCGGCAATGCTTCTACCTCTTCTACCGAAGAAATATGTCTTACTTCAAAACCAACAACTTCACTTTCTTCACGCCTGAGTGTTTTTACAAAATCATCCATATCTTTAAATTCTTCAGGAAGCTTTGCTGTAAAAAAAAGGTCGCAGGTTTTGTATTCGATATTTTTATACACATAAGTATTCGGGAAAGAACAAAGAAATTTGCCTTCTTTTATCTGAGCGCCCATTTCTTCACGACATTCACGAACTACAGCATCTTCGGCACTTTCATCGGGATCTACAAAACCACCGGGCAGACATAAAAAGCCTTTGCGTGGTTCTTTTGCACGGACTTCAAAAAGCACATTGTCATAATTATCATAAAGAACAATTCCTACAGCAGCAGCAACATTGCAGTAAAGGTCAAAACCACAGTCAGGACAAAGCCATTTTTTTCCGTTACACCATTTTATATTTTTACTGCCACACTTAGGACACAGTTCAAATTTATTTTCCATTGAAACACCTCATAACAATTGCGTCTGCAAGAATTTCGCTTCGTTTTACTGTTCGTATTACAAGAGGAACTATAAGCGGAACAACAGCCTTTATGCGGGCAAGCTTTCCTTTTACTTTTCCAAGTCCCCCACGGATAATTTGAGTTTTAATAATATCTGCGGCTTCATCTACAAGAAGCGGAATAAAGCGGAAAATAAGTTCCATAATTAAAATGAGACTCTTGAATGGCAACAATTTTTTAAGTCCGTCAATCAAATCATACTCTGGAGTAGAAACAAAAAATGCACACACACATAAAAGTGAGGCATAAGTACGAAGGATTGAATTCAAACAGAACAAAAGCTTTGATGGAGTGATTGTTAAGAATCTCCAGGTTGTATAACGAACTTCATCAGGAAGAGCCGGTCTGAACACAAGCTGAAAAACTGCAAAGAAGCAAAGGAACGGCAGAAGCTTAAACACACTTTTGATGATTTTCTTAAAACTGAAATTTGCAAAAAGACAATAGATTATAGAAACAGCAACCATACAGCCGCATGCAACAGTTTTCTTAAATACAAGCGACAAAACAAAAAGCACAAGGAATAATAAGATTCGTAAAAATGCAGGAACCTTTTCAAGACGGCACTTTGTTTTCCAGCCGGAACCGGAAAGGCCTGTGGAGAAGGATTTCAGGCCTTTTAAAAGAGAGGTTGAATCATATGGGCGGAGTGGTTCGACAGGCTCACCAACCCCGGGCGTGGGCGGTTCGACAAGCTCATCAACCCCGGGCGTGGGCCCTTCGACAGGCTCAGGGAGTCGTTCGCTTCGCGAACTTACCAAGTTTTCTTCGAAAACTTGCGCGATGGTGCCATCTTTTATTATAATTTCCCTGTCTGCAAACTGGGCTTCATCATTGTGATGAGTTGTGAACAAAACTGTTTTTCCTTCGTCGGCAAGAGAACGGAGCATTGCCATTACACGTGAACGCGAAATACCGTCGAGCCCTGCAGTTGGTTCATCAAAAAAAACAATATCACGGTTCATGGCAAGAATACCGGCAATTGCAAGACGCCTTTGTTCACCGCCACTAAGACCTGCAGACTGGCGTTCCCCATACAAAGAAAAAGGAAGCCCTGCTTTGTCCATAGATTCCTTTACACGTTCAACAAGCGCATGTCCTTTTACACCATCGTTTCTTGGGCCAAAAGCAACATCATCAGAAGCAAAGGCTTCGAACAAAGCAGCCGCACAATTCTGCTGTGCAAGCGCAGGCTTCTGATTACATAACACGCTGCCACCAGACGGCTCCAGAAGTCCTGCCCCAAGCTCAAGCAAGGTTGACTTACCTGCGCCTGAAGGTCCTGTTAAAGCTGTAAGAGTTCCTTTATATAAAGAAAAAGAAATATTGTTCAAAAGAAATGCATTCTCGTCATCATGCTTATTGTCATAGGCAAAGCTTATATTATCAAAAGAAAACGAAACTTCTCTGCCGGACAAATCCATTTTTTCGGCTTTCTTTAAAAGCTCCCCACGGATTTTCCTTACAAGCTCAGGCTTTTTCAAAAAATCAGCAGAAGTACCGTTGAAAAAAATGCGACCTTCTTCAAGACCTATTACATCACTGGCTTCTTTTACAGCATCAAGGTCATGAGTTATATGAATTATAGTACTTCCGCGGCGATTAAAACTTCGTAAGATTTCATAAATATTTTCGCGCGAAGAAGGATCAAGCATTGCAGTTGCTTCATCCAGAATAAGAATATCAGGAGAAACAGCAAGCATTCCGGCAAAAGCAAGTTTTTGAGTCTGACCAAGCGACAGTGCATTTGAAGGAGCCTCTGCCTTATGCAAAAGCTCTACAACAGAAAGACATTCAATTGTGCGTAATTCAACTTCATCGGGGGTGAGCTTTAGATTCTGCGGACCAAATGCTGTATCGCGATATACCTTGCCGCTTACAATCTGATCTTTTGGTGACTGAAAAACAAGGCCTATGCGTTTCCCTTGTTCAATTAAAATTTCACCTTCCTGATTTTCGATTAATCCGCAGATAAGCCGGCATAAAGTACTTTTTCCACTGCCGTTTGAACCAACAATGGCTGTATATGACGAAGGCTCCAGACAGAACGATACTCTGTCCAGAGCCTTTTTAGAATCATAACTATATGAGAGATTATTGACTGTGATAACTGCTTTATCGCCGCTTTTTGTCATACCAACGAATGTCAGTATATCACATTCAATAAATTGTTTTCTAGTTATTACTCAACAGTAATAAAGATTTTTACAGAACCGTTAGCTTGAACTTCTTTATTAGTGCTTTCTGTAGCAGAAGATGAAATAGTAGCATTCATTGCATCCTGTTCAGAAGCTGAAGCAACAGAAGAAATTACCTTGTTAGTACGCTTTTTGTTTTCAACAAGAGGTTTAGATGCAACACCGCTTTCATCAATGTTTGAAGTCTGTCCGGCAGCAACAACAACTGCATTCTTTGGAGCATTGTCTACAATGTCATCTGGAGCTGTTGTAGCAGTAGCTGGGCCCTGATCTTCGGCAGCTGGTTCTTCTGTTTCTGTATCGCTTGCTGCAGCTATTGCAGGAGGAATAAAATCGCTTGCCTTGTAATAAGCAACAGCACCGGCATAAACCTGAGCCATTCCGTTTGCAAATACTGCAAAGTCTGTACCACGAACAGAAGCTACACCAACCGGAGTACGAGCTGTATATTCAATTCGCTTTCCTTCTGTATGTGTTACCTTTGAACGAACGGCACCTGTATCTACTTTGATGCTTACAGTATCTTTTGCACCAGAAGACTGCAATGATTCAAGTGTAACTCTTGAAAGAGCAGGAACAGCCATAACGGAGCCATTATAGTTAAGGCGGGCTTCCGACTGGAATCCGGTACTGATTGTTTCGGCTTCATTTACAAAATCACCTACTTTGAGTGCAACCCATTCGGTGCCACGGCTTACTTCAACCTTTCCCTTAACATAAGTAACCTTTGCGCTTGCAGCAAAAACTGAACTACATGTGAATAATACTGCAAGAGCGGCAATAATCATTTTTGAAAAATGTCTTTTCATAAGGAATACCTCCATTTATAGTTTGTCCTGCATTAGAATGCAAGAGCAGCACTTAATTTAGCTTTAAAGTTATGAGAATTTGATCCTGTCAAATCAAATGTTGTATTTACAGTAAATCCAACCTGGAAATCTGTGAATATATTATACATTAAACTGAAATCCCACTGTGTTACAGAAATTCCATATTTAGAATCAATATATTCAAACGGAAGATTTCCACCTACATTAAAGTAAAGACTGTCTGTTGTATAAGTAAAGGCAGCCTTTGGTGTAATTTTTCCGGCAGCAAGCATAGAAGTTGCAGCAAGACTTGAATAAGCTACAAAAGGACCCTGATCATCTGCTGAACCAAAGTTTGCTCCGGCAGTTACTGTGACTGCTTTTGTAGGGAAGAACAGCAATGCAAATGAAGAATAATTCATTAAATCTTTGAAATTAACAAAACCAAATGAAGTAGCAACATTATAGAATACAGAGTTTGTTATAGGACCAGAAAGCAAAAGGTCTGCATAACATCTGCTGTTTTCACTTACAGTCAAATCTGCAATATAATATGCGTCAAGTTCGAGTGACTGGTTTGCAAACAAAGATGGGAATTCAAAAGTAACTCCAAGAGGAAGATATGGCTCTGCAAGGTCATAAATCTTTGCCTCTGGTTTTGGAGAACATCCGGCCATTGGAACATTAAGTGAATTAAGAAGTCCTGTGTATCCAAGGAAAAGTCCAAGGTTTACGGCAGGAAGTGAATACTTAACAGAAGCTCCGTCTATAGTCTGCGAAAGAACTGTTGCTGTTGAATCTACATAATAGAAACGACCGGCATTAAGTGAAAGAAGTCCTGAACCAAGCTCTACATCACCTGCAACCTTAAGAAGAGGAACATCGGCAATCTGCTCAAAAACAGGAGAATCACCTTTTGGGAATGTAAGCTTAAACTTATAAAGTGCTTCACCAGAAAAATAGAAACCTGAATCGGCAAGTGGTGATTTTAACCACAACGAAAGTCCGTTTGCCTGTGAGATTTCAAGATCATTATAGTCAGGTCCGTTGATTCCGGCACCTGTATCATTAAAGAATAATCCGCCCCATTCAACAGCTGTAAGAGGTGCGGCCATAAGACAAAATACTGTACAAATTGAAACAATAAGCTTTTTCATCACTACACCCCTACTCTTCTATATCCATATCCATACATTCATCTGCGCCATATACCATCATACAGGCAGTAAGAATATTAAGGGCTTCTCGTCCAGAAACATAAGCGTTAGGATCTGCTTTTTCAGAAATAACACCGTCGCTCTTAAACTTCTTAAAAGCATAACGAGGAGAATCTTTTGTAAGTCTGAACATCAGTCCGCCTTTCATATTAGGCCAGATCTGAGCATAGATAAATGCAAGGTTTGCCATATAAACTGAATCATAAGAACCAACATCTTCCGGAATCTGTCCTTTTTCAAGAAGAACATTTACGGCGTCTTCATAAGAAGCATCATCAGCAATCAAACCCTGATGAATTGCAGAAAGGTAGCATACCTGTCCGTAGGTTGCCTGTTCTGCACCAAGAATCTCTGTAATTACATCGGCAGACTGTGCAAATGCAAGACTTCCGATAAACAAAATAAATAAAGCTGAAAAAATTCGTTTCATAAAGAATATTTTACAACACATTAAAGATGTTGTCTATAAAAAACTCAAGCATGAGAAAGAATTATTACATAGAAGAAATAAGCAGAATCAGTTAAGAACTGACAATGGATTGATTGTATTACCGTTCTTGTAAACAGTAAAATGCAGGTGTGGACCAGTACTAAGACCTGTGCTTCCTACATAACCAATTACAGTTGATTGTGCATATACAAAATTACCCTTTGCACAGGCAACCTTACTCATATGTGCATAAAGTGTTTTATAACCTGAATGATGTGTAACAATTACATAGTTTCCGTAAGTTGCGTTATAACCTACTGTTGTAACTTTACCGTCCATAGCAGGATAGATTGGAGTTCCCTGAGCAACAGCCATATCAATTCCACCATGGAAAGAACGTGTTCCCGGATTAAATGGAGAATCACGCCAGCCATAATTAGAAGAAAGCCAGTAGCGTGCTTTAAGAGGTCTTTTGAATAAATCGCCGTTGATTTCCTGACGAGTCATCCAGTCAAGTTCAGCATCTGGTACAAAAAGTGAATAACCTGCTTTTAGTTCTGTTGTAGGTGTAAGATAATTTACAAGCGCACACTTTTCTGCTTCAACTTCGTATTTTTCGGCAATAGTTTCTATTGTTTCACCGTCTTTTTTAACTGTATAAAGGATTCCTGGCATTGAAGGAATTTTCAAATACTGATTAGGCTGAATCAATCGTGACTGACGGATATTATTTACGCTTATGATTGTATCCTGAGTAATTCCAAAGGCATCGGCAATAAAACCAATCATGTCTCCGGCTTTTACACGATATGTCTGATATGTTAAAACTGCAGGCTCATTTGCTACATCGGTTGCAGGTTCAGGAGTTTTTGTTTCTTCAAGAAGACTGCTTAAGGTTTTAAAATCGTCGTCGGCTGCAACTGGAACGGCTGCTGTTTCAAGACCACCCACGGCCTTATGAGAATCGATTGTATGAAGAATGCCTATACAGGTTGACGCAAAAATTACACCAAAACTGAAGAAGATAATAGAGGAGCTGACAATTCTTGAGACACGAGTTTTAAACACCATATTAAATTTACTTTCAAGTTTTTTGATTATAGCACATTCTTCAATTTTTTTCATCTTTTATTTACTCCAATCAGATAAGTTTCAAAAGATTCGGCACGGCAGGCTTCGGGCTTAAAACCTTTGGCTGTCGTGAATATTTCTCTCATAGATTTAAGGATTTTCTGCTGATCTCCGTTCTGGAAGATTTTTACAGCAAAATTTCCGCCTTGTTTGAGCATAGTCTGGGCATACCATACAGCCATTTCTACAAGCTGTTCTGAACGGGCTGTGTCTACGGTACGGTTTCCTGTTGTTTTTGGAGCTGCGTCGCATACAACAAGATCATAAGGACCGTTCTGTTTAATTTGTGTACGGATTTCAGGTGCATTTAAGTCGCCCTGAATAAAAACAAGGTTATCGCCTTTTACAGATTTTGCCAGAGGATTTAAGTCGCATGAAACTACTTTGCCGGTGCCTTCCATTGTGCGTAAAAGGAAAGTTGTCCAGCTGCCCGGGGCCGAACCTAAGTCGAGTACTGTGTAGTTTTTCTTAATCATGCCGAATTTTTCGTCGATTTCCTTGAGCTTGTACACTGAACGCGCAGGATACCCTTCGGAAAACGCCTTTTGAGACCAAAAATCTGGCTTTTCATAGCTGTTTGCAGGCATATACCTACATAATCGGTAAATTTTTGAAAATAATTAGGGATTTTATAAGGTGCCCTTCGACAAGCTCAGGGACCACAAATAATCGAAATTTCGGGGTCCCTGAGCTTGTCGAAGGGGGCTTACAGTATTATCGTTAATTCATGCTTATTATAATTAAGATGTAAAATATGCGAATTGGGGATTTCTTCGAACTTTTTAATAAGTTCCCAGTCAATGGCGCCCTGCATTTTTATGGTGCAGATCATGTTGCGGGTAAGGCCTGAATCGAGCCAGACGTGAATCCATTCAAGGAGGCGTTCGGGGTAGCAGATTACGTCGGAGAAAACCCAGTCTACAGGTCCTACTTCTTCCGGTGGGATTGTAAAAGCGTCGTGGGCACGGAAAGTAACTAAAGGATTTTGCATAAGCTCTGGGGCAAGTTCTGCACGGTCAACGGCATAAACCTGAGCGCCAAGGCCTGCAAGTACCCAAGTCCAGCCGCCGGGACAGGCTCCTGCTTCAAAGCATTTCTGTCCTTCTTTAGGCAAACCGCAGCCAAAATAAAAATCTGCAAGAGTAAGACTTTCCTGTATTTTTAAGTAGGCCCTGCTCGGAGGATTTTCGTGGTCTTCTACAAAACGCATTGTTCCTGCAGGAAGCGGTGAAGTTGTTGCGGCAGAAGCAATAAGAGTGTGTTCATCAAGAAGTGTATAAAGTCCCATAGGTGAATCAGGAATTTTAAAAGGAAACTTTCTGTCTTTGAGGTTTATATAAGGAAGCTTTTCCTGAATAAGCTGGGCACGCCTGAAGCATGTATACTGATAAGGCGCCCAGTTGCGCTGGATTTCTTTTAAGGCAACAGCAGCTTCGCCGATTGAATCAAACTTTAAGATAAAAGGTTCTGTCATGCAGGTACGCGCCCAGTATGGGAACTTGCCGGCAGAGGCCTGCAGGAAGGAGGATTTGTCGGGGAAGTATAAGAGGTCTCCATGTAATGTGGATTGCCACGCTTCGCTCGCAATGACGGGATTTTCGCTCGCAATGACGTTAAACCTATCCTTTAATTCAGAAATGAGAAAATCCTTTTGTTCTGGGAAGGCCAGGAATCCTATTCCATCGAGTTTTTTAATTGAAGTCATAGAAAAACTGTTTAAAGCACGTCAGGAAGTTCGTCGTCGTCGCCCATTTCCTGAAGATATGAAATAAATTCGCGGAGTCTTGCATCATCCGGCGAATAAAGAATTTGAAATCCTATTTGAGTTGAACCCTGATTTTCGGTTACCCACATTGGTTTACACATAAGCTGCAACGGAGTATCTTCTACGGAACGGCTCAGGGTTATTTTGATCATGTACTCTGTTTCCAAATCGACAACTACAGAAACTGGAAAATGAATTTTGCAGCCCGTATAACTGATATTGTCGAGAATACCCGGCAATGCGCAGATTTCGGGAGCAACAACGCGACCAATTTCGGAATACCTGTGATTCAGTCTGTTTTCTTGATCCATACCTTATAGTATAGATGCATTTTGGTTATTTTACAACAAGAACTTTACGAGTTTCGTCAATGCCTGGTCCTGTAACGCGAACAAAGTACATTCCCCTTGCAACAGTCTTTCCTCTGCGGTTTGTACCGTCCCATGAATAGAAATGCTCACCTTCTTCGGCTTCACCACGCTGTAGATAATCAACAATATTACCGTCAAGAGTCATTACAAGAACGTTAAGGTTACCTTTTTGCTTAAGATCTACCTTAATAACTACCTTTTCACCGTTATCTGCATTGATTACATTGTTCATAATAGATACATTTCCACGCTGAGCAGCAACACTCTTTACCCTGAATGACCACAAATCAAGCGATGTAATATCACCAGGATTCTTAAGGCGGATAATGTACAAAGGAGTCTGGGCAGAAACATTATAACTTGCAGAACCACCGCTCATTGTAAGAACAGGGTTCAGACAGATTGATTTTTGAGTAGTTCCGGAAGAATCGAAAACACCAAAGAGGAATGATATCTGGCTTCCGTGAGTAAAGTTTTGTGCAATAGTTTCTGTAAAATTAAACTCAACGCCTTTTGACAAATCTGTATCAAGCGGAACAGCATCTACATAGCTATAATTAAGGTTTGTTACAGCTGCATAAGCCGGGAAAAGACCGTTATTTGCAAAATTAGAATTATCTGGAGCCCAAAGACGAAGTGAATCGTGAATATCGGCATTGTATTCATCACTTTCTGAACCTGCAGTAGGATTCTTTGAGTAGAACATTCGCAATGTATACTGAAGATCACCGCTTGCGTCTGCAAAATATGAAGTATCTACATCTGCAATAACAGTTACAGGCTTCTGGGCAAGCAATGTACCGTAGTTCTGCTGTTCCTTGTTCCAGTCATGAACTGCCCAGGATTCAGGTTCGTAAAGACTATAAGTAAGGTTTTCTTCACGGTATTCAATATCATCATTATAGGCATAAAGAGGATTTACCATATTTGCAGCAAAGTCAGAAAGTGCATGAGCCTGGTACATAGGCATATAGTTACCTACAACATCCTGAATAAATGTTACATAACTGTTATCAAGACCGGTGATAGGGTCTTTTGATTGAGCCCCGTAAGTATTTGTTCCAACAGTACCTGCCGGTTTAAGTCTGATATATGTTTCTTCAATATCTTCCATTGTTGCATTCTGATTCAAAGTAAGCTCAACAGCTGTGTAATAAGAATTTGACTTAGAAGAAATAATTGAAGCTGGAACAGAAGTATCTATCTGAAGTGCTGAGCCAGAGTTTGTAGTCCAGGTTGAACCGCTGATTGTTCCAAGTTCAAAACAGTAAGGAATAATTTCTTCGAATGACTCATCAATATCTTCACCGTTATAAACAATATCATTTCTAAGCTGCTTTACAAAAAGAAGGAAAATCTTATTCTGATTTACCGGCGAGAATGAAATCTTAAAATCAGGTGATGTTCGGTCAAGTGTCTTCATAGTTGAAACAGACTTTAAGCGGTTACCTGCAAGGTCTGTTATATATGAAGAAGTTGAATCATAAGAAACTGTAAATGTTGTCTTATATGGCAAAGAAGTATCACTCAATGAAAGACTTATGTATGTGTTGTCTTTTGCAAGAGGAATATTATTTCGTGTATCACTAGCACCTGCGAAGAATGGAGCCGAAGCACTTTCTTCTATAAGAGTAAAGTTTTGTGTTGGAGAATCTGTTTCGCCTACTTCGTATTTAAATGCGCTTTCCTGATTAAGGATTGTACAGTAACGAAGACCACCCGTTGTAGTATTTGAAACAGCAAGAGAATCAAAAGGTCTTGAACCACCAACAAGATTATCAGCAGCGCTTGAAAGCAGAGTACCAGAAGGATCAGTTGTCCATCCATAACCGGTGAGCCAGTATTTATTGAAAGACTCATCTGATGAAGGATTATCGGAAACATGGATTTCGATTCGGTTAAGAGTAGAACCGTCACCGTTACCTAATGCCTCGTAATAATCAAGAGCGGTATCTTCTCCGTGCTTGTGAACCTTTACAAAAACAGGCTCCTGAGTATCCCATGGCCCATAATTTGTTCCAGTCTGCTGAGAGTTATTTACAGTAAGATCAGTTTTCTGCATTATCTGCTGATTGTTATCTGTATCTGTTACAACTGTATTTGGAGAAGCCGGTGTTGCAGTAGTTGAAACTGCTCCCTGTGGAAGAACTGCTTGTTCTATATAACCAGGCCACATTATATAACTTCCGGTGATTGTTCCATTTGAAGAAACGTTTTGTGCATAACCGGCAAGAGATATTTTAAGAGAATGTGTACTGTCACGATACATTGCATTCATAGTTGCATCATCAGAATCTACGCCTGCTTTTCGTGTCTGCATTTGTCCATTTTCAATTGTTACACCTATTCCTGCAAAAGTTAAATCTGTGTCTGAAGTAAGTGTGCTTGTAACAATTCCAAGTGCATTTGAAACCTGAATATTCTGAGTACCTACAGTATTAATTGTATCTGTATGAGTTCCAAAGAAGACTGGTTCTGAATAAATGAACTCAATAAAGTTATGAGCATCGTAAGCTGCCTGAGCTGCGAGGTTAGTTTCATGAGTTTCCTGACCAGTGCGTACTTCTACAAGAACCGGACCAGTTTTATCAAGAACAGTTGTAATGCGCGAAGCACCGCTGTAGTGTTTAAGGCGTTTGCCGAAGCGGTCGGTTACAATAAACGACGCAGAAGCTGTTGCACGAGGAATATCTATGTATGGAATTGCCGTTCTCTCTGTTCCGTTTCGGTCTGTTGAGTTTGCAACACCTGGGGTTGTACCTGTAGCATCTGTATTCCAGTTTTTATCATCCTCAGACTTAAGATAAACAAGCTCAACTTCAGAGCCGTCTTCGAGGGCTGTAGAACCATCTGCATTTATAAAGAAACCGGAATATGAAGTATCACAATCTGCTGCATTGAAATATTTGAAGTTAGCAATTTTTAAGTTGAGTTCACCATAAAGATTTCGCACTGCCCTGTTGAATTTTACATAGACAATATTATCACGAGTTGTCCAGGTATCTGTTATTACAAAATCAGTTTTATCAAAATGCTTACAGTCATCCGAAATTGTACATGCCTCGGCCATGATCTGTGCATTTGCATCATCTTCTTCTGCACTTGTTCCACCTGTATGCTTTCTTACCGTACAATTAGAGAATGTACTGTTATAGGCTTCGGCAAAACAAAGCTGGGAGTCTGCATTAGAAAGAATATCTATAAACCATTCTGCAGAACCTGTAAGGCTTGTACCATTTGCATAGAAGTTTTTGCCAACATGGATTGATTTACCAGCGGCAACTGTTAAGGCAGCATTATGTATAGAAGGAAGTGCTGCTCTATAACTTGGCTCGCTCCATGATTCAGGGCGATTACAGTTATACGCATATTCATTTGCAATACCGGTTGTTCCATCTGTTTCTGAATAATTTGTTCCCAGAATGATAATATCTTCTGAAGCAGAAACATCTGTATTTACAGTTATAGTTCCATTATGAATAATAAGATTTCCTATAATACTTACAGAAGTTGTTCCTCCTGCAGATTCTCCTAAATTGGCAGAGTTTGAATTATCTATAAAGGTATCTGCTGTAATCTGAACGGTTCCGCTATTTGTTAATGAATCTTTGAGCGTTACAGTATCCGCAATAAGTTGCATATTACCACCAGAGAGTGCACCGCTATATGTTTGAGTTCCATCGGTCGTTGTAACTGTACCGGTAATGCTGGCATCGCCTGAAATACTCAAACTGTCTGCCGCAACAGTACCAACAAAAGTACAAAGACCTGTATTTACAATTTCTATACCGCTGCCAGTTACAGCAGTTACAGCCCCTTCGTAATATTGTGTACCTGTAGAAGAGCCGTTTGTAGTTACTTTCTGAATTGTAATTGAAGGACAGATTACAGAAACACTATCGGCATAAGCATTGTTAGCTATTGTAACTGGATCAGCGGCTTTTAAGGTAACATTACCGGCAGAAGTAGTAGAGGCAGTTCCTAAAGTTATAACGCCCGTGAAAACATTTGATGTATTTGTAAGGCTGACAGTTTTTCCTGTACCGGCGTTGATTGTTGTAGTTCCTGTAACAGAAGCTTTTTCCGAAACGTTTGCCGCACCTGTTATTTCAAGATTTGTATATTGCATTCCGTCTACGGTACTTTTTCCATCCCAAAGTAATTTAGCCGTATTTCCACCGTAATATTCAACAACAGAATTGTCAGCAGCATCAGGCGGTGTAGCTGGTCCGTTATACATTGTTCCTGAAATAACTTGAGTTGAAGTTCCCTGTAATCTAAAGCGGCCTTCATTTCTGATTTCAAAGACAGTAAGATTTTTATTGCTGATATCAAATTCTGCATTTTCTTCTATAATCAGAGAACCGTACTCGTCAGTTCCATAGGAGTCATAAATATCAAGATTCTCTACCAAAACAGGATAGTTAGGTTTGCCTGCTTTAATTTTAATTGTAGAACCTTTTGCAGGAACAATCTTTGGATTCCAGTTTTCTTTTTCAGTCCATAAAGTTGGATTTGAAGAATCAGCGCCGGTCCATTCATAGAACATATCAGGGAAACTCCAATTTGTGTTGTTTCCGAAGTCTATACTTTCAAAAGCAACAAGGTTATAATCTACAAGGTTGTAGCTGGAAGTATTAACAGAATCTTTTACTTCAACATATTTAATATCATGATTATTTTCACTTTCGCATTTTATATTCCAGGTGTTTCCTTCGTCTGAAGATTTTAAAACAAGTCTGTAATCTTCTTCATTTTTAATTCCCTTGAGAGTCAGCTTTCCACTGAAGGTCTGGAGAGTTCCTTTTTCAAAGATAATTGATTTATTGAGTGTCGTATTGGTAAGTGTAGAAAAATCTGCTGTAAAGGAAGTAAGGGTATTGTTTCCGTAGAAGCTTACATTACTTTTTGCAATAAGAGGAATTGATACATTAATACCAGAAGCATGAGTTCCTATTATAAGGTCACCGTTAATTGTTGTAGAATTACCTGTAACATTACCACCTTTTAGGGTAACAGTATCAGTTGTTATTGAAGAACCGTTGAGAACTGAAGCTCCGTTTATTGTAATAGAAGAAAGTTTTTTTGTTCCGCCGATGTTACCACTGATGGCAATGGAAGAACCATTAAGTTCCAAAGTTTCTGTTCCTGATTTGCCGTTTATTGTTCCGTAACTCTGAGTTCCGGTTCCTGTACTTATTGTTGCATCACCTTCGACTTCAAGTTTTGTTGCAGAGAAGGTTTCATTGGTAGTAGCAATAATGCCGGAAACTGTAACAGTGCCGGTTGTTGAAAGCGCTGCGCCGTTAGTAATGGTTGCACCGGCAGAGAAGGTTATATTTCCTGCATTCGAAGTATCTGTAAGATTTGTAATTGTCGGAGTTCCATCAAAAGTAAGTTTTTTTCCACTACTCTTACTTATTTCGACATTCGTATAAGTGCTTGTTCCATTGACAAAGGTCTGGTCATTGGTTCCGTTAAAAATGAGTTTTTTATCATTTGCAGAATTCCAGGTTCCGGTATCTGTAACATCCCCCTTGGCATTAATATCACCATTGAATGTAGTGTTGCCGGTATTGGAAAGATTTCCGTTTACTGTAATTGGAACAGCAATGGTCTCGCCGCTTGAAAGAGCAGTTATAACATTTGAATCAAAGAGAATCGAATAATCTCCAGAAGCGGTTATGCTATCATTCAGTGTGATATCTTTAAGAGCAGTTCCTTCTTTTGCAGTGAATGTTGATGAAGCGCCAAGAACGATTGCTCCATTATAAGTCTGTGTACCTGTTGTAGTTATATTAGAATTGTTCAAGGTAAGCGGTGCATTTACAGTAAGGTTTGTTGCCTGTACATTACTGTTTAATGTAAGAGAATCAGCATAAACATCATCAGCGAGGGTAATTGCTGTTCCATTTTGTTTCTTACCACTAAGAGTAATGGTACCTGCGTCAGTTGTTGAGTTTCCTATTGTTACAGTGCCATTGAATACATTATTTGCATTATCAAGCTTTACTGTTCCATCATCCGAAAGAATTTGTGTAGTACCAGATACCTTTACAACATCACTAATATCTACAGATTGTAAAAGGATAAGATTATTGAACTCTCC
>JAFZLJ010000022.1 GCA_017551545.1 Treponema sp. | reverse complement strand
TTGAACTCTTACACGATTGCTCGCAACAGATTTTGAGTCTGTCGTGTCTACCATTCCACCACTCCGGCGTGAGTAGACAAAATATAACAAAAAAACGGGGGTTTTTCAAGTGTTTGATGCTTGTTATAATAATTACGTGAAGATTAATGCACACACGTTTGAAGGCACGGATCCAGAGCTGGTACTAAAAACTGTATTCGGCTACGATTCCTTCCGCCAGAATCAAAGAAAAATAATTCAAAGCGTATTAAACGGAAAAGATACTCTTGCCATCATGCCAACAGGCGGCGGTAAATCAATCTGCTATCAGATTCCGGCACTCATTTTTGAAGGAATAACTGTTGTAGTTTCACCGCTCATCTCTCTTATGCAGGATCAGGTAGATTCGCTTGAGGCCTCGGGAATTCACTCTGCTTTTTTAAACAGTTCACTAACCTGGGACGATTATAAAAAATCAGTTGATGAAATAAAAAGTGGAGAAGTTAAAATCATTTATGTTTCTCCGGAAGGACTTTCAACAGAAAAAATCAGACAGATTCTTGGTTCAGAAGGTTTAAAAATCAGCTGCATTACAATTGATGAAGCGCATTGTGTTTCTCAATGGGGTCACGACTTCCGCCCGGACTATATGGAAATCGGCTCTTTCCGTGCTCTGTTCCCAGACGCTGTAATGATTGCACTTACTGCAACTGCTACAGAAAATGTTCGACAAGATATCATCAAAAACCTTAAACTCAACAAGCCTCAAGTTTTTGTTTCAAGCTTTAATCGCGAAAATATCTTCCTTGAAGTTCAGCCAAAAAGAAACGCTCTGGACCAGATTGTTAACTGCATAAACAAACACTATGGTGAAAGCGGAATCATTTACTGTTATTCACGTAAGGCAGTTGATGAGCTTACAAAGGTTTTGAGCGATATGGGTTTTTCTGTTTTGAACTATCACGCAGGACTGCCAGATAATGTGCGTGCAGAAAATCAGGATAAGTTTGTAAAGGATAAGGTTCAGATTATTGTTGCGACAATTGCTTTTGGAATGGGAATCAATAAACCGAATGTTCGTTTTGTAATTAACTATGACCTGCCGAAATCTTTGGAAGAATACTATCAGGAAATTGGTCGTGCCGGACGAGACGGGCTTGCTTCTACAGCGCTGCTGCTTTATTCTCCTGGTGATATTAACAAGGTTCGATTCTTTTTTGATTCCTCATCTGACCCTCGAAAGGCAGAAATGCGCCTACAGGGAATGATTAATTTTGCAACTGCCTGTTCCTGCCGCCGTCGTATTCTGCTTGGCTATTTTGGAGAAGCTTACGACCCTACAAAAGCAACAAAGGACTGCTGCTGCGATATCTGTTCCTGCGGCGAGATTCCAAAGGTCGACATGACTATTCCTGTTCAGAAACTCATCTGCTGCATCATAAGAACTCAAGAACGCTTTGGTTCTTCTTATGTAATTGATGTTCTGCTTGGCTCAAAACAAAAACGCATTATAGATAATGGCCACGATAGAATTTCAACCTGGGGAATTGGTAAAGAGCTTTGCAAAGATGATTGGTTCCAGCTGATTGATTTGTGTATAGCAGCAGGCTATCTAACAAAATACGGTGAGTACAGCATTCTTCAAATTACAGAAGATGGATACGCTCTTCTTTCTTCAAAAGAAAAAGTCCTGTTACAATTCAGAAGAACAACTCTGGCATTCCCTAAAAAATCAAGTGGCGAAAGAATCTCAACAGAAAAACGTATTGCAGAAAAACCAGCAGCCGACGACCATCAGGCAGAAGAAATCATCAAAGCACTTAAAGCCTGGCGCCGCCGCAAAGCAGATGACATGAATGTTCCTCCATACGTAATCTTCGGTGACAAAACCCTGTACGACATTGCCGCCAAAAAACCAGGCAACCGATCATCTCTCCTCCAGGTCTACGGAATCGGCGAAGCCAAAGCCGACCAGTTCGGAAAATCAATCATCGCGGTTATTGAAGATGTGATGAAGGAAGAGAATGATTAATAATGAAAGTGAATACAAAAATGCATGATCGATTTTTGAATCTTATTAACTGAACAACCTTCTGCATTCCAGATAGAATCGTTTTTCGTCGGCTTCGCCCATGGAGAAACTCTTTCTAGGAAGTGGTCCGCGGCCGTTGATTGTTTCGAAGAAGCTGTCTTTGGCAATTGGTGGCAGCAATATTCCTACTGCGTTTTCGCGTTCGCCAAGTTTGAGAACTTCTTCGCTTCCGTGGATGTAGTCGATTTCGGCGGCAGATCCAACGGCACCGGCAGCCCCTTTCAAGAAGGCATCAATTTCCGGCTGGAGTCTTGCAACTGCGAGCTCTTTGATTCCTGTTTTCAAAAGAACATATTTCTGTGCACCGTTTCCGCCCTCTCGGTAGGCAAAACCAAAATCTGCCCAGCTGGCTTTTACTGCGGCATCAAGCTCTGCGGCTCCAGAAACTTCACTGACTGTTCCACCAAGCTCTTTTGCCAGATAGTCAATAAGAGCAGCAGTATCAATATTAAAAATCACGCGGTGAATCGGTTCAAATGTTAAACCTGTATCATAAATATTTACAATTTCTACAAGTGCATAACGAACAGGACAAGCTTCAAGTTCAGCTTCTCCTGCTCCACCTGCAACAAGCTCTACTTTATATTCGTCCCAAACGGCTTTTGCTGTAGCAAGAGAATGGTTTCCGTCGCCTACTGCAAACAGGAAAGTTGAACCATCGGCAGCGCGATTCTTATCTGCAATCTTTGCAACTGCTTCTGTAACACCTGCAAGTTCACTTTCACTTGATAAGCCCCAGCCTGTAATACTTCCACCGTTACACATGAGCTGGCCGTCATAAAGAGGCGCATTCTTTTTTGCAGCAACACCTGAACCGCCAACAAGAATATCATCCTTGTCATTCACAAGCAGCATAATATGAGGAAGTTCAAGCTGTGCACCCTTACGGATTTCTTTGCGTGGAGGAATGCGTTCTACAATTGTAGCTTCTGTAGCGCGGATGTTTGCCTTACTGAAAGGTTTCCACTCATAAGTTTCCAAATCAATCTGCGCAACAAGGCCTTTTCTCATTCGGCCAAAAGCGGTTTTTCGTTCTATGTAAATAAAGCCGTGAAATGGTGGAGCAAAAACTGAAGACCCTTCGAGAGCCTCAGGGACCCCTTCTCCAAGATATTCCTTCATTGTTTTTCTGATTTTCTGGATTCGTTCTGCCTTATCCGGCGAGTTCAAATAAACCTCAGGCAAAATCAGATTCAAGGTCGAAGGCGAACCACCAGCAGCAGCTTCTGCCTTTTTCCAATAATCCAGATCCTGAGTATACTGGTCGCATGCAATTACAGACCACTTAGACAAATCAACATTTGCCGGGAGCAAAATCTCCGGTACTTTCATTCCAAAATCTTCAAGCTTTTTCATATTGTTGAGTATACAGTTAAGGAAGTTTTTTTGCTATAAGATACCGTTGTGTGATATAATGATTTTTACTATATGAACATTCGGCGAAAGCTTTTATTTTCACTTTTTTTCATATTTTTCTCTTTGACTTTTTTTGCAGGCTGTGTAAGTACAAACAATTCTGAAGCAGCTCATAATTTTACTAATTCCGATTTTATCCCGCAGGAATTTTTATGGGAGCCTGTTGCCCCAGGAATTGAACGTTTTGATTTTGAAAATCCTGCAATCCCTCTTGTTTATCATGCAGTAAAAATTGATTTGACAAATGATAACCTCCAGCTTGTCTGCTATCCTGATGACGCTACAAAACAATCTGCCGCCGGAACTTTTAAAGGAATGACTACAACTGCATTCGCCCAAAAAAATAACTGTATTGCAGCCATAAACGTTTCACCGTTCGAAGGAAGATTTTTTAAAAAGAAAATTATAGGCATGCATTTTGTAAACGGAAATCTTTTTTCTAAAGCAAATCCAAGATATTCTTCAATTGTATTTTTCAACGACAGGCATGCTCAGATTATAAAAAATCAGGAAGAAAATCTGCCGGATGGTGCAAGCTTTGCGTTTGGAGGATTTTTTACAGTTTTACAAAATAGCCAGGTTCAATATTCATTTGCCGAAACTTATAACTCACGAAGCGGGGCTGGAATTTCACAAGACGGAAATATTTTATATCTTTTAGTTGTAGAAGGAGAAAACTCTTCTAAAAGCACAGGGCTTACTTACCAGCAGTGCGGAGAAATATTTCTGGCGCTGGGCTGTACCGATGCTCTGGAATTTGACGGAGGCGGTTCTGCAGAAATTTGTTTGAACGGGAAAAGCCTTCTGAATTATAAAAATCGCCGCATTCAGGCAAGCAGCTTTGGCTTTAAGGAAAAAGAATGATTCAGTCACAACGGCAGTCGCAAAAGCAGATTCAAAAAATGTCTCAGGTTCAGATTCAGGCGGTGAATTTTCTTGCCATGTCTAATCGTGATCTGCGTGAAGAAATATATAAAACTGCTGCAGAAAATCCGGCCCTTCAAATTATTTCTGATCCACGACGAAGCTCTGCAAATGAAAAATATTCTTCGGCCTCTTCTGCCGGTAGTAGTGCTGCTTCAGATGCAAATCAGCAGGCTCTTGAAGCAATGGAAAATCGCGGCGAAACTTTGCAGCAGCATCTTATGGAGCAGCTGAATCTTATAAAGCTTCCCCCGGATGAATTTGAATTGTCGCAGAAGCTTATTTATAATCTTGATGCAAACGGCTGTTACGGTTCCATGCTTGCCCCGGAAACACTTTTAGACCGTTCACGCCCTCTTCAAACAAAGCAAATGCTTACCCGCTGTATTGAACGCATTCAGCGCATGGACCCAATAGGAACGTGCTGTCAGACTCTTGAAGAAAGCCTTTTTGTGCAGGCCAAAATTTCAGGAGACGCACCACCGCTCGCGCTTTTTATTCTGGACGGACATCTGGAATTACTGAACCCTCCTCAGGCTGATCGAGTTGTTAAAAAACTAAAGGATTATCTTAAAGAATGGCATTCCAAAAAGTTTGCACCAAAGATTGCTCTTGATGAAATTGAACTTTCCGAAGAAAACGCAGACTCTGCAATTAAATATATTACTTCATTAAATCCGCGGCCGGCAGGCGAATATATTTCTGACACCACCCAAACTGATTTTTTGCAGCCAGACATCCTTCTTTCTGTAGAAAAAAAATCGGGGTCAATTCCTGCTGATGATTTTGAAAACGGAATTGTTACAGGTGGCAGCGATTTTCATTTTCAAATTAAATATGCAAACGGCGAACTCCCGGAAGTACAAATTGCCCCTGATTTTTCCTTTGATTCAAAATCTGTTCAAAAAGCAAAAGAATTCTTACACCTTTTAAAATACCGCCAGACTTCTGTAATTCTTCTTGGTTGCGCAATTGTAAGCAGCCAGAAAGATTTTTTCATAAAAGGTCCGGGCAACCTCAAGCCGCTCACACGCCGCCAGATTGCAGCATCAATAGGCGTTCACGAATCAACAGTTTCAAGAATGACCGCTAAAAAAACAAACCGCAGAATTGATGTTATGGGTCAGCTTTTCCCGGCAAGCTATTTCTTTGTGAGCGGCCCTTCCCTTCGACATAGCTCAGGACAAGCTGGCTCAGGGACCACTACTTCTTCTGAAGCAATCAAAATTCGCATATCAGAACTGCTTGAAAATTCTTCTACCCCTCTTTCAGATGAAAAAATCACAAAACTCTTGAATGAACAGGGCATAAAAATATCCCGTCGCACAGTCAACAAATATCGCAACCAGGCCGGACTAGAGAATTCCTACAAACAGTAAAAACACATTGACAGATGTTGAGTGGGGGGGGGTATGATACTATATATATAAAATAAGGGGCAAAAAATGAAAAAATTAAAAATTCTGTTTTATTTTGGAATTGCTTTTAGCTTAATTTCTTGTGCTTCAAATAATGTATCTAAAGTAAAAGGCATGATTTATTCGGATGAAAAGGAAGTAATACAGGCAAATGCTGTTCAGACCATTTCTACCAGCAAAACTGTAAAAGATGAATTTACAGCTAAATCTGTTCATGTAAAAAATTCTGCAAACAACGGCTCTGTTCCGGTATCTGTATATAAGCTTTCATTAGAAGAAAATACTGTTTACAGTTTTACATTAAAATCAATTCCTGCAGGACTTATGTCTTTAAGTGAAGAAAAAAAATCTGTTATGATTCCAGAAGTCTTTTTATATGATGAAAACTTTAATCTTGTTGAAAACCTGAATTTAAGAGGAGAAACTATAGCACCAACAACAACAGAATCGCTTTTGTTCAGAGTTACAACAAAATGGGAAATCACAGAATCTGGAAATTATTATCTTGTTGTAAAGTCCGATATGTCTTCATCGCAAGGAATTACACTTACTGTATATAATTACAACACTTCAACAGATGTTTATTTTAAGAGACTTCCTTATGGAAAGTTCTCATTCATAGTTGAATAGTATTTTTTCATTTGTTTTTTCGCCATTCCCGTGTTATCTTTATATAGAGAGAGTTACAAAATAACACGGGGCGAACAGCCCGCAAGGAGAAATTTATGGAAAAATCAATAAATGCAGTTGGATTTACATTGGAACAGAAGCAGTCTGACATGATAGATTCAAAACTTAAAAGAATTGCTTATGCAGAAGACCTTATCATCAACCTTACAATGCGCATCAAGCACGACAAGGCCTACTCTGTAGAAACAACTGTAAACTTCCGCTGGGGCTCACAAGCTCATGTATCAAATGAAGACTTCGATTTCGGCGCTGCCCTTAACAAAAACATGGACATGCTGGATCAGAAAATAAACAAAGAAAAGGAAAAGAAACAAGAAAAATAAAATTGCACTTCTTTCTTTTTTTTTGTATAGTATATCTGTATGGCAGAAAAGAAATTTACTGTTTTAGATTTACTCGATCTAGAGCTTTCCGGACACGATGCTTTGCAGCTTAAATGTATTGCAGGGCGTCGGGGTCTTCCTCGTGCCATAACAATTCCAGAAATTAACCGCCCGGGACTTGCGCTTTCGGGCTTTTTTGAAAACTTTGCCGGTGACCGTGTTCAGCTTTTTGGTCGCGGTGAAACAGCCTACCTTTATAAACTTCATAAAGAAAAAAATACCGAAACATTAAAACAGTTTTTCAGTCCGGGAATTCCATGCTGTATTTTTACTTATAACAGCGAACCAACAGAAGAATTCCGTGCTCTTGCCGAAGAATACTGCTGCCCTGTTTTGCAGACAGACCTTGCTTCTACAGAATTCACTACTCGTCTTACACGTGTTTTTTCAAATATATTTGCTCCTCACAAAACCTTCCACGGAGTTTTAGTTGAAGTATACGGTATTGGTATTCTTCTTTCTGGACACTCTGGTGTTGGTAAAAGTGAAACAGCCCTTGAACTTGTAGAACGCGGTCATCGACTTGTTGCAGACGATATCATAGAAATCCGCTGTGTAAACGGAAACACAATCCTTGGTCGTGGTGCAAATACAACAATCAGCCACCACATGGAAATCCGCGGTCTTGGTATTATAAATATTTCTCAGCTTTATGGTGTTGGTGCAATCCGAAACCAGAAGGAAGTTCAGCTTATTGTTCAGCTTGAAGACTGGGATTCAAGCAAGGCCTATGATCGTCTTGGTACAGAACAAGCCTACCAGGAGCTTTTAGGTGTTAAGATTCCTGTAATTGAAATTCCTGTTCGCCCTGGACGAAACCTTCCAATTATTATTGAGGCCGCTGCCATGAACGAACGTCTTAAGGACATGGGTTATAACGCTGCCAAAGACTTTAATGAAAATGTACTTAAATGGATTGAAACCGGAGATGCAAAAACTGCATATTATGGTCACGATAATTCATACTAAAATATAAATAGGCAAAAATGCCGGGGAAAACATTATGATTGAGAAAATTCTTACTGTTCAGAATCGTGCAGGTATTCATGCAAGACCAGCTGCAATCATCGCACAGACAGCAAATAAGTTTGAAGCAGAAATTACACTTACTAGAGATGATACTTCGGTAAATGCAAAATCTATTATGGGTGTAATTGCAATGGGCGCAGGATACAATACCCAGATGACTATGACAGTAGAAGGACCGGATGAATCAGAAGCCGCTGCAACAATTGAAGCCCTTTTTGAATCAAAATTTGAAGAAGAATAATCATAATACCAAGGCAGGCAAATGACACCACCTGTTTATTTATATAACGGCCCCGAATTTGGTCAGCGCGATGAAGCAGTAGATGCAGTAATTAAAGCACTCGAAAAAAAATTCGGCGAAAGTGAACAACATATTTATTATCTCAACGAAACTTCAATTGCCCAGGTGCTTTCGGTTTTAGACAACGGAAACTTATTTTCTAGTGCCACCTGTGTAATCTGCAAAAATGCCGAACTGCTCAAAAAAAAGGAAGATATTGCTGTTGTAGAAAACTGGATCAAAAGTGTTCAGGATTCCGGCGAAGAAAGCTCTGCCCTTATTTTTGTTTCCGATGAAATTTCTGTAGATTCAAAGTTAGACAAGCTTGTTCCACCTTCTAACAAAAAGAAATTCTGGGAAATGTTTGATAATCAAAAAGTACCATGGCTCACTGATTATTTCCGCAAAAACGGTTATAGCCTTGAACCTGATGCAGCCCAGATGATTTTAGACATGGTAGACAACAACACGCTTGCTCTTAAAAACGAATGCTCGCGATTTTTCCTGGTTCTTGAAAAAGGAAAAACTGTTACCCCCGAAGATATAGACTCTTTCTTAACTCACAACCGCGAAGAAAATGCCTTTACACTTTTTAAACAGATGGTAACAGATTCAGAATCATCAGAAAAACGCTTTTCAGATGCTCTTGAGGTTCTTCAGGGAATAAGGCTTTCAAAAGATAATTCTTCTGTTTCAATAATTGCGGGACTTTCGTCATGCTTCAGGAAGCTTGTTTTATGGCACAAACTGCAAACAGAAAGTAATGGCGGCTACGGAGCAGATGATTCTACTCTTAAATCAAACGGATTTGTAAGTAATCTTATGCAGAACCAGTACCGCAAGGCTGCAAAAATCTGGACAATAGGACAGGCAACTGCAATACTCGCTATTCTTGCTTCTACAGATATGCAGATTCGCTCAGGCGGAACAATGATGGAAGATGTTCTTTTGCAAAAAATGCTTTTTGAAATTATTGTAAAAAAAGGCGCAACCCTGGCAACTGCGGAATATTAAAGTCGCGGGGTCCCTGAGCCTGTCGAAGGGTCGCTAAAGTTCTATTTTATTCAACAAATCTTTCAATGCAATCAATTCTTCTTTGGTTAAGGTCAAACCCTTTCCCATTTTCTGATGATCTGGTGACCAGCTGCGTAAATCATATTTTGCAGGACGACCACCCCAGGAAACAAGATTCAACTCAAGATTCCAGCCGCCTTTTCCTTCGGCAACCAGACCTAAACTTTGCTCTATAGAAAATGAAAAATCATCTGCCATAAAAACCTCCGTTTAAACATATTTTACCACATATTTTCTATATAACGAGTTTTTTTTACCGAATTTGCCACAAAATACCGATAATAAAGTTGTAAGAATGTATTTTATAGGTTAAAATATATCTAATCTTTAAAATGTGAGGATTATTATGAAAAAATTAGCTTTTTGGGCTCTTTCGGTTTTCCTAATCCTTTCGCTCATTTCCTGCGGTTCTAAAAAAGGTGCAGAAGATACAGCGAATCCGGAACCACCGGCAGTTGAAGAAACTGTAGAAGAGACTACTCCAGGACAGGCTGTAGAAGAAACAGTAAATCAGGCAGGACTTGATCTTGCTCTGGCAAATATGAATTCTTCAAGACAGGCTGCAATCGATTCTGATGCCGAAGAATATGCTCCAGACTATTTTAATACCCTTGAAGAAAAATATAACGATCTCAAGGCTCGTGCTGCAAATGGAGAAGACGTTACAGCAGAATGCAATGATCTTGCAAAACGATATCAGGCATTGGCAGCATATGTAAACGCACTTGATGCAAAAGAAACAATCGATGATTACGAACTTCCACCTCTTGCACAGGCTGCTTACGACAAAGGCTGCAGTGAACTTGATGATTTTGAAAAGCTCTTTGAAGATCCAAATGCAAGTGCAGATGACCTTCTTGCAAAAGGAACTGGTGCATACGCAAGCTTTAAGACAGTTCTTGTAGCACTTTACAAGGATATTGCAAAAGATGCTCGTGCAGATGCTCTTGAAGCAAAGAAAGATGCAGACTCTGTAAAAGCAGGTGTTTCTGAAAAACGCGAATACAATCGTGCTGTTGAATTGTTCAAGAACGGTGACGCAAGTTACTCAATGAACGGCTATGAATCTGCAACTAAGTCTTATGATGAAGCTTATGATATTTTCACAGAGCTTTATGAAACAATTTCTGAAAAACGCGCTGCTGCTCTTGCCGCAATTGAAGCTGCTAAAAAGAGCGTAGAAGCAAGTGCTGCAATTGCAGAAGAAGCTGACCTTGAAGCACCTCTTACAGGCGATGTTGACGGAATTGAAGATGAAGACGCAGTTCTTCTTGAAGAAGACAACTATGCTGATCCAGAAGATGCCGAGGTTTATCTTAGCGAAGAACTCCAGGTTGGAGGTGATGCAAAATGAAAAAGTTAGTATTGATTTTTGTTGCAGTTTTAATGACTGCCTCTATTTTTGCTGTTAGTTACAAGAACAACACATATCAGAAGCTTGCCGACGAATATACAAAGAAGGCTGAAAAAGCTATGGACGCCGGTGAATATGATGATGCAATCAAATATTCAGAAGAAGCACAGAAAAATGCAGAGCTTTCTAAAGCATTTGTAGCAAGAATGCTTGCTATGGGTGAAGCAGAAGACAATATTAAGCTTGCAAAGAATAAGATTGCATGGGCCGAAAAGATTGATGCTCCAAACATCTATCCTATGGCTTATACAGCAGCAAAAGAAAATCTTGCAAATGCAGAAACTTCTTTTGAAGCAGAAGAATGGGGCCGCGCAAATGAATATGCAAAGCTTTCACTTGCAGCTCTTGAAGGAGTTACAGAAGTAACACCTCTTCCTGCTGAATATATCGTTCGCCCATGGGCAGAAACAAAAGACTGCTACTGGAATATTTCTGGTCGCCCTTATGTTTACAACAACCCTCTTCTTTGGGAAAACCTGTATCAGGCAAACAAATCAAAGATGCCTAAACCTGAAGATCCAAACCTTATTCTTCCTGGTATGAAGATGACTATTCCAAGTCTTACAGGTGAATATAGAACAGGTACATACGATCCTAAGAAAGAGTATGACACTTATGGTAAATAAGAAATTGTCGGGCACCCTTCGAGAGCCTCAGGGACCGCGACAATGACATGTCATCCCCGGACTTGATCCGGGGATCTTTTTTTTAAATAGAACATCATCGCACTAGACATAAGTGCATGTGGGAATTGTTCTGTTCCCATATCATCTATTATCTGATTCACCGGAACTCTAATCACATTTACAAATTCATCATTATCTAAATCCTGCGTGTTGGTGCATTCAAGGTCTTGTGCTAAGAAAAAGTGTACATGGTTCGAAAAAAGGGCTGGATTCGGGTTTACCTGGCCTAATTTTGTAAGTTTTCCTGCGCGGCAGCCTGTTTCTTCTAGCAATTCACGGCGGGCAGCTTCTTCTGGGGCTTCTCCCTTATCAATTACACCTCCGGGAAACTCTACGCTAAGGCATTTTGAACCATGTCGCCACTGTTTTACCATAAAAAACTCTTTCTGGCCGGTAGCTTTATCTTCAATTTCGGGGATAACAATAACCCAGTCTGGGGCATCAAGCACAATATAGTCGCCCTGCACTGTTTGTTCCCCGTTTTTATATGTATTTGTACTGCTTGTAACATCAAAAACCGCAGTTTTTAAGAGCAGCTTCTTTTCTCCGCTGGCCCATTTGAGCTTTTCATCATCGTCTGTAAAATAGTTTGACATATGCACCTTCTAGACTTATCATAATACACAGGAGGCTTTTATGGCAATCATTACTTTAGCACGTCAGGTAGCAGCAAAAGGAGACGAAGTTGCTCAGGAATTGGCTGCAAAGCTCGGTTACAACTTTATTACTCGTAAACAGATAGAGGAACGCATTCTTGCACTTGGATTCCCTGCTTCAAAGCTTCCAAAATACGACGAACGAAAGCCTGGTTTCTTTGCTTCTATGGCAAAAGACCGCGATGCCTACCAGAATCTTTCGCAATATGCCATGCTCGAAGCCGCTGCTAAAGGAAACGTTGTTTTTATAGGACGAGGCGCCTTTGCCCTGTTTGCTTCTGTCCCAAATCACGTTTCTGTACGCCTTATTGCAAGTGAAAAGGTTAGAATTGCCCGCCTTATGGAAGAATTTGACTGGAACGAAAAGCAGGCCCGCCAGCACATCCAGGAAAGCGACACAAACCGCACAGGCTTCCACAAAAACTTTTACAACATAGACGTTGACGATCCTACAAATTTCCATATGTTTTTAAATACAGGCGCTGTTTCAATAAATGACTGCGCAAATATCATTGCAGACTTTACCCGTGCCCATATCACTCCATCAAAAGAGGCAGAAGGAACAAAACTCGTAGAAGAAATGTTAAAAGCCCAGTCTGTTGTAAACAAATTGATTTTTGACTTTAAGATTGGCATAGATTTCCTGCATGCTGCCATAGAAGACGGAACCTTTGTTTTGTATGGAGTTACAGATGCACCGGGTCTTGTAGAACAGGCACTCGAAATTGTACGCAAAGAACTGCCGGAATATCCAACAAAGTCTGCTGTAAGCATTGTGCATGACTTTAAGCAGTTTCAGTAACTCGGTTGACTTTTATCTACCGATTAGCGATAATTAACCTATGAAAACTTCAAACGGATTTACACTCACACGCATTCTTTTTGCGCCTATATTTTTTATATTATATTTTATTCCAATCTGGACAGGAGCTTTTACAAAACTTTCGCTTTTATTTGCTATTCCGCTTTTGTGTTTTGCCGAATTTACCGACTTTTTGGACGGTCACTATGCACGCAAACACAACGAAGTAAGCGATTTTGGAAAGATTTTTGATCCTTTTGCCGATGTAATCCTTCATATGACAACATTTGCAAGTCTTATGTTCTCTACAGGCAGCCTTGGAGGTTATACTCCTGTTTTTGTTTTTATTCTGATTATGTACCGCGAAATGGGACAGACCTTCCTGCGCATGGTTGCAGCTAAAAAAGGCATTGCAATTGCTGCTCGTAAGGGTGGAAAAATCAAAACTGTTTCTTATGTAGTTTCTGGTTTTTATGCATTGTTCCTTGAAACACTCGTTCGCCTTGATTGCGTACCAGAATGCTTTGGGACACTTAGAATCATAGCAATCTGCCTTTTTGTTCTTTCTCTTATTTTGAGCTACGTTTCATTTACAGATTATTTGATTCATTTTGGAAAGACTCTTAAGGAATAATGCAGAAAGTCTTTGACAATCCTTCGCAATTAGAAGCACTCGCAAAACAAAAGTTCGGCTTTCCTGATTTTATAATGATGGAAAATGCCGCACTTGCCTTAAAAAATCTTATACTTGAAAAAAAATCTGCCGGCCAGACCAAATGCCTTATTCTTTGCGGTAAAGGCAACAATGGCGGCGACGGTTATGCTCTTGCAAGACTGATTAAGGGCGAACTCGAACCCCTGATTTTTACTCTTGAAGCCCCGGTTGCAGCAGAAGCCAAAGCCCAGTACACAATGTGCAAGAAAATGGGCATTCCTTTTATTACAAAAAAGACCCTGCTGGAACTTTTAAACGAATACGAAAAACCACAACCTTGCGGACTTATCATTGTAGACTGCCTTTATGGAACAGGTTTTAAAGGTCAGCTTGCTCCACAAATCCTTAAAATTATAGAAGCTGCAAACAAAGCCCAGGCTCTTAGAATTGCCTGCGATATTTCTTCCGGACTTGCTTTTAATGCCAACTACACTCTTACAATGGGAGAACAAAAGCTTGCCCTTTATAGCGACAAGGCCAAAGCCATGTCTGGTAATATAATTGTTGCTAACCTTGGTCTAGAACGTTCTCTTTTTGAAAACGTTATGCCTGCAGCACCACATATCCATCTTGTTGAGCCACAGGACCTTAAGCTGCCACTGCGCACAAATAAAGCCTCACATAAAGGAACTTTTGGTCATACAGCAGTCTTTGCAGGCGAGAAATCCGGGGCTGCAATAATCAGCGCCACCGCAGCAATGAATTTTGGAAGCGGACTTACAAGTCTTATAGAACTTGAACATTCAAACCTTAAGCAGTTTAAAATTTCTCCGGAACTTATGATAAGTACTGCTATTCCGGCAAAAACAAGCTGTATTGTGTGTGGCCCTGGTCTGGACAAGAGCCTTACCGGTGCATTAGAACAGATTTCCACCTGGATTAAATCTTCTGCTAACAAAAATCCGGCCGTAGTTTTTGATGCCGGAGTCTTTGGAAATGAAAACTTTATCAACTTTTTGCAAAAAATCCAGGCAAAAGCAAATACCCGCATAGTTTTAACCCCTCACATTTTAGAATTTTACCGTTTTTGCAAAAGTCTTAAGATTTTCCCAAAACAAATGGCCCAGATTTCTGTAGAAACTTTGACAGAAGACCCTCAAATCAAAATCCTTTTGGGGCAGAAAATAAACAGCCTCTTTCCAAATGCAACTCTTGTAATAAAAAGCGCAAATACTTTCATTGTAAGTGGTGGACAAATCTACATTATAAGCGACGGAAGTCCAAGCCTTGCAAAAGGTGGCAGCGGAGACGCCCTTGCCGGTATGATTGCCTCGTTGCTTACACAAGGCTACAATGCAAAAGACGCTGCTATTTCTGCCTGCGAAGCCCATGCCTTAGCCGGAAAAAAGCATGGCAGCGACGCATATGACTTAACCCCTTTAAAACTTTGCCGATAATCAAAATATGGCAGATAAAAGTTCAAAGAAAAAAACAGGCCTTACATTAGCCTGCATAATTTTAGCAATTCTCATTATTTTCATTTTTTTCCTTGTAAAAAAGGATTCAATCCTTACAAATCTTAAGGAAACAAGATTTTTTGAACGCGTATTCGGTTCAACCCCTGAATTTGTAGAAAATCACACTCCAAGCGAAAAGGAAACTGTAAAAATTCCTCTTGCACCGGAATCTGATGAAGTTGTTATAAAGGTTGAACCACAGACTCCTGCCACAAAACCACAGGAACCGGCAGCCACACAGGAAAAAACTGAACAAAAACAGGAACAGCAGCCTGCCGAAACTAAAAAACCAGCCGAAGAAAAGAAACCTGTTCAAAATGCATATACAGAACTTCAGCTTTGCTTTGTCGAAATTGATGCAGACGGCTCAATCAACCGCAAAATTGTAAAACGCAAGGTTGCAAAAAATGATTCTCCGCTTACAACAGCAATTAAAGCAGTAATAGCAGGCCCGGACACAACAAAATCAGAAGAACGAGAATGTATTTCTCTCATTCCAACAGGAACAAAGCTGCTTGGAGCCCGCGTTTCAGACGGAGTTGCTTATCTTGATTTTAATGATTCTTTTGAATTTAATACGAACGGTGTAGAAGGTTATACTGCACAGTTAATGCAGATTGTATATACAGCAACAACTTTTTCTACAGTTAATTCTGTTCAGTTTTTGATTGAAGGTCAGAAAAAGGATTACCTTGGAAGCGAAGGCCAGTGGATAGGCTCTCCGCTTTCAAGAACTTCGTTTAGTCTTTAAAAGATTTCAACAATTTAGTGTAATAACTGCTCTTTGCAAGATAGCTGTCTTCATATGCAGAAAGTGCAAGATAGCTGTTTACTTTTTTTGAAAGGTTTGTTGTTATCTGTTTTACAACATAAACAACCTGTTTGTCTTCCGGCTGAGATACATGTGTTATTACTCTGATTCGGAAATTCTTTACATCAAAAGTAAATTCAGCATTTTCAATGTCTGTATATGAACCGTCTGTGCTTTCAAGAATACGGCGCAAAACATACAAATCATTCATTGCCTGATCTTCAAAATACTGAGGAATAGATGCAATAGAAATAAAGGCTTCTTCGCCATACATCCACATATTTTCCATTTCCTGAGTCCAGTTTGAATCAAGTGTAATCTGCTGTCCGTCTTCGAGCTTATATTTCTTTGACTTTCCTTTAATCTTTGTTTTTGTTGGTGCGTGATATTCCTTAGCAGGAACAAGACCCTTAAAGTTATCAAAAGATTTGTCTTCTGAACTCAAAAGACGGCCGAATGTAACGCAAGAAAAAAGCATCTCATTTGCAGGACCAAGAATCTGCTTAAGATTAAAAAGTGGAATCATGCTGTCAAAGCACATTGTTACTTTTCCGCCAAACTGCTCAAATTCCTGGCTAGAAAAAATCTCGCTTCCTGCAAGTTCATCAAGCTTAATGCGGCGTGAAGAAAATTCATAAAGCAGGTCGTGCAGATAATTCAAAATATCAACATCGTCGCCATATGGATCAACATCTGTAATAATTCTTTCACCGGTCATATCCATGAAAGAAGATTCAGGATTAACTGAAAAAAGAAGTGCCAGATTCAATTCAGGTAAACCAAGCTCGCGGTCTGCAGGTGCGTAATAGCGGATCTGATACGACGTCTCATCATAACTCAAAAGGCCAACATAGCTTTCGCGTTCAAAAGAATAGTCGCGGTAATAAACATATTCTCCGGCTGTATCTGGAACAAATGGAGTAAAGCCTGGAAGAGCAAAAGCAAGTGCGCCTCCAAGAACCAATGTCATTATTAAAATCAGTTTTTTCATAGTTTTATCCGTTCAACTTATCCATTTCTGCTTTTACAATTTCAATTGCTTTAGCAGCTGCCTGTTCAGCTGGTACAAGCTCTGGAGCCTCTGCAGTGCGAAGCTTTAATTCAACATTTGGAAGATTCTTGTCGCCAACAACAATACGAATTGGATAACCCAAAAGTTCAGAGTCTGTAAACTTAACACCTGGGCGTTCGTTGCGGTCATCAAGAAGAACTTCTATGCCGGCTGCAGTAAGTTCATCATAAAGCTTGTCTGCAACTTCCTTCATTTTGTCTTTGTACATTACAGGAATAACTGCAACCTGGAATGGAGCAACACTCATAGGCCAGATAATTCCCTTGTCGTCGTGGTGACCTTCAATAATACTTGCAAGAGTACGGTCTACACCAATTCCATAGCAGCCCATAACAGGAGTAACAGGCTTTCCGCTAAGGTCAAGGTAAGTTACGTTCATGCTCTGTGTATATTTTGTTCCAAGCTTAAAGATATGACCAAGCTCGTTACCTTTTTTAGAGTAGAAGGTTCCGCCGCATTCAGGACAAATATCGCCGGGTTTTACAACACGAACATCAGCAGTCATGAATGGAGTAAAGTCGCGGCCTGGTTCAACATGAATAAAGTGAACATCTTTTTTAAGACCACCGGTTACAGCGTCGTGCATTGTCATTACAGTTTTATCTGCAATAACCTGTGCCTTCTTTAAGTTTACAGGACCTGCAAAACCAACAGGAGCGTCTGTAATGCGAACAACATCAGCTTCTTCTGCAAGTTCAACAGAGCTGGCTTTAAGAAGAGCGCACAATTTAGCTTCGTTTACATCAAGGTCGCCGCGAATACAAACAGCAACAAAATCACCTTCAAGCTCAACACCAGGATTTTCTACCTTGTAAATAAGAGTCTTAATAAATGCCTGTGGAGTTGTCTTAAGGAACTCGCTCAGCTCTTCGATTGTGCGAACGTTTGGAGTAGGAATCTCTTCTACAGCAGCAGTTGTAGCAGCCTGTGGTTTTCCGTTAACATCAAGAGCAACGTCGTCCTTGCAGGCAGCCTTTTCTACGTTGGCAGCATATTTACAGCCAGGACAAAGAATAAGTGTATCGTCACCTACTTCGCTTTCTACCATGAATTCTTCAGAACCAGAACCACCCATAGCACCAGTATCTGCACGAACAGAAATAGTTTCCAGTCCCATGCGCTTAAAGATACGGCGGTAAGCAGCTGCAGCCTTGTTGTAAGATTCATCCAGATCTGTCTGGTCTTTATCAAACGAGTAGGCGTCCATCATTGTAAATTCGCGTCCTCTCATAACGCCATAGCGCGGACGGATTTCATCACGATATTTAGTATTAATCTGATACAATGTAAAAGGAAGCTGCTTATAAGAATCAAGACCATCGCGTACAAGAGCAGTAAATGCTTCTTCGGCAGTAGGCGAAACAACCATGTCCTGACCACCACGATTCTGCGGTTTAAGCATTTCGGGACCCATTTTTTCCCAGCGGCCACTTTCCTTCCAGATTTCACCAGGCTGAATAACAGTAGGCTTCATTTCAAGCATACCGGCTCTGTCTAGTTCTTCACGAATAATTTTTTCTACCTTACGGAATGCCTTAAGTCCCATAGGCATATAAGAATAAAGTCCGTTTCCAAGCTTACGGATAAGTCCTGCGCGCATCATCAACTGATGACTGGCAATAACAGCGTCATTAGGCGCCTCACGCAGCGTCCAGATAATAAAATTAGATGCTTTCATAATGAAGATATTATAGTAGAAATTGAGGGGATAGGGAATAGTAAACAGGGGATAGTGTGGTCTCTGAGGCGGTTCCTGAGCTTGTCGAAGGGCTCGAAGGGCCGTCTTAAGCTCCAGACTTTAAAGGGGCGCCTGCCCCTCGCTACAAACCTTCGGTTTTCCGCTACCCCCTCTAGCAAGGGCTCAATCGCCGCCCCCGCAACGCCCCGGCTTCCCTTTTTTACAGAAAAATATCGGAACACTATAATTCAAAGTCCTTAAAGTCGGGATAGAATAATTCTTTTACATCTCTTTCTGTACAATTTCCAAAGACTTGTGGAATACCTCCTGCCCAGACACGCACATTTTCCATGCCAAAAATGGCAATTGCATTTTCTATTGTAGGAATACCCCATTCTGCAGAATCTTTTTTATTTTCATGGCTGTTAATATAATCTTCAAGCTTTTTACCTTTCATCCAATGTTGCTGATTATCTTTTTCGCAAACTACAACAGAACAATACACCCTTTTACTTCCATTGACTCTACTTCTCACCCCTTCTGCAAATGCCTGCTGCCAGATAGTATCATCCGTTGGAAGACTATAACCAAGTAAAACAATATGTTCGGCTTTCCCAATGCTCACTTTTACATTTCGTTGAATCTCTTCTAGGAAAGATGTTGGAGTTGATTTATGCATAGTCTGCATAATCATAGGAGCATCTGTTGCACGAGTTTCTGCACCACAATGCATGCATTGTAATGAGTCAAAGTGTAATTGATTTCTCCATTGGATTTCCCTTTTTGTTAATGCAGAATCCGGGATTATTTCAAAAATAGGGAATGGCATAGGAGGAATCAATTGTTTTGATTTATATTTCCAACGATTCTCATCATAGCCAAAATAAAAAGTCATTCTTCCACATATTGGACACTCTCTCCAATTAGATGAACCATGTGCAAAATAAAACTTCCCTGCTCTATTATATGGTGTTCCAACATGGTCTTCCTCATTTTGTCTGCTAGCAACAGATTCTGTAAACTCTAAAGTTGGAATTACAGAATTATTCTTCATTTTTCTTCCTCTATGCTCAACTCCATAATCAAGCCAGAGTTTTAAAGGATGATCTTGTATATAAACAGACTGATGATTCATCTCATAATGCGAGTTCATAAAGATCCAAGGAAAAACCATATCAAAATTAAAAGAAACAAATGAAGTTGAAAAAAGATAAAAGCCTCTGTTTTCCGGAGGATTCTCAACAAGATTACAATTCAAACCTTCTTTTTTCATTAAGCAATCAAATGAATTTATAAAACCTTTATATTTTGAAAATGCTGTATTAACTTCTTCATCTTCTTCTTTTGTAATTTTATACCATGCTGAAGCAAACATCATATTAACAAACAAAATTAAAAAATTTCTTGCAGCTTGAAGTCTTGCTGGAGACAGGACAATTTCATTACCATCCTTATCTGGTTGTACACTAAGTGATTGTCCAGTCAATAACTTTTGATCTATTATGGAATACAAATCTAGAATAAGATTATCATTTTTTTCATCCTTTTGTTCAGCACATATAGGAATTATCTTTTTTACAGCATTCCAATCATATTCTTGACGAAGTTCAAAAATTCTCTTTGTCAAAAGTTCTTCATCGACTGTTCTTCCATAAAGGAATTTTGCATTATTAATATCAGTATCATTTACAACAAATAGATTGTCAGAATCCAAAAGTTCTAGAAAAGTAATTACTTTTGATAAATCAGGTTCGTCAAAATAATCTTTAATGATTTGTTTTGTATTGTTACCTTTTTTGCTTTTCGCAAGTTTACGGAACAATTCTGTTTGCTTTGCTGTAGTAGGCATTCCAAGAGCAGCTGTTGCACCAGCACCAATTACAACAAGAGTTTTAGAATTTGTTGGGTGAAAATCTTGATTCATGTCTGTTTTAATCATTTAATAAGGATATGGAAGAAACTTTTATATGCGCAGATTTTATTTCTTTTTCAGATGTCTCACCTGTTAACCTAACACGCTTTCCACATGTCATTGCAGCGGTTAATAATACTGAATAACTTTTTTTAGTTTCAAAAACAATGTTCTGAATAATGACAAATGAAGAAACGCATTTCAATTCTTTTATTTTTTCTATTTCATCTGTAATCAAGACAATATATTTATCCTTTCCAATTTTTATAGAATACCCTTCTGTGCCACAGATTTTGAAAACCAACTTGTTATTTTTAATAGATATTTTTGAAATAATACATTCAACTTTATACTTCATACCAAAACACCTTCTCTATTAATCACAATTCTTTACTCTTTATACCAATAATGGCCAGCATAGGTTGATTTTAAATATGTTGCTGCAGTATTTTTATCTGAAACATTTCTTATTGTTCCGTTTACATAATTCGAATTAGTTGTTGAATACCAAGTATTTACATCTTCAAATATAACTTCATTCAAATTTGTACAACCCATATCAAAAACTGAACTAGATATTTTATTAACACCAACAGGAATTGTCAAACTTGTTAAACTTGAACAATACCAAAAAACATTTCCTCGTATTGTAGTAACACTTTCAGGAATTTTAATAGTTGTTAAACTAGAACAATAACAAAACATACTAGAACTTAAAAATTCTATAGAATTAGGAAGTATAATTTTACATAGATTTTCACAACGATAAAAGGCACAGGCACCGATATCCGATACTTCATTTTGAATAGATATCTCTGTAATTTCAGAACACCACCAAAAAACACCACTTGTCAATTTTCCTCCCCTCACATTTACTTTTTTAAGCGAAGAAGGAATACAAGTTTCATATGTTGTGGCAGATGAACCTGTTGAACCTCTTTGGTTAATATAATATGACCCATCATATGGATTTTTTCCAAAGAAATATCCAAAAAAAGTTGCATAACCTAAAGATTTCCCAACAAATGGAACATCCATAGATTCTAGACTTGAACATCCAGAAAACACATCAGTTTCTATTAAGTTAACAGTATCAGGAATCTTTATATTTACCAAACTTGAACATTTAGCAAATGCTTCTTTACCTATTGTTTCCAAGTTTTCTGAGATATTCACAACAGTTAATCTTGAACAATTATAAAACGCTTTATTTCCTATTGATTTTACACTATCTGGAATAGTTATTCTTGCTAAGCTTGAACAATTAGTAAATGTATTATCTTCTATAGCAGTCAATTTCTCAGAAATAGTTATTTCAGCTAAATTCGAACAGTCTGAAAATGCACTGCTTCCTATTGATGTTACACTATTTGAAATAGTCGCTCGTAATAAACTTGAACATTTAGCAAATGCTTCTTTGCCTATTGTTTCCAAGTTTTCTGAGATATTAACTGCAGTCAATCCTGAACAGTTATAAAACGCATTATTTCCTATTGATCTTACACTGTCTGGAATAGTTATTTCAGTTAAACTTGAACAACTAGAAAATGCATAACTTTCTATCTCTAATACACTTATTGGTATTGTTACAGTCTTTAAACTTGAACACCCAAAAAACACATAATAACCTATAGTCGTAATATTTTCAGGAATAATAATATCCGTTAATGATGAACATTTATTAAACGCATAATTTCCTATTGATTTAACACTGTTTGGAATAGTCATTTCAGTTAAACTTGAACAACCATAAAATAAAGAATTATCAATTTTAGTTATATTGGGAGGAATTATTATTATTTCCAAACTCGAACAACCATAAAACACTCCGTATAAAAGATTACCACCTCTGATTGTACATTTTGATAAAACGGATGGCAAATAATAAGTCACAGTATCTGAATATGAATATTTTTGAGAAACTTCGTAAGCATTTGTATAATTGTTTTTACCAAAAATATAACCAAACAAAGAGGATTCAGAAGCAATTATAGGATTTGGAGAACTTCCAACAAAAGGTAGAGTTATCTCTTCAAGACTTGAACAACCACTAAAAGCACCTTCCCCCATAGATATTACACTATCAGGAACACTAATGCTTGTAATTTTAGAACATCCAGAAAAAGCCTGGTTCCCTATGCTTATTACTCCAACAGGAATAGTTATATTAATTAAACTCGAACAATTTAAAAAAGATTTACTTTGTATGCTTGTTACTCCAACAGGTATTTCAACATTAATCAAACTTGAGCAATCAGCAAATGCTCCAATATCAATACTCGTTACAGTAATAGGAATTGTTATATCTGTTAAACTTGAACAACCAGAAAATGCATAACTTCCTATCTGGGTTACACCAAGAGGAATTTTTACACTTTGTAAACTGTTACAATTTGAAAAAACATAACTATTAATAGTATTTATACAATTAGGAATATTCAAATTTTTTAAACTAGAACAGTACGAAAATGCATATATTCCAATACTTGTTACACTATCGGGAATTGCTATTTGGATCAAACTTGAACACCCAGAAAATGCATAATTACCTATACTTGTAACAACTTCTGGAATAATAATATCTGTCAAGTTTGAGCAATTACAAAACACTTTCTCGTCAATCATAGAAACAGTCTCGGGAATCCGAATAATTGATAAACTTGAACAACCTGCAAACGAGTTCTTTAAAACTTTACCACCTGATACAACTACTTTTCTCAAAGTTAAAGGTAAATAATAATACATATTAGTTGTAGTCATTGAATAGGAATTATAATATGAATATGTAATTTCATATGCGCCGTTATAATTAGTTCCACCAAAAATATAACCTAGGATTGTATTTCCAGAAGCTGTTGATGGATTTGGAGTACTTCCTACAAATGGAATTGTTAATTCTTCAAGACAGGAACAACCAGAAAATACACCTAATCCCATAGATTTTACACTATTCGGTATAACTATTTTCTTTATTTTAATACAATTTTGGAAAGCCTGTTGACCTATAGATGTTAGAGTATTTGGTAGTTGAATATCTACTAGATTTATACAAGAAGCAAAAACGCTATTTGGGAGCGATGTTAATCCTGAAACTTCTGAAAAATCTAAGCCTACTTCTATATCAGGTTTCTCTGTTGCTAGAGTAAGAAGTGCTAGTCTAATTTGATTCAGTAAATCTGTTGTAAATGTTCCAGTAGCTTTTATGGTTGCTGATTTCTTTAGATTATTTATCGTTTCAACAATATTATCTGCTGTGATATTTTCAAACAATCCGCGCCATTTTGCATATAAAATAAGATTCTTGCTTTTTTCCCCAGAGTTCCACTCGGCTATTTGCTGTGTAGCAAAATACTGTGATTCATACCAACCAACAAAAATCTTATCATCGTCCGTCGATGGTATTGGTAAAACAACACGATCTTCTACAGTATAGTTTGTAATTGAATTATCCGGATTAGTTCCACCATTTGTGTAATATTGTATTGTATATGTAATAATAGACCATCTAGAAATAAAACAAACATCATCATTCACTATATAATCAACAGTTAATTTATTGGTATTGTCATACCAGCCATCAAATGTATATCCTTTTTTCGTTTGCAGAGGTATTTCATTTTCCTCAAACGATTGACCCACATATTTCTCAATACTTGTATTTGTTATTTCTGAACTAGATTCATTTGTATTAAATACTATAGTTGCTTTTTTCCATTTTGCATAAAGGGTTAAATCATGAGTCAATTTATCAGCAATTTTAGCCTGAATCCCAGTACCATTTCCTCTTTCATCAACTTCATAATACCAGCCTAAAAAAACAAACTGATTATATTCAACTGGAGATAACAGAGATTGATTAATATTTGATTGGTATTTAACATCTAATTGCAATGGAGCTGAACCAAAAAGACTATAATATGAAACAGTTACGTTATCTCCCCACTTTGCAGTAAGAGTTATATCACACGTAATTTTATTGTTTCCTGACTCAATTTTCTGCTCACCGATATACCAACCTTTAAACACATGATTTTCATCAGCGAGATTAGGCAAATCTGTTTCATCTAAAATGTTATTTTCCTGAACTGTCTTTTTAGCAGGAACATCTCCATAAGCAGAAACATAAGTAATAGTATAATACCTAATCTTTTGGTTCCACTTTGCTGTAACTGTTATATCTTCATTTATTGGAGTAGAAAAATTAAACTTTGTTCCATTATAAAACCAACCTAAAAAATCACAATTATCTTTTGTTGGACAAGCTGGTTCTTTTGCAGTTTTTCCTTTTTCTACTGTTTGCGCTTTTACAAAACTTCCACCATCACTATCGAATGAAACAGTATAAAAAACCGGTGAAGAAACTTCTGCTTTGCATGAAATAATAAACAAAAGAGATATTAAAATCACATGAATACATATATTTCTTTTCATAGACAATTCTCCTGTATTTTACGCAATAATGGATTATAATCATTATAAAAGCAGAAATATTGATTTTCAACCATTTTTTGATGCAAAAATGATAAAAATCAATAATCATTACTTATGGCTTTTTGGGATAATGTTCTAGCAGAATTAGAATACAAAGGGATGAGTAATAAAGCTCTGGCAGAAAAAGTTGGAATTGATGCTTCGAATATTGGTCGTGGAATTAGGTTTAAAAGTTCTCCTTCTGCCGACACAGCATTGAAAATTGCAAAAGTATTAAATGTAAGTGTTGAATATCTTGTTACTGGTAGAAGTCCTAATATAAAAAATGAAGAAGAAAATACTGATTTTCAATTGTTCAGAAAATATTCAAAAACATTTGAAAAACTAGATGCATTACCAGAGAAAACAAGGTCCTCGATAATACAGTTGATAGATTATGCAAATACAGATTTAAATAAATCTTGAAATTCACATATTAGAATATATAAGTCTTTGAAATAACAATTTCTATTACTTTAAATTTGACATAAATAATAAAGTATATTATATTTAAGTTAACAAGACCTTGCACGCCTCTGCGAAAGCATGCGCACCCAGCGAGGTTTTTTTTTGCCCTGACGGGGAGGGATTCTATATGGCTAAACCAAAATATTCAAAACCCGCAATAACTGTTTCGGATCAGGCCAAACTTCTTTTAAAAAGAGGCTTAAACAAATCTTCTGAAAAAAACATAGAAACGAAACTTAACACTGTCAGTTATTACAGATTATCAGGTTATATGATTCCATATTTGGACAGGAAATCGAATATTTTTTATCCAGGAACAAAATGGAAATATTTATGGAATGATTATTGTTTAGATAAAAATCTTCGTTCCCTTTTATTTGATGCAATTGGTGAATTGGAAATAACTCTTAGAACAAGAATGATTTATTCAATGTCATTAGCACATGGTTCAAGATGGTATGAAGATTCTTCTCTTTTTTATAAAAATGCTTTGTTGCAAAATGATTTGAAAGAAATAAAAAGTCATTGGAATCGTTCTAAAGAAGTTTTTGTTTTACATTATAACAATAATTATGATACTTCTTTTCTTCCACCAGCATGGATGATTTTTGAAACAACAACCTTTGGAACTTTATCAAAATATTTTGAAAACTTAGATGCCACTTTAATTGCAAGAAATCAGATTGTTGATTTTTTTGGATTTAATAAATCTTCAGCAAAAGTATTAATAAGTTGGTTCAGACATTTGAATGTTGTTAGAAATATATGTGCACACCATTCAAGACTATTTTCAAAGAACTTTGTTGTTTGTCCAATTATTTCAAAATCAAAATTTAACAAACAACTATCAATTCTTCCTGCTCAAGATAAAGTTTACGCAACAATTTGTATTATACAAACACTATTAAAAGAAACCTGTTCAAATTTTGATTTTACAGGGAAATTACAAAAAATTTTAAAATCTGCAAATAAATGTGATTTTCAACTAATGGGAATTCCGAAAAACTGGAGGCATCAGAAACTCTTTAATTAATCTTCCACTTTCCGCCTTCGTGAACAAAGCGTTTGGCGTTTACTTCAAGGAGGCGGCCGTCTTCACCAGACATTTTTACCATGTTGGTAAGAGGGTTTACTTCTGTAATGCGGAAGTTTGTGCCGTCGTAGAAGATGTGGATTCCTTCATTTGGCAAGTTGCGGCGGGCTTCGTTGTACCAGTCAAACTCGTAAGAAAGACAGCACAAAAGGCGGCCACATTGACCGGAAATCTTCATAGAGTTGAGCGAAAGGTTCTGGTCCTTTGCCATGCGGATAGAAACAGGGCGCAATTTATCTGAAACAGCGTTACAGCAGAACGGGCGGCCACAAATACCAAGGCCTCCGGTAATGCGGCTTTCATCGCGAACACCTATCTGGCGCAGTTCAATTCGCATTTTGAAAACGCTTACTAAATCTTTTACAAGTTCGCGGAAGTCTACACGGTTATCTGAGCTGAAGAAGAACAATGCTTTTGGTTCATCGAACAAAAAGTGTGTGTCTACAAGCTTCATGTCCAGATTGTGGTTGGCAACCTTTTCCTTAAAAATCGGGAAGGCTTCCTTTTCTTTCTGGGCAAGCTGCTTGCGCTTTTCCATATCATCGGCGTTGGCCTTGCGGTCAATTGTAACAATATCGTCTTTTTTAATGCCAATTGGTTTTTTAGATTCTCCAAGAACAAGCGCCATATCTTTACCATAGCGTGTTGGAACAATTACATATTCCCCTGCTGTGAGCGCAGTATTTCCTGGAGTTTTTGCATATAGAGTTTCGTTAGAGTATTCAAGCTTTAAATGATAAAGAGGATAATCAATAACAAGCGCTTCTGTTTCTACAACCGCACCTTCGTTATCCTCAAGATTCGACAGGTTTTCTGCCTCGTCATCTATATCTGTTTCAAAAATATCACTCATAATAACTAATTATACCCCTAGGCCTGCATTAAGTCTACAATCAGACCTTTTATTTCGTCTGCCTGCTGCAAGATTTTAAGATTGTTCTTCTGCAGGCTCATTGTGTCGCGCACCATATCATCAAGCTTTTGATTTATTATGTTTATCATAACGCGAGGATCTCTTTGACGCGGCATTTCATTGAACTTTGAAAAAAACTGTGCCGGACGTGCAGACCCATGAAGCTTTTTCTTGTTTTCAATGTAGTTGTTTTCGACAATATATTTTATAAAAAGCCTTACCGATTCTCTGAATTCTGCAATGTTTTCGAAACTCTGATTTTCTGAAAGTTTGTTTCCTGCCTTATCAACTTCATCCTTAAGAAATACTGCGGCTTCTTCAATACTAAGCCTTGCAATTTCCGGTGGATATCCGGCTGCTTCTACCTCGCGTTCTGCTTCTGTTTTGCTAAATGATTTTTTTATTTCGGAAAATTTCAGTTTTGAAACCGAAGAACTTTTTTCATTTTTTTTGGCATCTTTTGCAGCCTGACTTGTAGCATTCTGAAGTCCTGAGTAATAAGTTGACGCTCCCAGCGGATTTATATCACTCATGAAAGAACAACCTTCTCCTTGATTGCCTTAGACTGAAGATAAGAATCTGAAATCTTCTTGAAATGCTCTTCATCTTTAATAGAAATGCAGTGGCCGTGGAAAGTTGCTTTATCTTCAACCTGCACCTTTCGCGAAATAATATCGCCCATAACTGCTGAATTAGAAAGAAGCTTTACGCTTTCCTGAGCAATAATATTTCCTACAACAATTCCGCCGACAATTACAGCTTTAGCCTTTACATCGCCTTTAATGCGGGCACTGTCGCCAATGATTATGTTTCCGTCTGTTTCAAGATTTCCGTCTACATCGCCATCAAGACGAACAAAACCGTTAATGTGAAGATTACCTGTAATGGAAGAACCTTTTCCGATAATTGTGTTTATGGAAATATCATCAACTTTTAAAGCCATAAGAACCTATTTTGAAAGCTTAACGTTTACGTATTTTGCAGGATCAACTACATCGGAACCAATGTGAACTTCATAATGAAGGTGAGGACCTGTAGAAATACCGGTATTTCCAACAGTACCTATTATGGTACCCTGCTCTACTAGCTGTCCTTTTTTAACACGATAACCACTCAAGTGAGCATAGCGTGTATAAATACCGTGATTGTGTTTTATAATTACAAAGTTTCCGTAGTTTGAATCAAAGCCTACGTTTACTACCTGTCCGGAAGCAGTTGCCATTACAGCGTCGCCCGAACGGTATGTAGAAAAGTCAATTCCCTTATGAATGTACCACTGATTTGTAAGAGGGTGCAGGTTTGGACCAAATGCCATTGAAACGTGAAGGTTTGGACTCTTAAGAGGACAGATACTTGGAATTTCTGTAAAGAGTGCCTGCTGTGTCTTAATCATCTTTCCAATCTGTTCAATCGGATCAACAGCACTTTCAAGGTAAGATGTTAACTCTTTTATATCTGCAAGCTCGCGTGCCGAACCTGTAGTAATTTCTTTTGAATTAAATAAAGAAGAAAGGTCTCCGTTGTTAAGCGAAGTATCAAAACTTGATTCAACCTGCTGAATACCAAGAAGCGAAAGACTCTGTGAAAGTGAAGTCTGGAATCGTTTTGCAGCCTTAAAAAGGTTTGCATTTTCATCACGAAGCTGATCAAGACTTGCAAGAGTTTCGCGGTTCTGACTCATAAGATTTGAAATTTCAGTTTTAGATGCCATTGAATGACGGTTGAAGTAAACAAAAGAAGAAATAACGCCAATTGAAATTAAAAATCCGAGTGTTATTGCAAATACATTTGTCTGGAAATTGATTACTTTACCATGAGAATGGGGAACAACCATAATTGTAAGCTTGCTGTCAAAAAGTTTAAACGCACGAACAAAAAACATGCCAAATGACTTAAAGAAACTGCTTGTTTTATTCGTAACTTTGTTTGCGAAGCGTTTTTCGAACTTTTTTACCTTTCGTTGTGTTCTTGGCAAAACATTTTCCCCACTTTATTTTATATACCGTAATTTATAGTATATCATAGTAAATATATATATGTCAAATAATCCGAATAGATTATTATTTATTAGTAAAATCGGCATATTTGTGGTATAATAAAAGTATATTTTTTCTCTTTATTTGGAGCATGGAGTTATGAATTTATTTAGCATCTATTTACTGTTTTTTGGACTTTCAACTGTAATTGGAGTTCCTTTACTTTCATCTTTTCAGGTAACTCAGATTAAAGGTTCTACCTGGATGGACTGGGCATCACACCTTGGAACTTCGCTTGGACCTGCTGCCGGTGTTTTTATCCTTATTTCAATAATTGTCTGGAGAATGCTTAAACCTCTTTCAAGGCTTGTAAAAGAAGCAGAAAATCGTTCTTTAACAGAAGAAGAAAAACATAATGCTCAGAAAATCCTTTCAAGAATTAATACTCTTTCGATTATTTCAATTCTTCTTGGATATCCTGTAGGAAACGGTTCTACAATCGTAATCAAGACACTTACCGGTGGCCTTAATTACAACCTTACAGACCTTCTGATTATTCTTGTTCTTGTAATGCTTTATGCCATGCTTGCCATTTCTTATTCTACAAAATGTTTTAACATAATGGCCCGAACTCAGCTTGCAAAATTAAAAATTCAGAATACAGACGGCATGAAAAACTCACGCTACACCCACTCTCTTGCAGTAATCATCATTAATGTAATGCTTATTGTTGGCTGGCATTTGTTCTGCTCTGGTTATAGTGCTGTTCGTCACGGCTGGACCATTGCATATTTTATACGAAAAGGTTTGTATGCACTTATAATGAGTAGTGCCATTTCGCTTCCTCTTTGTATTCTTATTCTGAACCAGCTTAGAAAGCGCTTTAAGATGACTGTAGAACAGATTGATGCCCTTAGAAAAGAAGGAAACCTTGTTGCACGATTAAACATTGGAACCTTTGATGACTTTGGTGTAATCATGACATCTATGAACAAGCTTATGGAATTCCTGTACCAGTCGCTTACAGCATTAAAATCTGAATCTACTTCTGTAGGCGATGCTGCAAATGATCTTCTTTCTATTACAGACAATTCTTCTACAAGTATGAACATGATTGTAACAAGCTTTGAAGAAATGCAGAAAAGGAATCAGGAAAAAGACAATGTTCTTGAATCTGCAAAGAACAATATTTACAAGCTTAATGAAGATGCTTCAAAAGTCAGTGCAACCATGCAGGAACAGGCAATGGCCGAAGAGCAGAACGCCGAAGCTATTTCGCAGATGGCCGAAAATACAAACCACATCAATGAACTTATTCAGCAGGCGCGAGAACTTTCAAAGAACCTTTCTGATTCTTCCGAAGCAGGTTCTTCCGAAGTACAAAAAACAGAGCTTGTTATTAATTCGGTAAGTGAAAAATCTAAGAAGATGTCTGAAGTTATTCAGGTTATTCAGCAGGTTGCTTCACAGACAAACTTGCTTGCCATGAACGCTGCTATTGAGGCTGCACACGCTGGTGAAGCCGGACAAGGATTCTCTGTAGTTGCCGATGAAATCCGTAAGCTTGCAGAAAGTACACAAAGCCAGGCAAAGAGCATTAAAGATTTGATTATAGAAATTACAAATGCTATTCAAAACGGTTCTTCGAGCATGCAGGATACTAAGACAATGTTCTATAAGATTCAGCAGGAAATTGAAACTCAGACACACGTTGTTGAAAACATTGCACAGACAATGGAAATTCAGTCTACAGGTGCCGAAGAAATTCTTTCTACAACAAATAAGATTTCGCAGAATATTAAGAGCGTAAATGAACTTATTCAGAACCAGGCAAACTATACAGAAGAAATTACAGAAGGCATAAAGAATGTAGTTGAACTTTCTGGCAAGCTTGACGGTTCTATGAATCTTTCGCTTGGAATCTTGAAAGACTTCTCTCAGTCAATTGAAATTATAAATGACAAAGCCCAGGCAAATCAGCAGTCTGTACAGAACATTAATGATGAGCTGGGCAAGTTTGAGTTGTAAGCCTTATACTTTGAACTGTTTAATCTGAGCGCTGATTTTAGAAACACTGTTGCGAACGTTGCGGGAATTTTCTGAAAGGACAATTCCTGCTTCTGCAATTTTCTTAGAATCTTCTGCAACTCCGTTCATGTTGTTAGCCATTGTCTCTGTAACTGATTCAAGAATATGAATCTTATCCATAACCAGTCTGTTGCTTTCGGTCATGATGTTACTAGAAGAACGAACATCGCGTGTATTGTTGTTCAAGGTCTGGAGCGATTCATTAATATGCTTAGAACCTTCTGTCTGTTCATTCATTGAATCTTTAATCTGGCGTACAAGATTATCTGTTTCGGCAATCATACCAGAAAGCTTATTAAATGATTCAAGCGATTCTCCGGAAGCAATTGTTACACCGGCAATAGACTCTCTGATTTTTGAAAGCTGTTCACCAATTTTCTGTGACTGTTCAGAAGAATCTTCAGAAAGCTTACGGATTTCGTCTGCTACTACAGAGAAGCCCTTTCCTGCTTCACCAGCGTGTGCAGCTTCGATTGCGGCGTTCATAGCAAGAAGGTTTGTCTGTTCGGCAATTCCCTGAATTACAGTGTTGGCCTCTTCAAGCATTTCTGATTCATCCTGAATCTTAATGATTCTATCATTTACAAGAACCTGCTTTTCTGAACCGTTGCGTACATTGCTTTCAAGGTTGCTGAATGAAGAAGCCATGCGGTCTACAATTCTGTTTACCGAAGCAATATTGCTTACCATTTCTTCTACAGTAGTAGAAGCCTGTGTTACTTCGTTTACCTGAACAGTAATCAAATCATCAAGCGAAGAAATATTTGTAGAAACTTCGTTTACCTTAAATACTGTTTCGGCAACTGTACAAGCCTGTTCACCAAGCTGAGTATGAAGCTCATCAATGCTTGAAGAAATCTGAGCCATGATATTTGAAGTATCTGTAGCAGAGTGACTCATATCAACACTTACAGTATCCAAAGTTTCCTGCGAAGTTTTAATATCCATAATGATGTTGCGGAGCTTGTCTGTGAACAAGTTAAATCCTGTAACAACCTTTCCAATTTCATCTTTATTGCGAACCTGAATTTTTCGTGTAAGGTCGGCACTGTCGCTTGCAAGTTCAGAAATTGAATTTGTAAGTTCAAGAAGCGGTCTAAGAAATTTATTAAGAGAAAGCAAAAGACTTAAAAGAATAATGATGAAAGCAACACTAACAACAATAATGATTGAGTTCTTGATGTGCTTAAGTCCGCCAAAGTAGAAATCATAAGGAACAGAACAAACAACAAGCCATTCTGGTTTTGAAGGAACTTCCTTTGCAAGGAACGACATTTTCTTGCCGGTAAGTGTGTCGTTGTATTCCATAATGTCATCAAAACCTGCCATAGCCTTGTCTACAGCTTCTTTAAGGGCTGTATTCTGCTCAAGGTCAATTTCCATAGTTTCAGGCATACCAATAATTTCGCCTGTAGATTTACTTACTACAAACGGATGATAACCTTCACCAATTGGAATATCTGTTACAATGTGCGAAAGTCTGTTTCCCTTAATTACAGAAACTGCAACTCCGTGAATCTTTCCTTTGTAGTTATAAACCGGAACTGCATAGAACATAAGAACAGCATTGATTACAGAAGAAAATGCAGGATCAACTACATAATTTGAACCCTTCATTGCCTGTTCAAAGTAAACGCGTCCAGATGCAAGGTTGAGTTTCTGGCCGGTAGAACGAATATATGTAAAACCGTCTTCATCGTAGAAGGCACAGTTTTCGTATTTATCTACATTCAGGTTTACAACATCTGCCATCTGTCTGTTTTTTTCTTCAAGAGAAACTTCAGGATCTCTTGCAAACGGCATTTCTGCAATAGAATTCAAAAGCATGAATTCCTTTTCGTTCAATTCATTTATCTGATTAGTTGCATCATTTGCAACAGCCTCAAAACTGCTGCGTGAAGAAGCTCTTAAAGCCTTATCTGCAAAATAATATGCCAATCCACCTGTAGCAATAATTCCCACCAGAACAATCGATACGGTCAATATGATAAGTTTTCCCTTAATGCTGTGCATAATCACCTCTGAGTTTTTATGCTATATATTATAGAACAGATGAAAAAAAAATACAAATTGAATTTTAGTGGCGAATCGTTTTAATAACATACATCGGATCCTCCTGCGGACATAGCTGGAGGATATTTTTTTCACAAGGAAGAATTTCTGTTGGGTCGTGGGTTACGTGGAGCATTGTGGTGGTGCCGCCTTCGCCTATTAGTTCCATAAGGTGAAGGACTTTTGTGCGGAAGTTTTCATCCAGGCCGTGGCAGGGTTCATCTAAGATGAGCAAGGCCGGTGACTTTACTGCGGAACGAAGGATTAATATTGCACGCTGTTCGCCGTAGCTCAGGTTGCCGAAGGATTCGTTTTCGCGGCCGGAAAACCCGCCAAAGGCAAGCCATTTTTTTGCAAGGTCAATTTCGGTGTCTTTTGCGGCTTCGTAAAGGCCTATTGAGTCTCTGAAGCCCGAAATTATTACATTGAGCAAACTTGTTCCGCCAAGCATTCTGTATTCTACATGAAGGCGGTATGAAACTATGCCCAACTGCTTTTTTATATCCCAGATTGTTTCGCCGGAGCCGCGTTTTTTGCCAAAAAGCTTTACGTCATTGCAGAAAACCTGCATATTATCGCCGGTAATAAGCTCAAGAAGAGTTGTTTTTCCGCTGCCGTTCGGGCCCTGAATGAGCCAGTGTTCACCCTTATTTACAGTCCAGTTCAGATTTCGGAGTACATGATTGTCGCCCCATGCTACGTTTACGTTGGTCATTTGGACAAGGGGCGAGTCTAGTTCGGAAGAGTTTTGCAGCCCTTCGACACGCTCAGGGACCACAATTCCGTTATCTGGAAGTACGAGCACCTGGGAACCCTGAGCTTGTCGAAGGGTCTCCCGCTGATGCATTACTTTTTCATAATCACCACGCGCACCGCAGAAAGAAATCTCTTTGTTAGTAAATTCCAGTACGTGAGTAATTGTGTCAGGAATTTCGTTCCAGCGCTCCATACCAAGAATAAGCCCAAGGGCCCCTGTCATTTCCCTTTCTATAAAATCAAAAATAATCTTTCGGCTCTGGGCATCAAGTCCGGCAAATGGGTCTGAAAGAATTAAAAGCTGCTTGCCGCTGATGAGTGCACGGGCTAAAAGAGTTCGTCTTATTTCGCCGGTAGAAAGATATTTTAATCCACGGTCAAGAATCTTTTTTATTCCTGTTAATTCAATTTCAGGGCGGTTATCAAACTCCTGGGCTTCTGGAGGGAGCGGCTTACCCTTTTTAATATCAGGCCAGAGCGACTGTGCTATAAACATTCGGGCCGTACGGCCAATATCTACGCCGCCTTCTACATAATCACTTTCGTCGTTGTCGCGTTCTTCCTGAATAATTTTTGCAGCGCGTTCCAGAGAAACTATTTCTGTTGAACCTGCAAAACTGTTTGAAAAAAGCGAAACATCCTGTCCAGCATTTGGAGTTATTTTGAGCCCTCCAACACCAGCAAGTGCATTTAAAAAATCAGCCTTGCCGCCGCCGTTTGGTCCAATAACAAGCCAGTTTTCTCCTGCATTCATTGTCCAATTTATATTCTGAACAATTGTTTTTCGAGAATTATCAATCCGGCAATTTTGAATTGTTATCAGTGTATTTTGTGGCATAGCTGCTTTATAACCTGCTTGTAATTATTCACAAAGGACCTTGTATACTTCTTTATACGATTCCTTTGGCTCATAGAATTCAGAAAACAATCCGCAGTATGGCCCGTTCATTTTATAACTGTAATCATTTTTTGGCATAGACGGATTATCTGTAATTCCCCAGATTGTTATTCCTGTAAAATTTGCACCTTCATTGCAGGCACTTATGATTGTCTTGAAAAGCTTTCCATAAAATTCTGCATGCTTGTCTATCTGTGCTTTGTCGTAATTTCTGACGGCAACTTCTGTAAGCTGAACTTCAAATCCAAGGTCACTGTATTTTTTGATTGCAGTTTTTATAAGGTTCAAATCATTCGGATTCATACAGCCTTCCTGCTGACCGTAGCCTCCTATATACCCCTGCATTCCTATACCATCGCAAAGCTTTTCTTCTTTATTGATATACTGAATCATTCTGATAATTGCATCGCGCTTGTCTTCGTAAAAAGTGTTGTAGTCGTTGTAAAAAAGTTTGATATCCGGATTTACTTTATCTACAGTTTCGCGGGCACACTGGAAGGCGTATTTTACATAGTCTTCACCCATTATTCCGTAAAAAAGGTTTGGGCTTCCACCACGGCTTTTTCGTAAATGATAATCATTGTCTGCAACACGCTCATTTACTTCGTCGGCAACTGCTTCATTAACAACATCCCAGCAGTAAACTACACCAGGAAACTGAGTTTCAAAATGAGTTATAACATCTTCAATGTATAATTTTACGCGTCGCTGCATTTCATCTTTGTTTACAATTTTTCCGTCTGATCTAAAATCTTCACGGAAAAACCATTCTGTCATGTAGGCATCCCAGACAAGAACATGCCCGCGGATTCCAATTCCTTTTGCCTGCGCAAGACGTGCAATTGCATCTGCCTGATAGTAGTTCATAACAGGCACACCCTGGGCCATGCTTTTTCTTTGGTCAAGCAATGAGTATGCTTTGAATTCATTTGTTCCTGTTGTTGTGTTAAAGTCATCTGTAAGCATTTTTACATAACCGGAACGAGATACCAGATTATAAGAAATGCAGGCACCTACTTTAAATCCATATTTTTGGGCAAGATCACAAAGGCGTGCTTCTTTTATAAAATCATCTTCTACAAAACTATCTTCTACAGGCTGAGCTTCTGCTGAATCTTTATTTGAACTTAAACCTGGAAACTGACTCTGAAACGGAGACTGTGTATTTTTAGCGGTTTCTGATTTTTTTGTACAGCAGCTGAAACAAACGCAGGCAAGAACAACCGTAATAATCATTATTGATTTTTTCATTTTTTGTTCCTTAAGGTTTTAATTAGTTTTTGATTATATCACACGATTATTCTTTTGTCTTTTTTTCGCTTATAAACAATCCTACAATTGTTATTACTGCACCAATGCCGCCAAGAAGAGTAATCTGTTCGCCAAGGGTGAAGAACGCAAAAATGATTGTAACAACAGGAATAAGATAAAGTCCGCAGGTTACCTTTACAGTTCCAAGAATTTCACATGTTTTGTTCCAGGCACTAAAACAAAAACCACTTGCAACAAAACCAAGGAAAAGCAGGTTGAACCAGTTTAATGGCTTTGAAAAACGGGCAGCGTTTATTGCTTTATCGAAGGTAACAGCCATTGATTCAGCCATTCCACCCTGAGCTCCACTTTTTGTAACAAGAAAACCACAAGCCATAAGCGGAAGCATGAACAAAACTGCATAAAAGAAAACGCGGCGGGTTGCACAGATTGGGTCGTATTTTTTTCTATTAATGAGCGAAACAAAAAGCGAATAGAATCCCCAGCAGACTGCAGCAAAAAGAGCAAGCAGGTCGCCTACAGGATTAAGTTCAAGTTCCATTTTTCCGTTGAAGCATACAAGCGCAACACCTGTGATTGAAATAAGAAAACCTAAAAGAAACCACAGATTCAGATTGTTTTCTTTTAAAAAGTACTGAGCAATAAGAGCTGTAAAAAGCGGGCAGATACTTACGATTACACTTACGTTCGAAGCATTTGTAAAATTGATTGCCATGTTTTCTGTAAACTGATAAAGCACTACGCCAGAAAGCCCCGCAAGGATAAAGAAGATATTGTCGCGGGGTTCAATTTTTTGACGTTTTGGTCTGATAATCCAAAGTCCAATGTAAGCCGCCAGAAACCTGAAAAAAAGAATCTCAAGCGCCGAAAAATCATTAAGCAGCGCCTTTGTACAGATAAAAGTTATTCCCCAGAAAAAAATTGTAATTGCAGCAAGAATATAGCCAAAAACGGGACGTGTGTTTTTTGTTGTTTCCATAAAATACTGATTCCATCGTCAGAATAGCATTTATTATTAAAAATGACAAATAAAACATAAGAAAAATTCCGCTTGACTTATTCGGGGTTTGTATTAGAATTTATGAAAAAAATAGATTGTCGGGTCACCCTTCGACAGGCTCAGGGACCGCGACAATAACACAGGAGAAATAAATGAAAACTGTTGCTGGAATTGACCTTGGTACACAGAGTATGAAGGTTGTAATTTATGATTACGAGAAAAAGGAAATTATTGAAAAGGCCAGCTGCCCAATGGAACTTATTTCCAAGGCTGATGGAACACGCGAACAAAAAGCAGAATGGTTCGACAACGGACTTGATGTTTGTTTTGGAAAATTGAGTGCTGCAAACAAAAAGACTATCGAAGCCATTGGTGTTTCTGGTCAGCAGCACGGCTTTGTTCCTCTTGGAAAAAATGGAAAGGCTCTTTATAACATCAAGCTCTGGTGCGATACTTCTACAGCAAAGCAGTGTGAAAAAATTACAAAGGCTGCCGGTGGAGATAAAAATGTTGTAAAGCTTCTGGGCAACCTTATGCTTCCGGGCTTTACCGCTCCAAAAATCTTGTGGCTCAAGGAAAACAAACCTGCCGCATTTGAAAAGCTCGCTTATATCATGCTTCCACATGACTACTTAAACTGGAAACTCACAGGTCAATATGTAATGGAATACGGCGATGCTTCCGGTACAGCCTTGTTCGATTCTAAAAAACGCAAGTGGTCAAAAGAAATTTGTAACATCATCGATCCAAAGCTTTTGGGTCTGCTTCCAAAACTGATTGAACCAAGTGCACCAGCTGGAGTAGTTACAGAAGCTGCTGCCAAAAAATATGGCATTCCTGCAGGCATCCCTGTTTCTGCAGGTGGTGGAGACAACATGATGGGTGCTGTTGGAACAGGTACCGTTGCCGACGGATTCCTTACAATGTCTATGGGAACTTCCGGAACTCTCTACGGATATTCAGACAAGCCGATTGCTGATCCTGCAAACGGACTTTCGGGCTTCTGTTCTTCTACAGGCGGATGGCTTCCACTTTTGTGTACAATGAACTGTACAGTTGCTACAGAATTTGTACGCGGACTTTTCAATATGGATGTAAAAGAACTGGATGGCGAAGCAGCAAAAGCTCCATGTGGTTCAGAAGGCGTTCTGGTAATTCCATTCTTCAATGGTGAACGTACTCCAAACTTACCAAACGGACGTGCAAGCATTACAGGTCTTACTTCTGCAAATACAAACCGTGCAAACATTGCCCGCGCTTCTTTGGAATCTGCAGTATTTGCTATGCGTGGCGGTCTTGATGCCTTCCGCAAGCTGGGATTTAAACCAAAACAGATTCGTCTGATTGGCGGAGGTTCAAAATCTCCTATCTGGCGCCAGATTGTTGCAGATATTATGAATCTTCCAATCCACGTTCCTGCCCTGGACGAAGCAGCAGCCCTTGGTGGAGCAGTTCAGGCCTTGTGGTGTCTTAAAAACATGAGCGGAAAATGCAGCATTGCAAAGCTTTGTGCCGAACACATCAAGCTCGACGAAACAAAAACCGCTAAACCAATTGCCAAAAACGTAAAAGCCTACGACAAAGCCTACGCCGAATACCAGAAGATGGTAGACACCGTTGCTCCGTTGTATAAATAATGCTACGTCATTGCGAGCGTAGCGCGGCAATCCAGGTATTAAAATGCATACTTGTATGTGGATTGCCGCGTCGCTACGCTCCTCGCAATGACGATATTTTTTCTAATTAGTAAAATTCAATCTGAGTTTTAAGTTCCCCAGCCTTATCAAAAATACAACAAACATGTTTATTCTCAACAAAGGCATACTTACAAACAAGCTCTTCATGCGGCTTTACTGCCTGCTTGTAAGTAACGCGGAAGCCCTTAAAATCATAATTCTTGTAAACTTCATGTGGCAGCGCTTCAAACGCATAGTCCAGATATGTAAGGTTATGTACGTGGTCATTGTAATCAATATCTGAACGGCGAACGTTTATAGCTACCTCATTTGTAAATGCTTCTGGTGTTACAAGGCGTGGAGGCTTGTCCATTGCAATGGCCTGGCGGTCTTCCGGCTTATACTGGTCGGCAAATTCAGGACCAATCTTCTGAGGGCGGTTTGTTGAAAGGTCTACAATTACGTAGCGGCCTACACAACGAACGCAAACTTTTCCGTCGGCTTCTACTTCAAAATCACGGTTGCTGAACAAAATCTGCTTGATTGGCTCTACCCAGGTGCGAATTTTAATTTCCTGACTTACCATTGGGAACTGGTCAATTTCTACAAACCAGTCTGTCATAATCCAGGCTTTGCCTTCTTTTGTGTCTGAAAGAATGTTGTCGCCAACTGTGTCTGAATGACGGCTGCCTGCAACTTCAAATGCCTTGAGAATCGCACCAAGGCGCATTTTGCCGTCCTTTCTAAAGTCTTCGTAACGTCGCTGATAATTAATTTCTACATACATAATAATTTATTATGACATAATCAACAGAAAATGTCAAAATAAATACTACAACCCAAGCAATCGGTTAAATGCAGGTTTTTCTTTGCCTTCAACATCAAATAAGAGTGGTGCATCGCCGCGTCCTGGGGCCGGGAAGTTGTTTTTCCAGCTCATTTTGTCTGTGATTCCCCATAAAACTACGTCTTTTAAGATGCCGGCTTTTGCTTCCTTCTTAAAGCATTCAAAAATCTGTGCGTATCGTTCTGCCTGCTGCTCCAGAAAGGCCTGGTCATATTCACGGCGTGGATCCGGATGTTCAAAATCCTTATCAAGATATGCAGAAACTTCCATCTCTGTAACAATTACGTTCAGACCAAGACTTCCGTAAAGCTCAATTGTTTCTTCAATTTCACTCACCGGCGGATTCTGGATATTGATGTGCATCTGAAGGCCTACGGTGTCTACAGGAACTCCGCGCTCAAGCATGCCTTTTACAAGCTTATACATACCCTGGCGCTTTCCTTCAATCATTTCAAGGTTATAATCATTAATTACAAGACTCGATTTTGGGAACGCTTCCTTTGCCCAGAAAAAGGCCTTATCAACATACTCAGGACCAAGAATATCAAACCACTGAGAACGGTCTGCCCCATCGCGCAAAATAAAGTTTTTATCAGAAATACATTCATTTACAACATCAACAGAGCAGATATCATCACGGTAACGTTCGCCTACTGCAAAAATATATTTCTTCAATCGTTCTTCGAGAAGCTCCTTGCTTGCCTTACCGCCGTTTCCATCTTCAAAAATCCATCGCGGCGACTGATTATGCCATACCAGAGTGTGCCAGCGCATATCCTGACCATTTTCGCGGGCAAACTTAAGAAGCCTATCTGCTCCTGTAAAATCAAACTCATCAGGACCTTTGTAAACGCTGCCCATCTTACATTCATTTTCTGCAACTACAAGATTAAAATGTTCAGCTGCAAGTTTTTTATCAATCATTTCGCCTGCAGGAAAAGGCTGAGGTTCAGGGAACTTAAATTCCGGCATTCCTGGCTGTGGTTTAAAATTCTTTTTGAATTCTTCCATGCGCTTTTTCATGTTTTCAAAAAGTACTTCGCGCTCTTTATCAGACATCAGAATAATACCACTAACTGCGGCGCCAACTCTAAAATAATCTTTGAATGATTCGTATAAATATTTGTTCATAGGTTAATTATAAATCATAATTTGAGGAAATTCCAACTGTATAAAAATCAGATTTTACCAGACAGCTTTTTCGCCAGTGACTTTTTCACCAAGCCAGCTTGCGTTATATTCAACAAAACATTTTGTATAAGGAATATCTTTGTATTTTTCTGTGCCCTTTAGAATTGGGAAAATCACACTACCCCAGCCTACCGAAATAACTCCAACAAGTGCATACAAAGGTCCAAGCACCAGCGACTGAATTGTGTGTCCATATTCGTGAACGCGCGCACCGTTTTGATATTCACCTTCATCACGTGGTACAAAAATAAAAAGTCCAAGACTCAATCCGGCATAAGGACTATTCCAGCGTGTTTCAATTGCTCCTTTGTAGATTCTGTGAGGTTTTGTAATATGGATTATAAAAAAAAGCAGACCAATGAGTGTTTGTCCCAAACCCCAGGTGCATTGAATTAAAATGTATAAAAATCGTCTCATAAGTTTATTTTACTCGAGCGGCATATATGAGTAAAGGGTTATCAATAGATTCTTAAAAATCTTAAAAAAATTTATTGACTAATTAAAAATTGAATGAAAGAATCTAAACCATGAACAAACAAGAACTACACAAATTAATTGAAACTGAACAGCCCAACATCTGCCAGATGGTGGCGTACAAGAATGGTGAGAAAGTTTTTTCTGACTGCTGGAACAACTACAAGGTTGATGACTGCGCACATGTTATGTCTGTAACCAAAAGTATTTTTGCGCTGCTGGTTGGCATTGCAATAGATAAGGGACAGATTAAAAGCATTGATGATAAAGTGCTTGATTATTTTCCTGAATATAAAGTGAAGCGCGGTGAAAAGACAATTTATGATGTAACGATCAAGCACCTGCTTACGATGAGGGCGCCGTATAAGGGCAAGGGCGATCCGTGGAGCAAGGTATGCGCGAGTGAAAACTGGACTTACACCTCGCTTGATTTTCTTGGAGGACGACAGGGACTTACAGATGAGTTCAGGTATTCGTCGGTGTGCATTCATATTTTGACAGGCATTCTTTATAAGGCTACGGGTATGATAACTGTGGATTATGCGAATAAGTTTTTGTTTGGGCCATTGGGTATTCCGGCTCACAAAGTTTACATCGCCAAGTCTGCAGAAGAGCACAAGCAGTTTACAATTCAAAAGACTCCAAAAGAAGCTGTGTGGTTTAGTGACAGACAGGATCTTGGAACTCCGGGTTACGGCTTATGTTTGTCTGCCGAGGATATGGCAAAGATTGGTGTGATGTGTTTGAACAAGGGTGAGTTTGGCGGGCAGCAGATTGTGTCTTCAAAATGGATTCGCGATATGACACAGCCGCGCACTGTAGAAGGCAAGCATTTCCGCGGAATGGATTACGGATATTTGTGGTGGGTCATAAGCCGTAAAAAGGGAATCTATGCCGCCATTGGAAACAGCGGAAACGTGATTTATATTAATCCCGAGAAAAAGATTGTTGTTGCGGTAGCGTCATATTTTAAGCCTACGATTTTTGACCGCGTGGATTTTATTCAGCGAGAGATTGAGCCTAGGATGTGATCAATATCTTCCGGGTCTACTTCTTCGCCTTCGCGGGCTGCACATTCAAACTCGTCGACGATGTTTTCGATTAGGACCATGTCGATAAAAAGTGGGAGTTGATTCAGGAGATTGTCGGAAATTGAGGTTTCTGATTTGTAGCCTTTGAGGATTGTGTTGAAGTAATTCTGCATCCCGGCTTCTCGTTTTGCAGGGTCGCTTTCGAAACGGAACCAGCCTTCGCCGTGAAGATAAAGATTTGCAAGATCGAACATGTACCAGCAGTACATGCAGTTGTCAAAATCAAAAACTGTGATGCTGCCGTTTGTCATGTCTATGTGATAGTTGCCGTCGCTGTAGTCGAAGTGAACCAGGCCGTAGTTTTGACTATCGTTCGGTAGTTTATGAAATTTTTCCAGCCGCCCCGCAATTGCATTTTTCAAATCTGAATAACTGTCTGGAATCAGGCGGTTGATGTATTCCATGTTGTATTTATCAAAATATTCCGGGCGACGATGGTCTGCGGTTGGTTCAAAGTGTTTTGAAAGCTCGTGGATTTTTCCGAGAGTTTTTCCTGTGTTATAAAAATACTCTTCAAGCGGAGCGCCTTCACGGTAACGATAACCGTTGTCGCACAAAAGCATGCCCCTTGCATATTCAAAAAGTGAAATGAAAACCGAGGCGCCCTCATCATCAACAGTTTCAACAAGCTTTCCGTTCACACTTGGAATTACATCGGCAACAGGAGCCCCACCCTTAGCCAGATAATGAACAAACTCCGTTTCTGCAAGATAATCTTTTTCGGTCCTGTCACCCGTTGAAGAAATCCTCAGCACAAACTTTTTTTCACCATTTTTACTGCAAATAAAAATCTGATTGCGTCCACCCTCGTGACCTTCAACCTCGTGAAAATCATAACCATTAAGAGAAAACAAATTTATAGCCCTTTCAATCATTTCCAATTTTCACTCCGAATGAGTTTTAAACTTCAATATATGCCCCGGCCTGAGCCTTCCACATGGCTTCGTATTTTCCGTGAAGGGCAAGAAGTTCTTCATGGTTACCCTGCTCTACAATCTTTCCGTTTTCGAGCATGAAAATATAATCTGCTATGCGTGTAGTCGAAAGTCGGTGTGAAATAAAGATTACGGTTTTATCACCTGTGGCTTTGAGCATAGCATGATTCAACTGATATTCTGCAATCGGGTCCAGTGCACTCGAAGGTTCATCAAGAATCATAAGGCCTGCATCCTTATAGAAAACTCTGGAGATAGCAAGCTTCTGTGCTTCACCACCCGAAAGATTCAAGCCCTTATCATCAAACTCTGTTGTAAGCATTGAATCAAGTTTGTTATCAAGCTGCATTGCTCTATCGTAAAGGCCGCTATCCTTAAGAGATTGAATTATCCTTTCTTCCGAGGAACCTTCAGTCGGTGCCAGAAGAACATTTTCACGAACAGAACCTGCAAAAATATTGAAATCCTGGAAAACCGTACCAATCGTATCGCGGTAAGATTCTAGATCATATTTTTTGATATCTGTTCCATCTGCCATTATAGTGCCCGAGGTTGGATCATAAAGTCTCATCAAAAGTTTAACCAGAGTTGTCTTTCCGGCGCCGTTATATCCGACAAGCGCAATCTTTTGGCCCGGCTTAATGAAGAGATTCATATTCTCAATAACGTTCGGAGTTTCCGGAGAATATGCAAAAGACACATCCTTAAGGTCGAGCCGCTTTGCATCCTTGCTTGCTACAAGCTTGTCTTCCGAAACAATCTTTTGTTCTGTGCTCAGGAAATCGCGAATCTTTTGAATATAAAGACTTGATTCACACGCAGCAGGATATGTTTCGGTAAATACATTCATACTGTGCTTAAGTCTTCCAAACGAACTGTACAAAATTGCAAGCGTGCTGATTGAAATGCTTTTTGTAGCAACAACCATCGTAACAAGATACGCAACGTAAAGTGAATCACTGAAAAACATATTAGCAACGTACTTGCGCAGGAACTCAAGAACAAAACGTTTTCTGGCGTACTTCTTATCAACAGCAACAATTTCTTCCGAAGCCTTATCGAACCTTTCGTACATAATGTCTGCTACATCAGGGTTCATGCGAAGCTCCTTGGCATAATCATTAAGGTAGAAGATTCGTTCAATATAAGTTCGTTTTCGCTCAGAAGGATTTCTTTCTATTCGTGCCTTGTAGTTTACTTTGACAAACATCTGATTAAAGAAATAGCTCATAATAAACGAAACAAATACAAAAAGAATCGAAGGCTTGTCCTTTATAATAAAATAGATTCCTGTAGAAATAAAAGTTGATAAACCGCTCAAGGTATTGATTACAAGGCCTTCAACCTTATCAATCTGATTATCAACTTCGGAAAGAGCAAGCACCTGTGAGTTGTAGAATTCCGGATTATCATAGCAGGCAAGATCAACCTTAGCTGCCTTTTCATAAAGCATAATCTTGATTTTTTCCTTTACCTTAGGACGCTCTTTTTCCATGATGTAATCACCAGAGAAAACTGTGAAAAGCATACCAACTGTAATTGCCAAAGCAAGAATAAGGATGACCAGAGCAACGCGTTCAAACGGATATCCTTTTTCGGCGGCTTCAAGAACATAACCAATTCCTACGGTGTGTTCAAAGAAGATAGAAAGCTGACCTCTGATAGCATCAAGGGCCGGAATAATTACAAAAGCAGGAGAAGCCTTGAACATCAGCTTCAAAAGATACCAGTTATTTTTTAAAACGACAGAGGCTTTTTGTTTTGTCTTTTGATCAGCGGCATTTTTCTTGTCCCGACTCATAAGATCACCTCCTCTTCGTTTTCAATTGCAAGATAGTTCATTGCCTGGCGCTTATACATCTGACAGTAGCTGCCGTTGCGTGCAATCAGTTCTTTGTGAGTGCCTTCTTCAATAAGACGGCCACCTTCCAGCATGAGAACACGATCACAGTTTTTTACAGAAGACAAACGGTGCGAAATAAAAAGCATCGTGTGCTCTTTTCCTTCCTTCATGATGTTTTTGAAAAGCTCATATTCTGCAATTGGATCGAGTGCGCTTGACGGCTCGTCGAATATTTTTACCGGAGAAGGCTTTGCAAATGTTCTTGCTGCGGCAAGCTTCTGATTCTGACCGCCCGAAAGGATTGTTCCATTCTCGAAAAATTCCTTTGTCATCATAGAATCAATTCCGTCTGGGAGGGATTCTATTTTATCCAGAATTCCTGTCTTGCGAAGGCTGGAACGAACAACTTCATCTTCGTTTTCAAAATGCCTTCCCATCAAAACATTTTCGCGGACAGTCATTCCAAAAATTTTGAAATCCTGGAAGGTAGTTGCGAACAACTCTCTGTAAGCCCGTAAATCATATTCTTTAATGTTGATACCGTTCAACAAAATCTCGCCGGAAGACGGATCATACAACCTTAAGAGAAGTTTGATGATTGTTGTTTTGCCGGCACCGTTATGTCCGACGAGTGCAACAGCTTCATCTTTATTTATTTTGAAAGAAAGATTTTTTATAGTCTGTTCATCTTTATATGAAAAGCAGACGTCCTTAAATTCAAGAGTTTCAAAGCCTTGCGGAATAATGCCCTTCTGGTCTTCCGGGATCTTTTCTTTATACTCCAGAAAGCCGCGGAGATTATTTATAAAAAGACCATTCTTAATAAGCTTTGAAATATCATCAAAAAGACTTATGAGAATCCAGGTTGCCGCAACCATAAGACTTGTCATGATTGTGAGCTGTGCAAGAGTAATAGTTCCCGCAACCTGTTTTTTATAGAAGGCATAAATAAGAACACCTTCGAAAATTACAGTAAATGTAAAGGTGATTCTTAATACGCTCAGGCTCATATTTGGGAATGCATATTTTTTTGCAATTCGTACATTCTCGGAAGTTGCCTGGCTATAACGACGCTTAAGGATATCAAACACTTTGCTTAAGCGTATTTCTTTAGCACCATCCGGAAGATACATCATGCGGTTTACATAATTAAGAACTTTGTTGTTTGGAGTATACTCGCGGTAACGCTTAAGTTCATATTTACTTTTTAAGTTACCAAATATAAAGTTTCCGATAATTGGAGAAATAATAAACAGAACAGAAAACTTGTCTATGTCATACATCAGCTTAAAAACACAGACAGTTGCAACTGTTCCTATGATTGCACCATTAAAGCTTTTTACAATTTCCATTACCTTGTCGGCCGAACCGTCAATAGCCATGGTATATTTGTTGTAAAAGTCCGGGTCTTCGTAACACTTAAGTTCAACATTTCTTGCCTTAGCAAAAATCTTTTTATAAATGCCGTTATGAAGCTTAGTGCCTTCAATGACAAAGGTGATCTGCTGTGTATAGCGGTCATAAATTTCCAGCACAAACAGAACCGCTGCTGTTATTCCTATGAAGCCTAAAATTGGTTTAAGGCCGTCGCCTCTGCCCAGCGATTCAATAATAACGCGTAGAAAATATCCGTCAAAAAATACCCATTCGGCATAACCGATGAGCATACAGAAAAACGCACCGATAATTGCAGGCTTACTGAAAGAACCCGCAAGCTTTACTGCATAAACATCATTTTTTAGAGTCTGCCATAAAGACAGTTTTTCCTTTTTTTCTTTATCTTTCTTTTTCATAAATTCCGCCGCTTAAACGGTATGCCTGGCATATCCAACAGGCACATTCTTATATTGTCATATAAGCATAAAGTGTAATCCATTTGTTTTCTACCCCTATATCGCCAACTTTAAATGCAGGAACGCTTTTTGAATCTGTCAAAATGTATCTGCCGTTTTCGAGCCTGTGCTGATTCAAAACTCCGATGCCTTCTTTCATTGCTTCGGAATCGAGAGGACAGCCGAGAGCTTTGAGGGCATAAACAATATTTTGCGCTCCGATTTTGATTGGGTCTGGTGTATAGAAGGTTCCAAGCATAACGTCAAACACAGGAGTTTTCATGTCGTCGGTGCGGTAGAAAATGTTGCGCTTTGTAAAATAGTGAACAAGGGCCTCTTCGCATTCAGTTTTGATTCCCTGAAGATGAAGCTCGGCCACAAGCATAAGGAATTCGATTGTATATTTTATGCAGCTTTTATGAGGCTTTTTCGGATCGTTGATTTTTTTGTTTGTGCTGATGCAGCGAAAGCCGCCGTCTTCCTGAATAAGTGCGAGCTGGGTATCAATTTCCTTTCGGACGATTTCTTCATCATAATATCCAAGCTTTACAAGATTTCGCAGGAGAAGAGGTTCACCGCAAAGCATCTTAAAACCGGTAGCTTCAATCAGACCGAAAACTTCGTCGTCTATGTCCTTTCCAATATCGGCACGGGTAAGTCCCCATTCAGCAAAGGCGAGAATGGCGTCGTACTTATCCCAGTTCTTTGGTTTGTGAAGTCTGTTTAAAGCACGCGCGTAGGTCTTACTTTCGAGAAGCTGCTTTTTGCATTCGATGACTTTTTCATCGCTGTCGGGTAGGTTCAGATATTCCTTGAGAGTTCTGAGTTTTACTTCCGGGTTTGAATCTTCCAGCAGCCAATTTAAGATTGAATCGTTCATATTCTTGCCTCCTGAGTAAAAGTATACACCATACCTCAAAGAAACGCTTGTCAAAAATTGCTCAGTTTTGTCCGTTACCGTATATGCCTGAAAGCTGTATATAAATTGAATACAGCCACGCAAACCACTAAAATCACAGCAAAAATTGCAGTCAGCGGAAACCAGACAAACATGATATTATACGGATAGTGAAAAATCAAAGGCAGAACAATTGCGGCTATTATAATAATCACACTGATTGTAATTCGCACAATGCAGGCTTTTTTCGATTTTTTATTCCAGAATAACAGAACAAAATAAATCAGCAATAGAATAAAGATAATGCACAAAAAATCACCAATAGCCTGTATATCAAAACGAAGTCCAATCTTAATAGTTTCACCTAGAAGGATTCTGTAAATACCGTCAGCAATCATTGTTCCAGAAGAGCCTGCAATATTCGAAAGAACAAAGACTGCCTGATTCTTTTCCCTGCTGATAATTACCTGAGTAGAAAAATTAGGATTGTTTCCACCGTGTGTAATAAAATCATCGTAAATCCACCATCCACCAAAATAACCATCTGATTTAGATACATCGTGGTTCAGCATTGCATCCACCAGACTAGAATTATCTTTTGAGTTAACGCCCCAGTGCTTCATCCATTTCATTAAATCTGAAGTTGAAGAAACAAGATAACCTGCGGCTGTATTTCCATAATAGGTTGGAGCATTATATGCCTTTGGTCTCATAAAAACAGGTCTGTATCCCTGTACAATTTTGTCGATATCTTCATCATTCGTTCTGAAAAATGAATTATGCATACCAAGCGGTTTAAGGATATTCTTAGTAACATAATCTTCATATTTTTCACCGGTAATTTCTTCGAGGATTAGCGCAAGAACATCAAAATTGATTGTTGCATATTTATGCTGACTACCTGGAAGAGAATCCAGTTTAACATCTTTGATGTTCTGAATTGTTTTTTCCAGCAGGTTATTATCACTTTTTGTACCAGCCGGAATTGCAGAAATTGTCCATGCAGGGATTCCGCTTGTGTGACACATAAGATTTTCTATTGTGATATCATACTCTGTGTTTTTATAAGTAGGGCGGAACCACGGAAGATATTTTGTAACGGAATCTGAAAGGCTCAGAAGACCGGCATCTTCAAGCTGCATTATTGCAAGTCCGGTAAAAGATTTTGTTGTAGAAGCAAGTTCGAAGCGGCTGTTTTCATCAATTGGCTTTTTCTTGTAATTTCCGTAGTTTATGAAATACTCATTTTCACCGTCAATTATTGCAGCAGACAATCCCTGAACATCATAAAGCTTGCCCATTCTCTGCACATAGGCTTCGAGATTTTCACGGGAGTATTCATTTTTGTCGTAATGTGTAAGTAAAAAAATGAATGTAAGAACTAATGTAACAGCAAGAATAACTCTACGGATAATTTTTGTTTTCATAATTATTTTACCAAGTGAAATAAAAGTTTTTGACACTAGAATTTTAATAAAATTAATGAACTTGTCAAATCTATTTTTTTATAAAGTTCATAACATCGACCTTCTCCAGAGTATCAAAGGTTATGATTCCTTTTTTGATGTAATAGAGTGTATGGCACTTTTCCCAATGAATGCCTTTCTGACTGCAGGTGCCTGCGTATTCAAAACCAAAGGTCTCAATTTCATCTTTTATCATTTTGAAGGAATAAGTTTTCTTTTTGCCTTCACGGTCGCGCCAGTTGCTCAAGTGCACAGGCAAAATTGAAAGACAGCCGCCAATTTTGAGAACTCGATGAGATTCTTCAAAAAGCATGTACTTACCTTTGCCGTCGCCGCCGTGAAGTGCATCATACAACAAAACTAAATCCAGAGAAGCGTCCTGAAAATCCTGCAGGTTGTGAACTTCCTTATTAATTAAAGTGATATTTTTCAAGCCCCTCTCAGCAATTTTATCGCCAACCTCTTTCTGGCAGGCAGGACTGCAGTCAATTCCGTAGATCTTTCCATTTGGGTAGGCGTTGCTCAAGGCAAAAAGATTTTCACCAAAGCCATAACCGAAATCTAAAACTGCGGGCGAGTTCTTTTCCGTAAGTGGCATCTCAAGAAATAAATCCCTGCCGTCAGTTTTTTCCCACAGAGCGATGTCATTGTATAAGTGTTCGTTTGTGTTTGAATAGTTCATTTTTTCTCCATCGTCATTGCGAGCCCGAAGGGCGTGGCAATCCATAAACTAAAATGCATTCTTATACATGGATTGCCACGTCGCTACGCTCCTCGCAATGACTTTTTTTTTTCATAATACACAAAATCATTGTCACGGCGAACTTCTGTGTAGCCTAACTTCTGATAAAATGCATTTGTACGAACATTCCAGATAGGCGTATCAAGAGTGAATATCTGAACCTCTGGAAACATCGTCTCAATCTGCTCCATCATAAAAATGCCGTAGCCTTTGCGATAATGTTCCGGCGCAACAAAAATCCTGCCAACATTCATTTCATTATCTTTTACAAAAAGAACAGCACCACCAACAGTTAATCCATCATCATCAATCAGCTTATAAAGACAATTCATCCTTGCCATCTTTGTATAAAACTGAAGCGACTTATATCCCGGAGGTCCGCACAAATCAGAAGCGCCAACTTCAACGTCACTGTCAAACGCATGCTTGGAAATACCAACCAGTGTTAATGCATCTGCTGTATTAGCTTTTAATAATTGTAAACTCATAACTTATCTTTCCAATATTTTTCTTCCATCATTTCAACGCCAAGAAATTTGCTGAATCTTACAAAAGCGTCTTCAATAGCAGTAATCATCTCGTCGGTGATTTTGACATCCGGTTCCCACCACCAGGTTTTTATTTGAAGTGGAGCAGTGCCACGACAAGGCTCAGGTTCAAAGCGAGCAACAAACTGATTTTTATAAAGGACAGGAAGAACATAATAACCGAACTTTCTTTTTGCAGCAGGCGTGTACACTTCCCAGGTGTATTCAAAATCAAAAAGCTCCTGTATCATACCACGATCCCAGATTAAATTATCAAGCGGAGCAATAAACTGTGCAACATTATTTCTGACTGGTTTACCAATAAGGCCGGCATCTTCTTTTCTGATATAAAAAATTTCTTTTGAACCTTCAATCTGATATTCAATAAGCTCGCCTTCATCTACAAGTTCACGAATCAACTGCGAACGGAGTTTTGAATCTGAAACATAAAATCCAAGCCAGGTTCCGCCATTTTTATTCCACACCAGACCTACAGCCCCGATCCTGCGCTTGAGATACCATTTTGAAAAATCATGTTCGTTTTTGAATGGGGCAGGCGCGTTCAGTATCTCCCCCGGGAAAAGCCTTTCACTTAAATCATAAACCTTATGTGTTTTGTTTTTTGAACTGATTCCAAGCACACCCGAATGATAAAGATAATCAAGTGCCGCACTCGAAAGCTTTTTGTGTCCCCATTTACCCGAATCAACATTTTCGCCTATGTTGATTTTCGTTGCAGGGAGAGGGCCGTTCTCACGAATAAAGTCTGTAATTTCATCAAGCAAATCAAGTGCTGCAAGAGATTTTCTCCAGGTCAGAATACCTTTTAACTGCTCTACAGTTTTCTGCCTGATGCGGACCATTGCAGGATAATCAGCAGTCGGAATAATTCCAATCATTTTATCTGCGGCATCATAAAGTGAACGCTCTTTATAAAGCAAATTAAATAAAACTTCAGGCTTAAAATTTTTAACACGTGATTGCAGCACAAGGTCCGCATTCCGTCCTACAACATTGAGCGGGTCATATTGTATGCAGCGAACCTTGTTCATATATTCAGTTACACCAGCACTTCCTTTTAGGTTTCCATTACCATTCAGGTTTTGATAATTTACGAGAAAATTTCTTGCGGTCTGATTTGAAATTGTAATCATCTTTTTCCTAACGTTTATTTTACAAACTTCTTCATTTGCCAGCCGACAAGTTCAGATTCTGTCATAGCTAAAACTTCGGCGGCAGACACCCATTTGTAATCGCAAGTTTCGCCTTCCTGAAGCTTAATTGAATTTTTGTCGCAATCAGTTACACACAAATATCTTACATGCCAGCAGTGCTTTCCTAAAGACTTATCAAGGAACTCAAGCTTGTCTGCAACAATACCTGTTTCTTCACGGAGCTCACGCAAGGCTCCTTCAACATCACTTTCACCCTGCAAGGCAGAACCTCCCGCTGTTGCTTCCCACATATTCGGAAACATCGGCTTGGTCGGGTCACGCTTCATCAAAAGGTAAGTTCCGTCAACATGGCGCACGAGCACTTCGCACACAAGGTGATACATGCCCTCAGGAAATGTATCGTCTTCTCCGCGGACTAACACTGCGCCTTCTATCTTTTCATAATCAGCATTATATGCATCCCAAAGTTCCATATGCTTTTTTCTCCATAGTCTAATAACTAAAATTATACTATAGTTAACACAATAAGGAAAACAAAATGCGTAACCGAAGCGTAGTTTTTGTAATCAGAAATAAAAAGATTCTCATGGAAAAATTAAGTTACCCGAGCCTGGGCGACAGAGTTTTTTATTCTATCCCCGGCGGTGGAATTGAAGACGGAGAAACTCCCGAGCAGGCTGCAATCCGAGAGCTTAAAGAAGAATGCGGCCTTGATGGAACAATCGTGCGTAAGCTAACTGAATTATACAATAACAACAGAACCGAACATGTTTTTGAAGTAAGGGTGCCAGATGACCAGGAGCCCATCACAGGTTTTGATCCGGAAGAAGCAGAAAACGAAGACCCTCCGCTAAAGGAAGTTTTGTGGATGGCGCTTGATGAGATTTCCGAAAAAGACCGCGCGTTTTTATGGGGCTACGGTCTTATTCAGATTGAAGGCTTTTATGATGAAGTAATCAGCTGGGGTGACACAATCAGTTATCCTAAAGATAAATAATCCAAATAGTTAAGGAGAAAAAGTATATGGAAATTAAAGAAGCAATTAAACAAAGACACTCGGTAAGACAGTACAAGGTTTTGCCATTGGATGCAGGAGCAAAAGAAAAGCTTTCTGCTTTGGTTAAAGAATGCAACGCTCAGAGTGGTTTGAACATTCAGCTGATTTGTGATGACCCTGAATGCTTTGACACATTCCTTGCACGCTACGGCAAATTCAAAAATGCACACAATTACTTTGCCATGGTTGGAAACAAATCCGCCGGAAACCTTGATGAACTTGTGGGCTATTACGGACAAAAGCTTGTTCTTGAAGCACAGATGCTTGGCCTGAACACCTGCTGGGTTGCCGGTACCTTTGGACGTGGAAAATGCAAGGCAAATGCTGCAGCCGGCGAAAAGCTTCTTTGTGTAATTTCTCTTGGTTATGGCGAAAATCAGGGAGCAGTTCATAAATCAAAACCTGTAGAAAAGCTTTGTGATATTCCGGAAGCTCAGCAGCCAGACTGGTTTAAGGAAGGACTTGAAGCAGCACTGCTCGCCCCTACTGCACTTAATCAGCAGAAGTTCCTTGTTTCCCTTAAGGACGGAGAACCTGTAATTACAACAAAGGGCGGCCCAATGACAAAGATCGACCTTGGAATTGTTAAATACAATTTCGAAGCAGCCTCAGGACATAAATTTAAATAAAAACCACAAGTAAGGATTATTCTTTATGGAAATTAAAGACAAAAGAATAGATGAAGGCAAAGCCTTTGACTGGGGAAAAACTTCAAAGGAATACGCAAAGTTCCGCGATATTTATCCGGAAGAATTTTATAAAAAAATCGTGAACCGCGGACTTTGTATTGAAGGCCAGAAGGTTCTTGACCTTGGTACAGGCACCGGCGTAGTCCCACGCAACATGTATAAATACGGCGCCCAGTGGACAGGCACAGATATTTCTCCAGAGCAGATTGAACAGGCAAAGCTTCTTGCCGCCGACGCAGGAATGAAAATTGATTTTTTTGCCACTGCTACAGAGCAGCTTGATTTTCCAAAAGAGACCTTTGATGTAATTACTGCCTGCCAGTGCTTCTGGTATTTTGACCACGAAAAGGTTATGCCTGTCCTTGCAAACCTGCTCAAGCCAAACGGAAAGCTTGTAATTTTATACATGGCCTGGCTTCCTAAAGAAGACAAAATTGCCGGCAAGAGCGAACAGATGATTTTAAAGTACAGTCCAACCTGGTCTGGCAGTGGTGAAGCACGCCGTGAAATCTGGGTGCCTGATGTTGCCTATAAATATTTTGATAAAATTGACCACGAAGAATACGACCTTAAAGTTCCGTTTACAAAAGAAAGCTGGCACGGACGCATAAAAGCAAGCCGCGGAATTGGAGCTTCCTTAAATCCCGAAGAGCTTGCCAGATGGGATGCAGAACATCGTGCCATGCTGGACCAAATTGCCCCGGAAAATTTTGAGATTCTTCACTACGGTGCAATTACTGTTTTGCAGAAAAAATAACAGGAGTGAAATATGAAAGTTTATCGAAGCAAAAAACAGGAACAGATTATCCTACAGACTTATGACCAGCTGCTCAAGCTTTGGGGCTGTGAACTTCTGGAACGCGACCTTGAAACGAACTATGGAACAACACATGTTATAGAGGCAGGCCCCGATGGCGCACCCGCACTTGTTCTTTTTCACGGAGTTGGCGATGATTCGGCACTTATGTGGATTTTTAATGCTGCAGAATTGAGCAAACACTTTAAAATTTATGCAATTGATACAATTGGGGGCCCCGGAAAGAGTGTTCCTAATGAGAACTACAATGAATCTTTTGATGATATAGCCTGGATTGACCAGATTTTTGACGGATTAAAGCTGGAAAAGGCATTTATTGCAGGTGTTTCAAACGGTGGATATCTTGTTCAGTATTATACTCTCAAACGCCCGGAAAAAGTTATTAAAGGCATAAGCATTTCGAGCTCAGTTTCTGCGGCTGCTTCAAACGAACATGTTGATGAAAAAAATGCCAAAAAAGCCAAGGCTGCAGCAATGAAAAATATGATGAAAATCTTTTTACCTGAAGCACTCTTCCCTACTGACAAAAATGTGTGCAACCTTATCAAAAAAATGTGCGGTAAAAACTACAACGTCTTTACAGAAAACCCGACAATCATGGCGCACTACAAAGGACTACTCAGAGGCTTTAATACTGTTGCAATGAGATATCATAAGGTTGTTGCGTTTACAAGTGCAGAAGTTGACACTATCCGCGACAAACTTATTTTCCTTGTTGGCGAAGAAGATCCGTTTGAAAAAATCGGAGGAAAAGAACGCATTCTTGAAAACCGCATGAACGTAACTTTTTACCCTGATGCAGGTCACGGCTTAAACCACGAGCTGAGCAGTCAGATTAATGCTAAAATTATAGAAGTGCTGAGTTAGTCATAAAGTTTGTCTGCGTTGGAAACATATTTTGGCCTGATTATTTTAACGTAAACAAAGATGAGAACCGGGAGTCCTCCAAAAGTCACCACAGCAATAGCAATCCCGGCAGAATCAAGATTAAAAAAGCTCATAACGGCAGGAATCAAATATAAAACGCCATAGATAATCCACATCAGACCGTTGGCGTGGTTATATTTTTTTACATCGCTTACAGCGTCGTCCGGGATTTTTTCTCCCGCCCAGAAGTTTGCAGGTGTTTTTCTACGCCATGAATATAAACCAAAACCTGCGAATGTCAGAATCATCACTATACAAACTATAAATAAAATTAATCCTTCCATAACGCGCTCCTCCTGAAGATATTATAGCATGGTAAATAATTATTTTCCCCACCAAAATGCCGTTTTTGTTTATTTAGTGGGGAATTTTCTGGCTTTCTAAGACCCTAGATTTTGGAAATTCCCCACTAAATAGCGGTTTTGGCCATTTTAGTGGGAAAAATTTTGGATTTTGGACTGTGTATGTCTTGAAAATTCCCCACTAAAAGAGGTTTTTTAGCTGTTTAGTGGGTAATTTCTTGGTTTTTGAAGATTATTTGCAGAAAAAAATACCCACTAAATGTGTGTTTTTGTCTATTTAGTGGGGAAAAGGCCTGTTCCCTCATGATTCTTGCGCAAGGGTATGGAGCCACGCCGAAGGCGGCCACCGCAGTGTAACGAGGAGGCTGGAGCGCAAGCGGAATGGCGGAACGCCCGGCCGGTTGCGGAGCAACCGGATGCGCCCAACGTATTTTTATTTACCCGATTCTGTACCAGGTTAAAAATATTTTGTGTTTTACGGTGAAGGCTTGGGGATATTTTTCCTGGAGCATTTTTTTGTGTTCGGAATCGAACTGGTTTATCTGGTCCTGATTCATTGCGGCCATGACGCCACGGCTTGAAAGCATTCTTCCGTGCCAGGTCTCGCGGGTAAAAGGCAAATCTACTATTATGCTGTCCATCTGGGGATTTTCGAAATAATGGGTTGTCAAATCTTTGATGCCGGGGTTGCCACCGCTCCAGTTGCCGTTTATTTTTTTGACAAGACTATTTGAATCTGTTGTGATCTGCTCTTCTTTAATGTAGCTCATATAGATTTTGAGGAAGATGCCGTCTTTTTTGAGCAGCTCTTTTATTTTTGGAACTATGATGCTGCTGTCAAAATACCAGAAGCATTGCGCGGCTGTTATTACATCAAATGAGTGGGGTTCAAAATCAAGCTCTTCGGCGGAGCAGACACGGTATTCTATTTGTGTACCTTCGGAAAGTTCCCTGGCATATTTTATCTGATTTTCTGAAATGTCTGTGCCAATCCACTGGGCGCCGTATTTAATCATTCCGCGTGGGATGACGCCAGTACCTGTTCCTAAATCAAGGACGCGCTGGCCTTTTATTCCAATGCCTAAATCTGCGAGCTTTTGAAACATACATTCCGGATAGATGTCGCGGTATTTTGCATAGACTTCTGAAGTGCGTCCAAAGTCAAAGCCCTGCCCCTGATCGATTGATTCTTTTTTAATTTCCATTTTTTCTTCCCTCGCGCCACGTATTATATCATGGTAGTAAATAAAAGAAAATGTATGTTATACTGACTTCATGGATATAAAAATCAGAAAAGTTGAGATTGGTGATGCAGAGGCTGTACGCGACATTAGTGCAGAAGGTCTTGGCTACAGCTGTGACCTTGCTCTAGTGCAGAAAAAGATTGAGGGGCTGGATGCTGCGCGAGAGGCAGTTTTTGTTGCGGTTGCAGACAACAGCGTCATCGGCTACATTCATATTGAACGCTACGATGTTTTGTATTTTGAAACTATGGCAAATGTTCTTGGACTTTCGGTTTTTAAAGCTTACCATAAAATGGGAGTAGGCAAGTCGCTTCTTTTTGCGGCAGAAGACTGGGCCAGACAAAACAACATAAAAATGATGCGTCTTAATTCCGGCATGAACCGCACGGACGCTCATGGTTTTTACGAGCATTTTGGTTATGTTTCGGAAAAAGATCAGAAGCGTTTTGTGAAAACACTGTAAATAAAAAGCAAATTATGGGAGAAAACATATGGATAATTTTATAGACGAAAGAGATTTCAAAATCCTGGAAGCAGACAAGTACACCTTCTTTATACTCACACGCATCATGACCCGCAACTGCGAGCTGCTTTTAAGCGACCACAGCCGCATGATTATCTGTTATTCACAAAGTCCTTTCCCTGTGTGGATCTGGACCGCAGATGATGCAACGCCACAAGAAATGGAAAGTGCCTACAAAATTTCTGACGAACACGGCTTCCTCGACGGCAATCACGGCATAAACATGAAGTATGAACTAGCTGAATATTTTATGAAACGCGCAGCAGACGAAGGCAAAAAGCTTTCTATCCTCAAAAACATGTTCGCCTATGATTGCCCGAAGCTCGCCGATGAATCAATTCTCACTCCGGTCGATGGCCAACTTCACCTTTGCACTCTTGATAACCTTGAAGCCGTTACAGATTTTAAAGAAAGCTTTCATACAGAGCTCAAGCTTGATATGACAGACCGCGAAGGCTACAGAAGAGATTCAAAAGCCCTTATAGAAGACGGCCACTTGTACCTCTGGAAAAACGCCGACGGAAAATTTGTTGCAAGCTGTGATTTCAGGGTCACAAACGAAATGGCAAGTCTTAGTCTTGTTTTCACACTTACAGAATTCCGCCGCAAGCACTACGCAGAAAATCTTGTGTACCAGGTAACAAAAGAGGCAGCCCGACTAGGCTACCTCCCAATGCTTTATACCGATGCAGATTACGTTGCTTCAAATGCGTGTTATGTAAAATTAGGCTACATCCTCCGCGGCAAGCTCTGTACCATCGGATAAAACTGCGACCAGTTAATTTGCTTCTTTCTTTTTCAAAGTAAATTTTGTCTCGGTTCCATTCTTAAGGTTTTTGAAATTTTCCTTATGTCTGATTACAACAAGCAAAGCAGACGCTGCAGAAATAATCAAAACTGCAATACTTTCTGCCCCGAAAAAAGCGAGCAATATAGGACATGCAACAGAAGAAATGCACGAAGCCACAGACATATATTTAATAATCAAAAGAAGAACAAGGAACAAAACCATTGCAATGAGTGCCATTCTCCAGTCTACAAACCAGATTGTTCCAAAGCCTGTCATAAAAGCCTTGCCGCCCTTAAAGCCATACCATACCGGAAAGCAGTGACCAAGCATTGCAAACAAGCCTGTAAAAGCAGCACCAAACTGCCCCATGTCATACAATTTTCCAAAGACAATCATTGCAATGCTTACAGGAACGACAGCCTTAATAATATCAGAAAGCATTACAAATAATGCCCAGCCGTTAAACCCGTAAATACGTTTGAAATTTGTAAATCCCGGATTTCCGCTGCCTTGAGTTCGTATGTCCTGTTTGTATTTGAGTTTTGAAATTACAATTGCGGCATTTACTCCACCAATAAGGTAAGCAACAATTGCAAAGGCCGCACAAATTAAATAAAATCCAACGCCCATCAGTTTACCACCAGAATAAAATCATAAACATTCTGTCCGCCAAAGCTTTCATACACTTCAAGACGCGGATAGTTTTGTTTTACAAAGGAAGCAATGTCTGCTGCAACTGCTTCATCACCGGTTTTTCCACGCAAGATAATAAGTGAAGAATGGTCGTTCGGCTCCATAAGCTTAAGTGCAGCAAGGGCTGTGTCATAACAGTCTGTATCGGAAGAAACAATTTTCTTTCCAAGAATCCCAATGTATTCGCCCTCACGAACATCAATTCCATCCATCTGAGTGCTGCGGATGCTCTTTGAAATTTCTGCTGTAAGTGTGCCAACCATAGATTCATTCATGTTCTGTTCAATTGCGTCGGCATCACCAGCTTCAAGATCCATCATTGAAAGTACAGAATAGCAGTCACCGATATTCTTTGTAGGAATTACCCTTACATCAGATTTTTTATAAAGCTCGGCAGCCTGTTTTGCGGCAAGAATAATGTTTCCGTTATTTGGAAGAACAAAAATAGTTTGAGCATTTGCTTTATCAAAAGCAGCAATCAGTTCGCTTGCTGAAGGATTCATTGTCTGGCCGCCGTCAATGATTATATCTGCACCAAAATCAGTCAGCTCCTGTTTAATTCCTTCACCGTTGGCAACAGCAATAATTGCAAACTGTTTTCGCCCAGTTTCTTTTGCCTGCTCATTTGCCACAACCTCATTATGCTGAAGCTGCATGTTTTCAATTTTTACTTTAAGGAATTCACCAAACTGCTGGCAGTAACCCAGAACCTTTTGCGGAGTCTTTGTATGAACATGAAGCTTAACGATTGTTCCATCCTTAAAAGCAACGATGGAATCCCCAAGTCCGTTCAAATATTCAATGAGTGTGTTTATATCAAATTCATCAGGATTACATTTTCTGTTCTGCAAACGAACAAGAAGCTCTGTACAGTAACCAAAACCAAGCTCGCTGTCTGCAGTAAAAAGATCAACATTCAAAGAGTCTGCAGGAGCAGGAGCCGAAACAACAGACCTGCCAGATGATTTTTTTCCTGTGAGGAAATTCTGCATTCCTTCGATTATGTAAACAAGGCCGGCACCACCAGAATCAACTACCCCTGCCTGCTTTAAAACTTCAAGCTGTTCAGGAGTTTTTTCCAAAGCCTTTTTTGCTTCATCAAGACTGAATTCAAAAACTTCTTCAATACAGTCAAAATCTTCATTACAAACTGCATTGCTTGTTTCTTTTGCAACTGTAAGGATTGTACCTTCTGTAGGAGTCAAAACAGAATTATATGCACGCTCAACACCCATTTTACATGCATTTTCCAAATCACTTATACCAGCCGACTCAAGCCCCTTCAAACCATCTGCAATTCCTGCAAAAAGCTGCGAAAGAATTACACCGGAATTTCCTCTTGCAGAAAGAAGCATATTATGGGCAATGCTCTGTGCTGTGTCAGAAATCTTTTCAACTGAACATTCTGTATTTGCACCGCCTTGAATTGTCATAAACATATTGCTACCAGTGTCGCCATCTGGAATAGGAAAAACATTAAGATCGTTTACTTCATCACAATGTAACTGTAAACATTCTGCACCGGATCTTACCATCCCAAGAAGCATGTCTCCGGTAAGAAACTTTGTATTCATTATTTACCCTCACCAACCTTGTAGGTTATTTCTTTTCCAAATCCCCAGACACCAATTGCGTCAGGTCCGATTGAAGCACCAATAATTGGGCCAATATATACAGTACAAATATCCTTGCACTTAATTTTTTCATTAATCATATTTTTGAGCATTTCAAGCTCTTCTGCATTACAGTCGGCATGGGCAAGATATACTGTCTGATCTGCAGGGTTTTCAATTGTTGCAGCAAGCTGTGTTACAATTTCTTCAAAGGAAGTTGCTCGCCCTCGAACCTTTTTAATAGGAGTCTGATAGCCGTTTGCATCTGAAATAAGAATAGGCTTTACACCCATAAGATTTCCAAGGAAGGCGCTGCTTGCCTTTACACGACCTGCGCGTTTTAAAGCATCAAGCGAGTGAACTGTAACATACTGGTTTACACGATTTCTTGCAGCCAATGTTTCATTAACAACTTCTTCATAGCTCTTTCCTGCTGCTGCAAGTTCTGCCGCATAAATAGCAAGCATTCCTTCGCCGATACAGGCATTTAGTGAATCTATACAAGTGATTTTTGAATCGGCAAAATCTTTGAGGACATCCTTTGCAACAACAGTTCCGGTATTAACAGAACCAGACTGTTTTGAAGAACAACCGATGTAAATAATATCATAATCTTTTGAAAGGTATTCCTTGAATATTCTCATGAACTCCTGAGTAGTAACCTGTGCTGTAGTAATGCGTTCTCCCTTTCGCATGATGTTATAAAGCTCTTGTGGAGTATACTCTTCCCAGGTAAGAGAAGCCGGTTTTTCCTGACCTTGATATATTGTGCTCATTCTTGCATAATCAATATCGTATTTTGTGAGCAGCTCTCCGCTAAGGTCAGAACAAGAATCTGTAAGTACTTTGATTTTTTTCATGATTTACCTCCAGCATATACTATAAATTAGTTAATACTACTTTCTTTATGGTGGAAGGTAAATGTACAATGACTATTGAGTGTGCAAATTTAGTACACTTAACCCAAATTGTACTAAGAAATAATTAGTTTTTCAGACTGTTTTTGATGAGTCCTTCAAGCTGTCCGTCGAATAAAACTCTGATTCGTCCAAGTGAATATTTTAATTGATCTTTGGAATCAAACCGGCTGTCCTTTAACCAGCGTATAAGAAGTCCAAAAATAGCTTCGCCGTAGAAGTTGCAGATTATTTCAAGATCAAGCGCCGGGATTTCTTCGATATCATATTCTTTAGAAATAGACATCAGTATAAATTGTTTTACCTTTTCTGTGACAAAGCCCGAAAGCCGTTCATACCCTACACTCTTATAAAGATTTAACCAGACTTTTTTGTAGCAGACAGCAAGCTCTATAAAATCAAAAAAGGCAGCTTCGGCATCTGTATCTGCACGCTTCAGAAGTTCATCTATTTTACTGTCTACAAAAGAAACATAAACATCATGCAAATCGTGAAAGTGATAGTAAAAAGTATTACGTGTTATCTGACATTCTTCAACAATAGTCCGAACGGTTATTTTATTGAGTGGACGTTTTTCTGCCAGTTTTAATGCGCATTCATAAATTCTGTTTTTTGTATATTGTAAAGCCATCTGAATATTTATTATAACATATAATCTTCAAAATATGTTATAATCTTTAAAACAAACGGAATCAAAAATGAATATAAAATATTTTCCTATTCCTGAACTTGATGCAACCGGTAAATTAAAAACTCTCTTTACAACAACCAAAGACATTGCCTGGAATTTTGAAGACGACAGGTGTCGCGAAAATTATATTGCGCTTGGCGAACAGCTTGGCATTGAACCTGGCAACATGATTAAAACAAAACAAAAGCACACAGCAAAAATAAAAATTGTCACAAGGAAAAATGGCGGCGACGGAATCCTGCATCCTTTAGATGAAAACGATCCTTATGACGGGCTTATTACAAATGAAAAAAATCTTTTGTTGTGCACTGTCGAAGCTGATTGTGTTCCGGTGTATTTTTATGATCCTGTAAAAGAAGTTATTGCAATGGTTCACAGCGGCTGGAAAGGAACTGTACAAAAAATCTCGGAAGTGACTATTCAAAAAATGAGCGGCGAGTTTGGTTGTGCAGCAGCAGACATAAAAGTTGCGATTGGTCCTCACATCTGCAAAGACTGTTACGAAGTTGGCCAGGATGTTTTTGAAGAGTTTGCACAGCCCTTTACCAAAGATGAAATGCAAAAAATATTCAGCAGAAAAAATGAAGAAAAATATCTTTTGAATCTGCAGGAAGCTGTAAAACTCACGCTTTTGAAAAACGGCATTCTTGAAAAAAATATAATTCCTTCAAGCGTCTGCACATTTCATTCACAAATTGAAGGTCACAGCTTCTGCTCTTACAGGCGGACAAAATCTGCAACACAAAGAATGCTCACTGCCATTATGATGACTGAGTAAAAGAGATATATGACATGTCGCCCATTTTTTTTATGATGCGTTTTCCGTCGTCGGATTCGAACATATAAGAAACGCCACCGGCAGCACCGTGCATTTCACTTTTGTTCAGCGCCTCCACGTCCAGTCCTAAAAACATGATGTTGAATACGCTTAGCATATCTCCGTGCGAAACAATGATGATGTTTTGTTCGTCGTTCGACATTATTTCATCAAAGAATGGCTTGAGCCTGTTCCATTCATCGCGACGGCTTTCTCCATCAGAAAACATTTTGTCGTCTATAGTTTTTTCATCACGTTCCAGATTTTCCCGCAGCCATTGAACTGACTTTCCGCAACATCTGCCAAGATTTCTTTCACGTAATTCTGTGCGAAGCTTTGGTGTAAGGCCCAGCGCTTTACCAACATTTTCTGCCGTTTGTTTTGCGCGGAGTAAATCAGAAGAATATAAAACAAAATCTTTTGCTCGGTCACCAAGCTCTTCCTTCAAGTTGGCGCCAATTCGTTTTGCCTGTTCAATTCCCTTTTCGGTAAGCTCCCAGTCTGTCCAGGAACCAACCATCCCGTTTGTGTGATGAACCGATTGTGTATGCTGGATTGTGATTATTGTTTTCATAAGGCTACCTTTTTTATTCTAGTGAACGTTTATATACAAGAGTATCTTCGCCGTATCGATCTTTTAGTGTGCAATCATAAGTGAAACCAAAGTTTTCATAAAGCCCCTGCTGGTCAGTGGAAATATAAATATTTTTATGTCCTTCATTTTTGGCAAGACCACAGATGTGTTCAATCAGTATGCCGATTCTGCGTTTACCTCTGAATTGGGGGAATGTATATACAAAGCCGATCCATGGCGTAAGGTCGGTGTCCGGAATATCATCCTTTTGGGCATATGTACAAAAAGAAATCAAATCCTGATTTTCAATAAGAAGAAAAACTTTTGAAGTGCTGCCACAGAGCGTGTAGAATTGTTTTGTTTCCACAAGCTCCGCCAGATATTTTGCAGCACGCCAGTCAGCGGATTTAATTTTTGAAAGCCAGTAATTTTGATTTTGAAGTTCAGAGAACTCTTTAATTTCCAATTTGATTTCCTTCTTCTAAATAATTATATCATAATTTTTCAGAGAGTTGACACAAAAATCTTTTTTCTTTAATTTCAAAATAATCTCATTTGGATTTTAACGAGGCGTGTTCAATATGATAAAAGAAATTGACAAGAGCAAAATCGCAGAATGTGTAAACGTTATCAGAAAAAGCTTTTTAACTGTTGCAGATGAGTTTGGTTTTACACCCGAAAATGCACCGCGCTTTACCGCGTATGCAACAACTGAAGATTGGCTGTGCTATCAGCTTGAATACGAACACCGTTGGATGGCTGCATATTATGATGATGACGGAAAAATCCTTGGGTATTATTCGCTTCAGTTTTTGGAGAACAATGAGTGCGAGTTAAACAATCTTTGTGTACTGCCGGAGTTTAGACATAAAAAAATTGGAGAGGCTTTGCTGGAAGATGCAATCGCCAGAGCTAAAAGAAACAACTGCACAAAATTGAAAATCGGTATTGTGGAAGAAAATAAAGTATTGCGCCGCTGGTATGAAGCTCACGGGTTTATTCACACTCATACTGAAAAATATGATTTCTTTCCGTTCACCTGCGGGTATATGGAAAGGGATTTATAATCTTTTCCTGCAGCAGAACATGCCGTATTCTTTTGGAACTCGCAGGACACCGTTTTCCATGTGTTTTGCTAGAACTTCGCGGATTTCTTCCTTTGGAACGACACTCAATGTCGTCATACTTGAAAGTGAATAAATGTATTCAATCAGATCATCAATTTCAGTCACGGCAAGAGAATCTTCGTAGTTGAGTCTTTGAACATCAGAAAAGAATGGATCTAGAATTTCTTTTCCGTTTTGAAGTGTGAAGTTTTTGTTCACATTATCTTCAACACCATAAGCATTCAGAACTTGAGAAAGAAATTCCATGATTCCGTGTTCACCAAAGGTTGCGCAGTAAAAGGCGCCCCCATTTTTCAAAACTCTCTGAACTTCTGAAAGACCACGCTCCATATCAGGCACATGATAAAGCATCATATTTGCAATCACAACATCAAAGGTTTCGTCGTCAAAAGGAATATCCTGAATATCAATCACACGATATTCAACATTGGAATTGTTCACGAGGTTGGTCTTTGCGTTTTCAAGCATTCCTTCAGAAAAATCAGAGAGAACAAGTTTAGAACAGGCCTTCATCAAATCCTCATGGCCCTTCCACATATCGCCGGTACCACAGCCGAGCTCCAGTACCTTCATTCCTTTTGTGATTTTATAATTCGAAAAAATCCAGTTGCCGAATCCCATTTTATTTGTGGAATATTTTTGATGAATCGAAATGCGCGTGTTTAAGTTTCCTGCACTGGCATATTGTTCTTTTACATTTTTTTGATTATTGATTGAACTCATTTTTAATTCCTTATTTTGTTCCCAACCGGAGTCCCCAGCAGCGGATATCATCAAGCTGTTCTGCGGTGAGAGTACCGGCATCATATAAGCGCTGATATTCTTCGTTGACGGCGCTGTCAAAAACAAGAAGATCGTCGGTGTTTATTGTAACTGGCACTCCGTTTTCTACAAGGATTTTGATCGGATGTTCGGCATAGCTTTTTGCGTAGCCTAATTTGATGTTACTTGTAGGGCAGACGTTCAGGGTGATTTTTTTGTCGGCTAAAAGTTTCATTACTCTTGAAGAGTGTACGGCGTTTATTCCGTGATGGATTTCATCCAGGCCAAGAGTTTCAATTGCAGCTTCAACATCATCTGCAGAACCGGTTTCTCCAACGTGCATTCGTTTTAAGACACCATATTTTTCTGCAATTTTGTAAAGCGGGATGTAATCAGAAAAAGGTTTGTAGCCTTCGCCGCAGCAGACATCAATTGATTTAAAATATCCTGAACTGAAATATTCTTCTGCCCTTGCCATCGCAGGTTCTATATCTACGTAAGATTGGAATGCAAGCTCCGGCTCATAAACTGCATCCGGACAATACTTTTGGTGAAGCATATCATAATACTCACAAAAGTTTTTGAGGCTGCCGTAATCTTCAATGTCAGTTTCAGAAAAACCAGGGGCAAAGCGTACAAGATGATTTCTTTCTGCTTCTACAAAACAACCTTCCCGGCGAAAATCAGTCTGATTGTTGTCATGGGCGCGGCAGTAATCTCTGATGTTATTTACATACCAGTCCTGCATTCCCTGAAGGCCTTCAAAAACAGCAGGCGGTTTTGCAAAGGTGTGATTCATTTTTTGAGAAAGCCATTCAACACGACAGCCTCTTCCAAGATGATTGTGCACATCACTTTTTGGAATTGTAAGAAGAGTTTTTGTATCGTGATTTTTGAGTGCGGTTATAAAAGCTTTTGAAAACTTATCCGGCATGACGGCTCCTTAAAATTCCAGATTACTTTTTATTTTGTCTTCCATATGGTGGATGTATTTAATTCTGTTGATTGTGTTTTTTACTTCGGTGAGTCCCAGCTCTTGTTCGGATTTATCCTGGCGGGAACCCAGCGCCCTTTGGATATTATACTCCAGCCATTCAATCCAGGTATAGGTGAGACCAAAGACATTTTTGTAATCTCTAAAGCCATTGTCGTAAGCTTGGAAGTAACCCTCGAAAAATGCCTTCTGTTTTTCCGCATCAAAATCACAAAGCGTAATTCCCGACCACTGAAGCGAAAGTTGAATTGCACTCGAAACAGGATTACCGTAATCAAGGCATTCAAGGTCAATTACAACAGGCTCATCGTTTTCCCACATTACGTTTTTTGGGTCCATGTCTTCGTCGATGATTGTTGTGATGTTCGGAAGGGATTGGCGGGCTTTGTTTAATTCTGTCTGGGCGTATTCGAGGAGAGGGAGATTTTCTTTAAGGAGAGATTCGACTTCTTTTGCCGGCGCGTCAGTATTTGAACCAGCAGCCTTCTTGATATATTCGTTCCAGTCAATTGTGCTGAGTTCTGGCTCTGATTGCTCAGACTGTTTCGTTTCAATCGCATGAATCCTTCCCTGAATATTTCCCGCTTTCCGGCATTGCTCAGCCGTAATATTATTCCAGTCAGTTATATTACCTTCGTGCCACTCAAAAATATAAAAGTAATTGCACAGAAGCTCCTGCATCTTTTTTCCATCAAAGATGAGAGCAGCAACAATCGGAATCCCCTCACCTTCTAAAATCGCTTCAAGCCGTTCAGCCTTTTTGTAATTTTCCATTGCAGCCGGCCGCTTCATAATTTCAGAATTAAGATGTTTTACGGCATAAGTGTGATTCGCCGTACAAACCTTATACATCCTGTGCATAAAGCCGCCAGACACCGCCGTTATGGGAGCTGTAATTCTCCCAAGCAAAAGAGTCTCAAAAAGCTGTGTAATCAGATTCTGAATTTCTAACTGCATGATTTTATTATAGTATTTATTTGAAGTGTCTGCATACTTTTGAAATGGATTTATATCGATTTTATAATAAAAACCATAAAATTTGCCGTTTTCTAGAGTTTTTTATGGTGTTCTGGCAATATATTCTAATAAAAACCATAAAAAGCTGACTTTTTTGCACAATTTTATGGTTTTTAAGTCAATTTCAGACTGTTTTTTAATCAATCTGTCCGAATTCAATTAAAAATGCCATAAAAAATGCCTATATCGCATTGAATTTTATGGCATTTGAAAAAACTCTCTTACATCAATCATTTTTCTGCGGGAAGAAAATAAAATCGTATTCCACAGGGTTGATGAATCCAAGCTTTGCGGCCAGCTGCATTGATTCTGTGTTTTCAACATCGCAGGCCCAGATTGCCTTTAAGCCCTTTTTATCAAGATCCTTTAATCCGTGGACACAGACTGCATAGGCATATCCTTTTCTTCGATGCGGATCAAATGTGTAAATATTAATTTCTGTATATCCATTTGCTATAAAAGAACCTGAAAACTCACTGCAGATTTCACCATTTTCAACAGCATAAAATCCTAAGCACTGCTCAAGGAATTTTTCTTTAGAGCCATAGCCAAAAATATGAAACTCTTGAAAATCAGGATCCGGCAGTTTATCAAACCATTCACTCGAAAAAGGAATTATTTGTGCATCGCGGGGCTTTTGCAGCGGCTCTTTTCGTTCAATATATTCATGACGCGGAATAACTTTTCCAAGCTCTGGTAATGGATACTGGCCTTTTCTTTCTGGTGCCCAGACAACCTGTATCCAGGCAGTTTTTATTATTTCGCGTAAGGTTTCTTCAATCCAAGGGAGGTCTGCATCATCACTGATATAAACCCAGGTCATATCCATTTGGATGATTGCTTTTGTAGGCGCGCTTAGGTCGTCAACAAAAGTTTTTCCCGACAGTGTTCCATTAAAATAACATCCAAGCGCAGAACGATTCGGTTGTGTCTTTTTGAATAAGGGGATGATTAAAGCTTTCTTTTCTTCAGGTAACTGGTAGATCATAATGTCCTCCTGTGTAATGGTAGTTTTTTACCAGATAATATTAATTTTGTAGGAAACGGGACATTCTGTTTGCAGTCGTTGAACCTTATAGCCTTTCCCATCAAAATATTTAATTACTTCATCAATATAATATTTTTTGTCATATGTATAATGACAATAAGTATTTTCGCCAAGATGTTTTTTTATTTCGATTCCCTTGTTAATCTGTTCAATCTGATCTTTTGTTTCTTGAAGATACTTATTAAATTGCTTTTCGTGAACTGTGTTATTTCTTTTTTCTTCAATACTATTCATTGATAACTCCCCGGGGTGTGAGAATTAACTCGCCTAATTTTTTCTAACATAGATTAGAATAAAGTTCAAGATTTGGTCCAATCCCTTACTCAAAAACTCTTTGTCGCGGATGCCGTATTCATGCCCGGAATCAAACCATTCTTTCCAGGCAATATCAAAACAGTCTGCTTCTTTTACAGAGATTTCACAGGAGCTGCCGCATTCTTTTTTAAGGAGATTTTCCCACCAGGCAACAGTTTTGAACAACTGTGAATCATCGCCTTCGGCCCAGGTTTCAAAAATAGTTTTGAGTTCACCCTCAGGCTCTTTTTTCAATCCCAGAATTGCAATCATTACACAGCCACCTTTTTTGACAAAGGGTAAAATCTTTTCACAAAATACGCTTTCCTTACAACCAAAGTAATGATATGAATCAACGCTCACAATAGCATCAAAATAGTCGTGCGCAAAAGGCATGTCCATCGCATCACCGTGGATTGGAATGATTTTATCTTCAAGCCTGTTTTCTTTTATTCGCTTGTAGTTTTCTGTGGCAGGAATCCATAGGTCAAAAGCATATACAGACTTTGCGTCGGTTTCGTTAGCAATGAACATTGAAGTCAAAGCGTATCCGCAGCCCAGGTCTAATGTTCTATTGAAAACAACATTGTCAGGTTTTCGCTGAATAAGCTCATCTAGCAGTCTAAACGAGTTTGGTCCCATAAGATAATCTTTTGTGAAATATTTTCTGTAGTTTTCAATGTTACTCATATTCTTATTATCCCTTAAAAAAAGCACTCCGTCAAACTCACAGATCAAATGAACCTAAAAATACATCTTTTACACCCTTGTTTTTTTTGTTTAATGGGCTGATACTTAAGACATAGGTTAATGACAAGCCGGCTGCCAAAACCTTTCTCAGGAGGTGTTTTATGATTATTCAATTCTTGCTTTCATTTGCTGTTATAACAGTTGTTAATGTTTTATGTATGCTCTTAAGCGGAGGTCCCTGGTGGGGGCTTGTGAACGGCGTCGAGCTTCCAGGAATTATTTTTATCCTTGCGCTTGTTTTGTTCTTGTCTGGATACGGAAAATCTTTCTGTATTATTTTCAGTTCGCGTTCAAAGTTGAAAAAGCTTAGCCTTGACCAGCTCCGTCAGTCGGAAAAATCTCTGGACTTTGCAATAAGGGCGCTCTTGTACATCTGCCTGTTTTTTATGCTTGTGGCCGCTTCTATGTTTTATATTAATTTTGATTACCGCACAACGCTTGGTCCGAACCTGGCAACAATAATTGGTTCTCTGCATTACATGCTTTATCTGGACACAATTTTAATTACTATAAAGAGCAGTCTTAAAAAACAGATAATCAGCTTTATGACCGAAGAAGGCGAAGTTTTACCAGTTAAAAAAACTTCTGCAAAAAAAGTAGTTCTAAGCATTTTGAAAACTCTTTGTGTGTTAGTTGTGATTATTGCAGTTACCTGGGGAGTTATTTTTTCTCATACTGCTAATATGCAGGATAATTGGAAGCCTTCTTTACTTGCCTTTTTAGATTTACCATCTGTTTTTTATTTGATTATAGGAGCTGTACCGCTGATGTTAGTTTCTGCTAACTTCACTGTTTTGGTGAAGGCTTTGGTTGCAGTTTTTAAGAATAAAAAAATTACAGTTACCGAAAAAAATCTTTATGAAAATGCAGTTTCTACATTACGCCAGATTCTGCTTTACATTGGTGTTCAAGGAACGCTCATTGGATTTATAAGCATCCTTATGAATCTTGAAGATCGTTCAGTTCTTGGGCTGAATATGATGGTTGCCGCAATTGTAACTTATTATGCTATAATTGTATGTGCACTGCTGCTTGTTGTAGAAAGCCGCATTCATAACCTTTGTAAAGAATAAAATGATTGCAGATATAATCCTTCTGCTTATGGGAATTGCTGCTGCTCTGGTGGTAACTCTTCTCACAGGCAGAAACAAAAATAAAAAGCCTTCTCTTGTAAAAATTCTTTCGCAAATCGCGTTGATTTGGGGTGGCTTCATAACAGTAATCAAACTGCTTTTGCTTACATATTTAGTTGAGCAGGCTGACCCGGATTTTCTTGTAAAAATATTTGTAAGCTTCCGTCCTTTGCTTTTAGGTGTGCTTATAAAAATAGTTTGTATACCTTTTGAAAAACACGGAACAAAAGAGGAGGAAGTTTCAACAAACGCTGCTTCTCCTTCACCGGCCAGTGAACTTCTTTCCCGCCGTGAAAAAGAAGTTGCCATTCTTGCTGCCCGAGGCTATACAAATACACAGATTGCAGATGAACTATATATTTCTGTTGCTACAGTAAAACGACATCTAGCCACAATTTTCGAAAAACTGAAAATTAACTCAAGACGAGAATTGAAAAATATTTTATGACAGGCAATCATTAAAAGATTTTCAAAAGTTCAGTCAGATTTTCAACTTCATAATCCGGTGGATTTTTCGCTGCAAGTGCCGTCTGAAGTTTTCCAAAACCCTGCTTTATCCATACGCCTTTCATGCCAAGCGATTGCGCGGGTACAGTGTCGTTATCAATTCGGTCTCCAATCATAACGGCATCCTGGGGCTTGCAGCCGGCAGCCTTTAGTGCATATTCAAAAATGCGGATATCAGGCTTCATCACTTTGACATCCCACGATGAAATTACATATTTAAAATATTTGAGAATCCCAAAACTTTCAAGCCGTTCCCTTAAGCCGTCGACCTGATTTGCAATTACACCAAGTTCATATTTTTTAGAAAGGGCCTCCAGAACCTGCGGGACTTCTTCATACATAGTTTCAAGTTCAGAATGATACGGTACCATTGTAGAAAAATTAAACCTGTCAATTGCCGTGCGGAATTGAGGGAGTCCTTCAATCGTTGCCTTTTCAATTTCGTGATAAATATCCTGTGCAGTCACGCCAAGTTTTTTAGTTTCTTCAGTTTCAGCCTGCTCTTTGCAACGCCGCTCCCAGACTGCGTCTTCATTTACAAGAGTATATCCCACATCAAAGAAAAGTGTTTTTATCATTTTTTTATTCCCACGTACATCGCGTGCCCGCACATTTCTATAATTGATTTTTCCTGGGCAGTTGAATCAATCAGGTCGAGGATTTTTGAAAAGACGTTTTTGTTTTTGAACTTGTAAATTACATCTTCTTTTTCATAGCCAAAGCCGCGGATAGAACGGAGCAGTAGTTTTTCAAATCCGTTCACCGTAAAGAGATTTTCAATTTCTTCTGAAGCAGGGTAGTAGCCTTCCTGAAAACCGTTGTCCGAAAGATTTTTGAACTTGCCCGAATTAAAGCATTCTTCAAGTGTATTTATATCTACCTGGTCAGGACTCCAGCAGAATCTTTGAACAAGAGCAATGCTTCCGGCCAAATGTGGAATAAAGCTTGTAAAAACTTTTCCGCCGGTTTTAAGAACTCGCCGGATTTCGCCAACGCATTTTTCGCGTTCATCTTTTTCTGTAAGATGATAAAGCGGGCCAAAGAGAAGAACAACATCAAAAGAGTTATCTTTATAACGGCTAAGGTCTGTGGCATTCACCTGGTCACAGGAAATCAGATTCTGCACCTTGTCTTCGTCCTTCTGTTTTTTCGCCTGTGCAAGCAAAGTTTCAGACAAATCCGCGAGCGTAACTTTATATCCTTTTTTTGCTAGCGGGAAAGAATAAACGCCGGCTCCACCACCAAGGTCGAGAATTGAAACTTCAGCGCCATCATCCAAAGGCGGAAGATTCTTCTCCAAAATCCGCATTGTCATCAAGAATTCGAGTTTTCCGCTGTTGTCATTTTTGAGTCTGTTTTTTTCATCAAAATGTTTATAATAATTTTTTATCTTTTCAAAATCTGTCATTTTTCCAACACCAATTTTTTTGTCTTTTGAATTATAACATAGTTTTTTCAAACTTTTTCGGGGTTCTTGAAAAATATTTGTTTCGTATTACAATAAAAAACATTATGAAAAAGATTATTACTAAACCGTTTGATAGAGATAAAATTCCGCCGAGACAGGCTTGGTGGGGAATGCCGGTTGTCTGGATTTGGAGTTTATATGCAACTTTTGGAACTCATCTGAAAATTCATAAAGAAAATACAAAGGGTCTTAAGCCACCGTTCATACTTTTGGGAAGTCATCATGCATTCAACGATTTTTGTGTTACGCCGCTTGCGATTTTTCCTCATCGTGCAAATTATGTTTCTGAGCTTGAAGGATTTAAAAATTACGGAGAATGGCCTTATCGTCAGGTTGGATGTCTCGGCACCCGAAAATTTGTAAATGACATTGCTTTAGTTCGAAATATTAAAAACGTGCTAAATCGCGGCGATATTTTGGTAATGTATCCCGAAGCGCGCTATGCAAATGTCGGAACTTCTTCTGAGTTGCCGGTTTCTGTTGGAAAACTTGTAAAATTGATGGGCGTCCCGCTTGTAACTTTGAACATGCACGGAAATTACCTTCAGCAGCCAATCTGGAATCATAAAATACGAAAGGGTGTTCGTCTGGAAGCCCAAATGAAAGTTTTGTTTACTTCGGAAGAATTGAAAACTGCTTCGGTGGATGAAATTAACAATGCTTTAAAAGAAGCGCTTTCTTACGACGAATATAAATAGCAGCTGGAACAAAAAATGAAAATCGATGTGCCTTTCCGCGCAGAAGGTCTTCATATGCCGCTGTACAAATGCCGTTCGTGCCAGAAAGAAGGAACGATGCAGTCAAAAGGAAGTGAAATCTTCTGTACGAGCTGCGGTGCCTCTTGGAATATGAATGAATACGGTCAGTTGGAGAGCAAAAATTCTTCGAGCGAATCTTGTGAAAAAATCCATATTCCTGATTGGTATGAATGGGAACGAAAAACTGTCGAAGACGAAATCAAAAACGGAAATTATAAACTTGATTGCCTTGTCCACGTTGAATCTCTTCCGAATGCAAAGAATTTTATAAACTGCGGAACCGGACATTTGATTCATAACGCGGACGGTTTTTATCTTACATTTAAAGATTACAGCAAATCGGAAGTTGAAACGCTCTTTTTTGCATCTGAAACGCTTATTTCTCTTCACACTGAATATGCTTATCGCGAAAAATACGGAATGTGCATTACGCTTGCAACTTTGGACAACACATATTATCTTTTTCCAAAACAAAATGAAAAAGTTGCCGCTGTACTTTCTGCAAAGCACATGAATCCGCCGGTTGAAGATCCGAATCAGTTTGGAGATGTAGAAGAAAAATACAGCTTCTTTAATCCGACAAAGATTCAGTTTGCAACCGAGTATTTTTATAAACTCAAGCGCAAACTTTTAAAGTAGATTTTGTTCGAATTACCACACAGCTTTTTCGCCGGTAACTTTTTCACCAAGCCAGCTTGCGTTATATTCAACAAAACACATACACATACTTTCTTATTTGTGTTGATTTCCCCTGATATTTGCCGGCTCCCTGATACTCCAAACTGAATCCGCATTTTTCCAGAACCCTGCATGAAGCAACATTTTCGGCATCACAGATTCCGTAGATTTTTTGAATCCCCAGCTGTTTCATTATCACCGGAAGAAAAGCTGTAATTCCTTCTGTCGCATAGCCTTTTCCTGTAAACTGTTTTGCAATATGATAGCCGACTTCCCAAATGCCGCTTTCAGTTGGAACTGCCTGCACATAACCGATATTCGTTTTGTCTTTTAAGAGGACTGGATATACAAACGGCCCTTCAGTCCCTTCATACTGCGACATCAAAAAAACAATTGTTTCAGCTGCATCTTCAACAGTTTCAAAAACCTCGTCCGGCAAAAATCTACGCGTATCTTCATCGAGCGAATTTTGATGAACAGCCTGCGCCATATCGGGAGTAAACTTTGTGATTATAAGACGGTTTGTTTCTATTGCTTTCTCCATATTGTCCAGTGATATCCTTTTCCATATCCAATCTTTTTGTAGAACTCATCATCTCCGCCGGTCATGTGAGTTGCGCCCAGTGGCTTGAGTGTTCGGTAATGTTTTGTAAGTGCCGCTGCAGCCAAACCTCGCTTACGATGATCCGGATGAGTACAAAGCGGTTCCATGTAAGCAAGATGGTTTTGAGGAACCCACCACATACCAGAGAAGCAGACATATTCTTCGTTCTCATCTGCAATGATGATATTATACTGCGGTGTTTCATGAGGAGTTGGAGACATGAAAGAAGCCCAGCCGTCCTTATGAGATTTTGCCGGAGTCCATTCCAGAGAATCGTCGTATTTATCCCAGCCCACAAACTCACCACGTTCGCCATGGCCAAAACCATACCAGCAGAGCTTTGAACATTTTACGATATCAACATCCTTGTGGTCTACAAAATGATAACCTTCCGGAAGCTCGTAATTCAGCTCGTTCTGAAAATCAAAAATCATGTCCTCATATTCATAAACCTGTTTAAAGCCACGCTTTGCCGCTGCATCCTTTAAGAATTGCTGACCATCCGAAAAGACAAACTGCTGCTCGCCATTAAAATGAGGCATTGTTGTAACAGCATATTCAATGAGCTCGTCTGCAAGAAATTCATAACCCTTGCGTACATTGAAATAAATATCTGTCACCGGTGCTTCGTAATAAGCAAAAGCAACAACCTTATCGCCATCGAACCAGAAGCGGTCCAAAAAAGAATATGACGAATCCATCCAGGTTGCAGTAAGTGCATATTCAAAGAACGGCGCCGGTCGTCCACTCGCATTTTTCCAGTCGTAAGTTTCTACAAGGAAATCCCACACCAGATTTATGTCTGATAACATTTGAAATTGTTTTGTTGTTATTTTCATAGTTTTTAATTCCATCCTCAATCAAAATACGACTCGTAATCATCTATAACTTTTGGTTCGTCCATAATAAAAAATTATAACATAGATATTTTAAGTTTTCATATATTAAAAAGCATTTTATAAAGTCAACAAAAATACGACAAAAAATGTCTAATAAAAATTGACTTTAAAACACTTCTCACTTATACTAAACCCATGAAAGAATTACTTCGTTCATTACGAAATAAAAATAATTATTCTCAAAGTGCCGTGGCTGAATATCTTGAAATTTCACGACAGATGTATAACAAATACGAAAACGGTACAGCTGAACCTTCTCTTAAGAACATAAAAAAATTATGCGAATTATATAAGGTTTCGGCAGACTTGTTTTTAGACAATATCAAAAACGATGACAACAAGGTTGTTTATTCATATGATTCTGAAGCGGAAACTGGTTTGAAGGTTGCATCCCCGGCAGTTCCTTATGGTAAATCACCGGCAAAATCAGATTCAAAAAACTTACTGGCAGAATTAATCAGGCTTATACCTTTATTGCGTTTGAGTGAACAGATTTCTTTAATGTCCAAACTTGCCACAATTATTGAAAATCAGACTTGCGTCCCGGAGCCACCGGCATTAAAAACAAAGAAAATAAAAAAGATTCCAGACGCTTCTTATAATCAATATTTGAATTCCTCTGAATCACAAAAAATACGCAAAAGCAGTCTAGCTGCCATAAGGGAGATTTTAAAGAATGATGAATGGTGAAATCTGGTGGGTAGATTTCCAGGAACCTCGCGGCAGTACACCTGCATTTAAAAGACCTGGAATTATTGTACAGTAATATGAATCAAAGCTTTCAAAAGATTCTGTAGCCTTGTGCTCTCAGATTACAACAGTTGATAAGCAGGCTCTGTTAGAAAAGAACTCAAGATTATCATCAGATTTATTGAATGAAATATACGAAGAAATTTTCTGGGTTTTGGAAAATTGAAATCAATTCGGTATAACTACCGTCACTTTTTGGAGGGTCGTCAACCAACAACATTATTTTTTTTGTAGTGCTTTCATAATCTTTTCATAATTACGTTCAGACCTTTTTTCATAAGCCTGTCTTTCCTTACTATTCATTTTTTTCACTTCTTTTTCAATCTGCTTCCCAATCTCTGTTCTGGTAAGTTGTTTCCCTAGTATTTCATCCTGCATTTTATTTATCTCCTTTCCACATTATAATTATACTTTTGTAAAGAAGTTTTCAAGGTCTTGTCTAAATGTATTATAAACAGCATCGTATCTATCCTTTTTTATCTGTTTAGTTTTGTACATAATATCTATTTGTGTTTTCATTTTTTATATTTTTGCTTCCAGTTTCATTAAATCTTTTACTAACAATACAGTTTTGTCACTTTTGTTTTTATCTCTGTATATTTTCCAAGCACCTCTATTACCATATGAAGTCATTGACTTCATTTCTCTCATATAATAATTTGAAATATCATAAGAAGATGGTGGTGACCCTTGTGGATGATTATGTAAGAAATCTGCATCTTTATAAACACTTGTTGGTAATAAATCTGGGTCTATAGAGGATTCATCCCCTTCTATTTCATAAATATCACCATTTGAGTATGACTACCGTCAATTTTTGGAGAGTCGTCAACCTCAAGAAAATTTTAATTTTTTTTAAATTTTTTTTATGTTATAATCAAAATATGGCAATTCAAGATTTTATCCCAAGTAAAAATATAAGATTAGACCAGCAGCTAAGGTTTACTGCCGAAATAGATAATATGACCAGCATCTTAAGACGCACCCTGCTTGTAGACGGTTCACGCCGCGAAAACGATGCAGAGCATTCCTGGCATATTGCGGTTATGGCCCTTCTTTTTGAAGAATATGCAAGCCAACCGGTTGATGTAAACCGTGCCGTAAAAATGTGTGTAGTTCATGATTTAATAGAAATATATGCAGGCGACACCTTTGCTTATGATACAAAAGGAAATGAGGATAAAGCCCAGCGTGAACAGGCAGCCGCAGACAAGCTTTTTGCAATGCTTCCTTCTGAACAGGGACAGGAAATCCGCCAGCTTTGGGAAGAATTTGATGCAATGCAAACTCCAGATGCAAAATATGCCGCATGTATGGACAGACTTCAGCCATTTTTACATAATACACTGACTCAAGGCCATACCTGGGTAGAAGGCGGAATAAGCCGTCCAATGGTAGAAAAGCGAATGAGTATTATTAAAGAGTTTATGCCTGGTATTTACGGCTGGGTAGAACAGAATCTGGATAATGCAATAGAAAAAGGCTGGCTCAAAGTATAACTACCGTCAATTTTTGGAGGGTCGTCAACCAGGGATTATGATTTATTAATAAAACCAAAGGAGTTAAAATCATGCTATTTCAATCAGAACTCTATTCAATCGAATATGATGAAAAAAGCAAATCTCTTGTTCAAACTGTAAACGAAGCACTCAATCAAAATTTAAAACGTATTCTGGATTTTTGGGAAATTCAGAAACTCGAAAACTATGTAGAAATCAGGATTTTTTCTGATCTTGAAGAGTGGAAAACATTTTACGAAAGCTTTGAGAGAGGTCCATATCAGGATTATATTATTGGCTGTGCTGATGGTTCTAAAATATATGTTCTTGCTTATGATGAATACAAAAAAACAAATGTGCACAAAAATGATACCGTCGAAGATTTTCAGAAAATTATAATTCATGAATTTGTTCACATTTGTCAGAATCAGATTTCTACACCTGAATCACAAATGTCTTTTATCATGGGTGAAGGACTTGCTACTTATCTTGCTGACCAGCCTTATAATCATGATATAAAAATTGATTACCCCAAAGAAGATATTTTCAATTTTGAAAAATTATTTACACTTACAAATGATTTATATTCTTTCGCTCAAAAGATTGTCCGAAAAATAGCCGAAAAAGTTCCACGTGAAAAACTAATAGAATATTCTTTAAATTACACAAAACTGTATAATGATTGGGAAAGCTTAGGATTTTCGGAATAAAAATAATTCATAAGCTGCCTGGAAAATAGCATTTGTACCATCATCTCATTCCAATGGTATGCGGATGATATGTTTCTGATTCTTGAAATCTCCAATAATCTGGCCGCCGTTTTTCAGCATGATTTTTATGGTAGGCTCGTTGGTTTTCATCGGGAACAGCTTAATTTCTTTATATCCGATTTCTTTGCATTTTTTCAATAACTCTTTGAATAAAATACTTCCGTATCCTTTTCCTCTATATTCCTTAGCGATGCCGTACCCCAGATTTCCTGCGCCGACAACCGTTTCCAGATACTCGGATGACGAATGCCTGACTCTGCCGTAACCGACAGGAATACCGTCAACATACAGAACATATGTGGTATACGGAATCCAACCTTCCGGCAAATCAATACCTCTGGAATTGTTGTCCGTTATCCGCAGCCACTCTTTATACTCGTCATAGGAAAGGTCATATGCCGGATTTGTAAAACCGTTTTCCACATCAAGAATGCTCTGCAGCATATCATATTCCGGTTTTCCCATATCCAGCGATAGTTGTTTTAATTCTATGTTATTAATAATTATTTTCTCCTTCAAAAATACTATGAAGAAGAAAATGGGTGATGTCAATGGATAAAGTGGTCGCTTTAAAAGTGACCACTTCTGAGCTTTTATGATAACCTTTAATTTATTACCACATTCCCTTTCAGGTCGCAATAATTTTCGCTAATCCAGGTTTGAAGTTTTTCTTTACTAAACTCGGTGGATTCAAAAATCGATGTGTCGGGTTTAAGGATAATCTGAGTTCCGTGCGGGATTTTTGAATCATTAGTTTTGCTTGTGACTGAATGCTGTGGAACTCCGCGGATGTAATCCTGTTCGTATATTTTTCCATTACGCCAGACAGTTATTGTAAGCTTTTCGCAAAGTGAGTTTACAAGCTTAAGGTCATCAAAGGGCAGGTCTCCCATCTGGGCATATTCAACCTTTGTAATCGGTTTGCCGGAAAAAAGATTCTGCAGGATTTCTTCGTGAATCACTCCATCGTCATCCAGCTTTATTCCGCGGCCATCATCAAAAATCCTAAGGCAATTATCCGGCAATAGGCTAAGCTCAATTTTTGAACAGAAGCCTGCGCCCATTTCTTCAAACGAATTACCAAGAATCGTGAAAATCATTTTGTGCATGTCATCGCTTAAACTCATTTTTTGTTCCTCCATTGGTTTTGCTTTACTATTTGGCAAAAGTTCAAACTCCGGAATTTCGTACTTCTGCAAATAGTTTCTAATATTCTTTGGAGAAGAGCCAAAAAGACTTTTGAACGATCTTGAAAAACCTTCATGAGATTCAAAGGAATATTTCATGGCAACATCAATCACTTTCATACCATCCAGCAAATCCTTTATGGAATATTGCAGCTTCCTGATTCGCACATAACCAGTAATCGGAATGCCGTAAATATCTACAAATTTTCTGCTGATGTAAAAAGGACTGTAGCCCATAAAATCTGCAAGTTCCTTTAACTCAATCTTCTTTTCAATGTTTTTTTCAACATATTCAAACAGCGGTTTAAAATCATCCATAAAGTCATCTCCTCCAAAACTTTATGAGATGATTATACCGCGGAGGTGATTTTGCTTCTTGATAATGTTTGCCATTCTTAATCATCCAAAAGATTTTTTATCACCTTTGTGATTTTTGATTCGCCGCCTTTGTGATTCCAGATAAACTGAACATCGCTGCCAGGGGAGGGTATTTGCTCTAGTCCTTCTGAAAGCCTGCACGGAATTACCAACTCCCAATAACGAACATTAAAAATATCACCTTCCACAGATTCCACAACGCCAAGATGCTGATTAAAAATCTGCATAAAGCCTTCCTGAACTTTTACTTTACGGTATACAGGAAACTCTTTGCTGATTTTTTCAAGTGCGACAGGATCTTCAATTTTTTCAAAATCCGGGCTTTCTTCAAAATGACCTTTGTACGTCGGAAATTCTTCGTTCAGCGGATAACACAAATATGCATCGTAGCTGTTGCCGTCTGCATCTGTAATTCCAAAATCCTGCATGAGCTTAAATCCAAACTTAGGATAATAACCTGGCTCACCGCAAAGAATTATTCCCGCAATTCCCGCTTCTTTTGCAAGACGAATTGTTTCGCAAATCAGCGCGCCCCCAATATTGTTACCTTCCAGAGTCGGTTCAACTGCAAGTGGACCAAGCATTGCAACTTCATGACGTACACCATCTCCTCTCACAATCCAAGCTCTGGTGTAAAAAGCAGCACCCACGATTTTTCCTTCCAGCTCGGCAACACGACTGATTTGAGGCAAATAATCTGCCGAAGCTCTTATAACCCGAAGCATATTATGTTCCACGCATCCCGGAAAATATTTATTCCAGAAGCTGCGCATAGTCATGAGTTCAGTATTGTGAAAATCTTCCGCCTTTTCTGGACGAATAATTAAATTGGTCATCTTTATAAACTCCTAATCCACTCCATTCGCCACGCCAAACATTTTTCTACTATCGAACTTTTTATTGCTGTTTCATAGCCGTGGCAGGTGCCTTTCATGTCATGAACTTCAACGGGAACTCCCTGAGATTTTAATTTTTCTGCAAACTCAATTCCTTCGTCGTGGAGGCAATCGTATTCTGCAGCTTCAATATATGTCGGAGGGAAAAATCCTAAATCTTCAATTTCTGAAATTGATGCGTATTTTGTCTGATTTTTGTTCTGCCCTTTCAAATACATATCCCAGAAAAGCTTATCACAATTTGAATCCCAGATTGGCGTGTCGGTAAAACGCTTCATAGAATCTGTAATCATTCTTTTATCAAGAACCGGATATATAAGCATTGCGCCTTTTGGAAGCGGCTGATTTCTGTCGTGCAACATTGCAGTTACCGCAGCGGCAATATTCCCTCCGGCACTGTCTCCGGTTACGAGAATTTTTTCTTTGTTGATGTTCAGTGATTCAGCATTTTGCAAAATCCACATATAAGTGCTGTAGCAATCTTCAATCGCAACAGGATAGTGGTGTTTTGGAAGCAGTCTGTAATCAGGTATAACAACTTTACATTTTAATTCCCGGGCATACCATTTTGCAATTTCATAGTGAGCTGCAGATGCCCTCATCAAAAATCCACCGCCATGAAAAAACATAATGCATGGGAAGGAACCTTCATACTTGCGCGGTTCGATTACCAGAGTTGAAATCTCCGCCCCATCATAGCCTGGCGTAGAAAACTTTTTGACATTAACAAAATCATCTGATTTGCATTTGATAAATCCGTATGCAAAGTTTATCATTGGATACAAACGTCCCACCATTGAACCGCTGAAAATTGAAATGCTTTTTAATTCTTTATCTATTGGATATTTCATGATTGTCCTTATTTTTTCGCTGCCGGTAATTCATCAAACATTGCCCGAAGCAGATTGCACATAAACTTGCGGTTGTCTACTTCAAAAGAATATTCCTTTCGTCCGTGCGAGTACACAATGGCTACACTTCGGTTTCTCATTTCACCCTCCCCCATATCAAACCCAGATTGCTTCGCTAAGATTTTTTGATGCTTTTAATTCTTCTATGCATACGGCGTTCAACAAAAACCAGGCGCGTTCTTCTTCGGTCATCGCAGACATTTCAGCCGTCGTCGTACCACCCGCGTCTTTGTTTGCATTTAGTTTTTCCTTTAATCTGATTTCAATTTTTTCTATTGCTTCAACCTTTCTCTGGATTTTTGATTTTTCCTGTTCCCATTGGATTTTCTTTGAATTAAGCGCGTCTAAAAATTGCTGCGATTTTAATCCGCCATCCATGATTTTTTTGATTTCATTGAGTGAAAAACCAAGCTCCTGAAGTTCAATAAGCAGGTTCAGTTTTTTTACCTGATCGGCAGAATAATAGCGGTAACCGGATTCGGGATCAATTTTGCAGGGAATGATAATTCCTTTCTGTTCATAAATTCTAAGCGCCTTTGGTGTTGTTCCAAAAAAATCTGCAATTTCACTGATTTTTAATAATTCGTCTTTTTCCAAAATTTTTTCCATATTTTTTTCTTGACTCTGTCCCTGGGGCAAGGTTTAGCGTTTTCTTATGAATATTATAACACTGACTTTTTCTAAAGAAAAGATAAAGATTTTTCTGACATTTTTATTTGATCTTTTTTTTCTTGCAGTTGTTCTTGTCTGGAACAGGCAGCTCGCAGTGCTTATTGATCTGGTAACAAGCGGCCAGACAGTAACTAAATCAATAATTATGAATCTGGTAGTAATTCTTGCAGCATATATTCTGATGAGTGGGGCGACCACCTTTGTTTCCGGCCTAACCTGTTCCGGAATTAATTATTCACTACGCCAGAATTATATTCAAAAGATTTCGAATCAAAACCTGCCGACACAAAAACTGAACGGAGGAAAGGAAGCCTCTGTGCTCCTGAATGAACTTACCGCAGTCTCTAATTTTATTTCTGAAAATCTGTTTTTTATGTTTGATAGCCTTATTAAATTTATTGGTAGCTTTGGCTGGCTTATTTATCTGAATCCTTTTCTTGCAATTACTTCAAACCTGCCGGTATTCTTTATCATAATTTACATTTCTTTTTCCAGTAAAATCCTGCAAAAATATACGCTTAAAACAAATGAAGAAAATTCAAAAATCAATTCTGTTACAGACAGCCTTATGAATCTTTTTCCTGTAATCAGATTGTACCAGGCGCAAAAAATGATTCTGGAAAACTACTCCACTCTTCTTACTGAATGGGAAAAACTGAATATTTCTATGGAAAAGAAAAAGGCTCTGTTAATGTCTATCTCTGCTGTCATTACTAACATCCCGCTGCTGCTTATAATTTTGATTGGCGGAAAACTTGTTATTCAGGGAAAGCTGTCTTTGGGCGAGCTTTATGTTTTTATCAGTCTTTCGGGAAATGTTTCGGGCATTCTTATGAACATGCCGTCATTTATAATGCAATTCCGGATTTTTGGCACGAACCTTAAAAAGTTGAATGCGCCAGTAATAGTCGACAATACAGGAGGACACAAATGATTAAAATTGAAAACCTTTCATATTCCTACGGAGAAAAAACAATTTTAAAAAACATAAACCTTACAATTCCCGACGGAAAGAAAATTGGAATTGTTGGCGAAAGCGGCTGCGGAAAAACAACTTTAATCAAATTGATTTCGGGACTTTACAAGCTTCAAAGCGGGACAATTCTTGCAGAAGGAAAAACTGCCGTAGTAATGCAGGGGAACGCACTTTTCCCTTTTACAATCAGAGAAAATATAACCTGTGGTCATCCTGTTCCGGAAGAAAAAATATGGGAAGCAGTTAAGATTGCCCAGCTTGAAGAATGGATAAACTCTCTGGACCAGGGACTTGAGACTTTTGCAGGAGTGCGCGGCGACAATGTTTCGGGCGGGCAGGCACAGCGAATATGTATTGCCCGAGCCATTGCAAGTGACGTTCCAAATCTGATTCTTGATGAAGCTACTTCGGCTCTTGATATTCAAACCTCTTCCAAACTGATTAAAGCCTTAATGGAATGGTGGCAGAAAAGGCAAAAGCTGGGGTGCCGTCAGACTCTGATTTCCATTGCACACCGAAAAGAAGCCCTTGATTTTTGTGATGAAATTTACCATCTTGACGGAGGCTGCTTATGTTAAAAGAATTAGGAGCCCGAACCCAATATGTAAGACTTTTACTTTTGCGCCTTCCCTTTGAAGCAATCCGAAATTTAATTTATGCAGTTTTCCTGAAATTTTCTTTTGAAGCAATTCAGGATATGGACAACAAAAGGTTATGTCTTGTTTGCGCTGGTTTTCTTGCCGCAAATATTTTTTTGTTTTCTTACAACGGAACTGTGTGGCGTTTTTTTGGAGTCTTTTATGCCAGACTGCAGAAAAAGCTCAAGGTCTTTATAATCACAAAGCTTCTTGATAAACCCCTTGAAGAAATTGACAACCTTGCCGGCGGTGACGTTTTAATAAGACTGAACCAGGACACGCAGATGGCCGCAGCCATTTATGCAGAACCCTGGAACCTTGTTTTTCTTGTAAACGGAATTGCAAATCTTATTTTGTCTTCGCTACTGTTCTGGCTTTTTGAAGTTAAACTTTTTTTAATAACAATAGTTTTTGTTTTACCCTTTGTACTTATTTCAAGCTATGTGTTTGCGCCTCTTCTTTATTCCCTGCAAAATCAAATTCAAAAAGTGGGCGCAGATCTCACAGACATGTACACGTCGTATATCAACATGGCAGATACTGTTTATTTATATGACTGTTCAGATTTTTTTCTTCAAAAAATAAAAGACAAAAATCTTGAACTCCGCAGGCTAGAAATTAAAAAGACTTTATTTAAAGTGCTTGAAGCAGCTGGCATACCTTTGTTCGGACTTACAGGTTATCTCGTCCTGATGTTTATGGGTGCAGACAGAATCAGTGCGGGAGTCATAACAACAGGAAGTTTGCTTTACGCCTTCCAGCTTCGTCTAGGCCTTATAAGCGCTTCGACAATGATAATAAAAAGCATTACTACGATTTCGGTAAACAAAGCCGGACTAAAAAGAATAAAGGAACTGACACACCTATCTTAAGTCCTGATAATATTCCATCAGCATTTCCTTTGAAATTGAAATAGGCTGACCTTCGAGTTCCTTATAGATTAAATCTGTTAGCCGCAACAAACTCATCCACATGGCGTCCGGGGTGTCTTCGGTAATAAAAGTACTTTTGATTGCAGCAATTTCTTCTGGTGGCAGCTTGTCCATTTCGCGGTTCAATTTGCTTTCGAGTCTGTAGCGGTCACCGAGCAGATCAACATACAGACTTCTGACATATTCAATGATGCCTCGTGCCCTGAGCAGCGCCCCACGATTAATTGCAACAGCAGCCTGCATCAAACGATGCCACACCAGACTGCAGATAAACTCAATGTCTTTTTTCTGCTTGTCACCAAAAATTGCATCGTCCATCCACTTGCGGGAATCAATCATTTTTTGTTCTACAACGCCGGTCTTATCATACAACACCTTGAACGCCGGCTTCATTGCAGCGGCCTGTTCATAACAACCAAAACCAAGATCAATTTCAAGCAGATTGGAAAGCATAAAAACCTCAAGCCGTCTCTGCTCAATCTGCCCAAAGTAAACAATTTCATATTTTTGGGAAACCTTCTGATAAAAATAATCCATCACCTCTTTCATCGAATCATTTGAATCAAGCGCAACAACAAAATCCAGGTCGGAGTGTTCATCCGTAAATCCCACAGCCCCGGAACCAACCTGCACCAGCGCAACAATTTTTTCACACGCTTTTGCAATAGAAAGAATAAAATCAAAAGTCTCTTGTCTGTCCTGTATATTAAAAATCATATTTATATCTCCTTATTTTCATTATCCATTCAACTCGCCGCGACATACACTTTTCGACAATCGAACTTTTTAAGGCTGTCTCATAGCCGTGGCAGGTGTCTTTCATATCATGAACTTCAACCCGTATGCCCTGAGACTTTAACTTTTCTCCAAACTCAATACCTTCGTCGTGGAGGCAGTCGTATTCTGAAACTTCAATATATGTCGGAGGGAAAAAATCCAAATCTTCAATTTCTGAAATTGATGCATATTTTGTCTGGCTGTTCTCCACTCCTTTCAAATACATATCCCAGAAAAGTTTATTGCAATTCGAATCCCAGATTGGAGTGTCGGTAAAGTATTTCATTGAATCTGTACACATTCTTTTATCAAGAACCGGATATATTAGCATTGCACCTTTTGGAAGCGGCTGATTTCTGTCGTGCAACATTGCAGTTACCGCAGCGGCAATATTTCCTCCGGCGCTGTCTCCGGTTACTATGATTTTTTCTTTGTTGATTTTCATTGATTCTGCATTTTGCAAAACCCACATATAAGTGCTGTAACAATCTTCAATCGCAACAGGATAGCGGTGTTTTGGAAGCAGTCTGTAATCAGGCATGACAACTTTACATTTCAATTCACGGGCATACCATTTTGCAATCTGATAATGAGCGGCCGAAGCCCTCATCAAAAATCCACCGCCATGAAAAAACATAATGCAGGGAAGCTCACCTTCATATTGACGCGGTTCGATTACCAAGGTTGAAAGCTTTGCTCCATCATAACCTGGAGTAGAGTTTTTTTTCACCATTACATAATCATCCGATTTACATTTTATAAAACCGTAAGCAAAGTTCACCATCGGATATAAACGCCCAACCATTGAGCCGCTGTAAATTGAGATGCTTTTTAATTCTTTAGATATTGGATATTTCATGCTTTTACAACCTAAAGCAATTTTCCACACGCAACATATCGGAACGAGAAATCACGAATTTTTCTGCTACTGCTTTCCATTGCTTTACATTCTGCTTTATAGCATCTGCAATTTTTACTGCTTCATCTTTTTTTATATCAAAAAATTTTGCTGCCTCAATTGCTACATCAAAACTCAAGGAATTATCCATATCATCAATGTTCAAAGACAATCCAACACCATCCGGATTTGGGTTTACATCATACATCGGGGAAAGTCTAAAACCCTTTTGATTAAACAAAAAGCCGTGGTTCCTCAAATGATCATCTGTATTCGTAACTGCAATGTTGAATACAATTCTTTTCCACAGTTCAAGCAGGTCTTCTTTTGGTTTTGACCCCTGCTGCTGTATGCACTGAACTATATCCAGATAGCTTGTCCCATCCTGAGCATTATTTCCGTCTATTTTACCAAGAGCTGTCATTGCAGAAATAAAATGAATGCGCTTATTTTCAGGAGTGCGGTCAAATCTTTTAACAAGAAAAGTGCTCCCATTTTTAGAAAATCTTTCACATTTAGCTTCAGGAACATTCAAGCCACACAAGACTGCTAATTCATGTGTTACCATTTCCCAGGCACCACAATCAAACTCATCATGTCTGGAAGGAAATTTTGCAATCCACAAACTGCCATCAAGGGCCTGCACAGTAGCTTTCGGTCGAGCACCACCTAAAGAAGAACCTGGTTGAATCAGCATTTGTATTTTTTTCTTTTCTTCTTCAAGGCTAATATCTTCTTTTTCCAAAAGATATGAAGCCTGTTCAAGTTCTCGTATTGAAGTCCATATTGGAATTGAGTTTTTAGAAGCCTCTGCTAAAAAAGATCCATCCAACTCCGTTTTAAATCTTAAGGCACCCATTCTGGAAATATCTTGAATTCCTATCAGGAAATCACTTTCCATAAGTTTTTTGGGAGCTCTGTTTTCTTCCTTTGCCTCAATGGCTTCTCTACGGGTCATTAAAAGTCGTCCCCATCTGTCTGGACAGGAATCAGTAAAGAATCCAAACAATTCTTTGTTTTGCTGGGTATATTGACGGCCTTTATATAACTGCAAATCCGGATCAAAAAATGAGAACTTCTGTGTTTTTAACCATTGAGTATCATACTCAAATGAAAATATTTCTTTTCCTTTGAGCAAATCAACATTCAAAACACCTATAAGAACAGGCTGCCCAAGCGTTTCCCAATCACCATACACAAAAATGTTCTTACTCATTTATTTGTCCTTTTTATCTTTAGGCGCACGCTTTCTTGTGACCAGCTTCAAATCCTGCAGCTTCCGGCCTAATTCGTCGTCTTTTGCAACAAATAACATATCCTTTTCAAGTCCTAATGAATTAAGAACCGACATATATATTCCCATTGCAACGGACGGTGAACCTTTTTCAACATTTACAAGTGTAGCTCTGCTTATTCCTGCCCGTTCTGCAATAAGTTCACTTGATAAACCTCTTCTTAAACGAGCCAGTTTGATGTTTTCACCTAATTCTGTCAGCACCTTCTGAACCGAAGGCAATAAAACAACTGCATTCTTTCCCATAACATCTATAATTATATACATAAATTAGCGTTTTGTATATATATATCGACTTTATAATGTAATTATTATATAACTACCGTCAATTTTGGAGGGTCGTCAGCCTCAACCTTATTTTTTTACGTATCCCAATATCTTTACTGCCATAGCTTCTATTTATTATTGTGATTGTGATAGTTGTTGATTTTTTACTTTAGATTTTTACCACTTCCGACTTTAGTATTTTACCATGCTTGACTTTAGATTATTACCATGTTACACTTTAGATTATCACCACTGTTATAACGGAGGTAATCATATGAATGTTTCACGAAAAGCAAAAGATGCACTT
>JAFZLJ010000021.1 GCA_017551545.1 Treponema sp. | reverse complement strand
GGCGGAAACAAAGGAGAAATACATTTTTGATAGACGCGAATTAAAAAACAGAAAAACTTAGTTAAAAAATTTTTTAACCATTTTATCATTATTCTTTTAATAATCCTGCCTTTTGGCACAAACTACGAATCTGTTCACATCGCGTGCTGAACGAGTCATTTCCAGGGTAGATCAGAATTAACATATCGTACCCGGTGTTCAGATGTGATTTAATTAATCGATAGACTTCCCGGCTGTATCTTTTTGATAAGTTCCTTTCGACCGCGTTACCGTAGCCACGAATCAAAGGAAAACCAACCCGGTTCATTTCCAGATGATTTTCAAGGTAAAACAACTTGGCACCTGGAATACTTATCTTTTTTCCTTCTTTGTACAGCTTTTTAAAATCAGCGGGATTTTTTATACGTTCGTCCCGTTTAAAAAATCCCGTTTTTATCAAGACTGTGTCCTTCCCTAAAATTAATATTTCTTGTGTTCGTCAGAAACAGAAAGCTTTGCGCGGCCCTTTGCTCTTCTTCTTGCAAGAACTTTGCGACCACCCTTTGTAGCCATGCGGGCTCTGAACCCGAATTTTCTATTGCGTTTTACTTTGCTTGGTTGATATGTTCTTTTCATAGAACGCTCCTTTTATATATAAAAAAATGTTTTCGTGTTAAAAAATTCTTCTGAAAAAGTGTCAGAAAAATAGTACTCTAATATATCATTATTTTTTGATGTTGGTCAATTACTCGCCAAAAAACTTCCTGGCCTCTTCTTCGTTCTTCCTGAACCGCTCTTCCATCTCGGCGCGGGCCTTTTTAAGGGCCTGTTCATATACATCCATCTCTTTTTCTTCTTTTCCCTTAAGCCTGAACGCCAGCGAGTTTATTTTTAGATCCGGATTTTCTAATTTAAGGCCTTTTATAATAAAGTTCTGGTAAAATTTTAAGTATTGTATCCAGCCAGGGTGGTCAGATTCAATTATGAGTACGCCGTTTTTAAGGTCAAGCACGCGGGTATTTGAAGCAAGGCGCTCACCAAGAGGAATACGTTTGTCTATAAGGTCATCGCGTTCAGAAGTTTCTGCAGTTGATTTTATCCGCGAAACAACAGTTCGCCACAAAGACGGAAGCTGGCCTTCATCCGACTCTGCAAAAATGCGGCATTGCTCCATAATGCTCTGCATCGAAACTATATTATCATCCTTCATGCCATTCTCCCTTCTCTATTGTATAAACTTTTGTGGTATCGTGCATATACCTCTGGTACGGTTCGCCCGGTAAAAAAGTACAGAAAAGCTGTTCGTATTCCGGAAGCATTCCTGTAAGCCTGGCTCGTTTGTCGGGGTCAAGTTCCAGCAGAACGTCGTCCATTAAAAGAACAGGCTTGAGCCCGGTGGCGCGGGTATAGTAAATAGCTTGCGCAACTCTTAACAAAAGAGAAATCAGGCGGCACTGACCCGTAGAAGCTGTCTGTATAAAATTCTGCCCGTCTTTGACAAAGAAGATTTTGTCGCGGTGCGGGCCGGACATAGTTGTTTCCATAAGTTGATCTTGAGCCCTTCGTGAAAGCAAAAGAGAAACAATATCCTGCGTAGCAGGAAAAAAATTTTCGCCGGTAGCATTTTGCACTTTCCACGAAGGTTCATACACAATTTGTACACCGCTTATGCCTGTTATGTCTTCAAAAATTTTTCCAAAAATCTGATTGAACTGAAAGATTGCTTTTTTCCGTTTATCCTGAATTACAAGTCCATAACCTGCAAGCTGTCCGTCATAAACTTCAAGCATTTCATACTGTTTGCTTTTTAAAATAAGATTACGGCTTTTTAAAACCTTCTTGTAATTGCGCATGTCGTCTATATAAAGACTGTCATAAAGGGTTAGTGACTGATCTATAAAAAACCGACGGCATTCAGGTTCACCGGTAGCAAACCTCATATCATCATGACAGAACAAAATGCACGGAATTGTATTTATGAGCTCTTTTCTGTCCTGAATTTTTTTTCCATTTTTTTCAATTCGCTTTTTTCCGTTTTCAAAAATCACAGAAATTTTCTGCGAGCTGTCTTCACCATTTTTGTAAAACGCATTTATGCTAAAATCCTTTTCACCCTTTTTTACAATCTGCGCATCCTGGTGAGTCCTGAAGCTTATTCCATAGGCAGCATAATAAAGCGATTCAAGAATATTACTTTTGCCCTGCCCGTTCTGGCCTACAAAATAAATTTCTTTGTTAGATAAATCGAGCGTATCATTTTTAAGATTGCGGAAATTATAAAATGTCTGATAAAGAAACGGCATTCTAGCCCTTCAATGGCATTACAACGTGCTGATAATCTGCAGCTGGTTCAGAACGAATAATTACAGCCTTTGTAACAATGCCTTCATCTTCGCGGAATTCATCAACATTGAATTCTACAACAACATTTTCTGTATCAATAACCTTGAGCGGTTCTGTTACATAAACAAAGTTCATTGCAATTGTAATGTTCTGTCCGTCGTAGCGGCATGGAATTTCTTCTTCTGCAGCACCACTGTCTGTTTCCGGCGAAATAAGTTTAAGAACTCCAGGTCCTACTTTAAAGAGAACTCTGTAGATTTCCTTATCTGCCATGATTGTAATTCGTTTAAGTGCAGATTCAAGATCTGCCTTGTTAACCTGGAACTTAGTTGTAAGATTTTCAGGAATAACTTTTTTGTAGTTAGGGAATCGGCCGTCTATTAAGTTAGAAGAGAATTCAAAATTAGCAAACTTAATGAAGATTGAATTATCAATTACAGCAACACTAACGTTTCCTTCATCAGAAAGATTTTTAAGAACACATGAAAGAATTTTTGTAGGAATATTTGCTGCAGGGAAATCTGGAACATTTGTTGCAGTTTTAGAAATGCATGAAAGTCTGTTTCCGTTTGTTGCAACCATTGTAAGAGTGTCACCTTCTTTTTCAAAGTAAACACCAGTCATAAAGCTGCGGCTCTTAATATCCTTAACATCTTTAAATACTGCAAAAATTGTATGACGAATCATCTCTTTAAATTCTTTTGCAGGAAGTTCAAAGAAAGGAACATTTTCAGAAGATCCAAGCTCTGGGAATTTATCACTTGCCTGACTCTTAAGCTGGAATTTAACACGCTTAGAAATAGGCTTAATTGTAACTGCTATATCTTCTTTAATAAATTCAATATCACCAGAAGGTAAAGAAGAAATAATACTCATAAACTTATCACAGTAAATTGTTGTACGTCCTTCTTCCTGAATATCAACCGGAATTGTTGTTGTAAATTTTACAGTTGAATCTGTAGCTTTAATCGTAAGCATATTATTTTCTGCTATGATTAAAATGTTAGAAAGAATTGTAACTGGACTTTTGTTTGTGATAATTTCCTGAGCAATAGAAATTTCTTTCATCATTGCATCGCGATCGAATGTAAATTTCATTTTTTATCTCCTGATCAAGGCAAAAAGCCTTCATTTTTTATTTACTGTTTGTAATTACTTAATATTATTAAATTTATAAATTTAATAGTAGTAGTAATAAGCTATGTTTATATTGTGAATAAATGACTTAATTCTTTATAATATAATAACTTACAAAGTTTATAAAATGTGATTTTCAATTCACAATCTATCCACTTATTCACTTTAAACAAAGTTAAACCTTATTTATCCACAATTATACAACACTTTTTCAACATTTAACAATTATTTTTTAAATTCCTTTATCTCTCTTATCAAAAGACTTATCTTTGCTTCAAGACTGGAATCTAATTTTATGCCTTCTGCAATTTTTTCATAAGCATGCATAATTGTAGAATGATCTTTTCCACCAAATTCATTTCCAAGTTCAGAATAAGAAATTTCTGTAAGCTCACGCGCAATATAAATTGCAACCTGGCGAGGGAAAACATATTTCTTATCACGCTTTTTACTTTTCAAATCAGAAATTGAAATTTGATAATTTTCTGCAACAACTTTTTGAATAATATCAAGCGAAATATTCTGAGCAGAATTAGAATTCAAAATATCCTTAAGCTGATTTTTTGCCATTTCCAAAGTTGGTTCCTGTTCAATGATATCAGCATAAGCAAGAATCTGCTGCAAGGCCGACTCAAGTTCACGAACGTTTGTCTCAACATTTTTGGCAATGTAATCAATAATTTCCTGATTAAGTTTTTTTCCAATAAGTTCAAGTTTTTTATTTAAAATTGCAACTCGAGTTTCATAATTAGGAATTGTAATATCAATACAAAGTCCGTTAGAAAGTCTACTAACAAGACGCTCTGTCATATTCTTAACTTCTTTAATTGGACGGTCGCAGGTAAAAACCATCTGTGCCTGTTTTTCATGAAGAGCATTGAATGTATAAAAGAGCTCTTCCTGAACACCTTTTTTGTTATCCAAAAAGTGAATGTCGTCCAGTAAAAGAACATCAAGATTTCTATATTTATTTTTAAACTGATTTGTTTTTTTAGAAGTAAGCGAGCTTGTAAATTCATTTGTAAAGCTTTCTGCAGAACCGTAGAAAATCTTTAACTTGTCGCCGCCATTACTGTAAATGTAATTTCCGATTGCCTGCATAAGGTGAGTTTTTCCAAGACCGGAACCACCATAAATAAGAATCGGGTTATACTGTTTACCCGGATTTTTTGCTACAGCCATAGAAGCCTTATATGCAAAGTTGCTGTTGTCGCCCGGAATGAATGTATCAAAAGTAAAGTTTTCCTGAAGCAAAGGATGTTTTTTATTTTTCTGTTCCTCCCCTGCTTCCGGCTTTGATTTTTCTAAAGATTCAGCCTTTGTTTCTTTTGAAGAAACAGGTTTTTCAGGAATATCATCTTTTGTTGTAGAAGATTCGTCATTAACGATAATGCATTTTATTTCAATGTTCTGGCCTGTAATTTCTTTGAGTTTTTTCTGAAGAAGCGCAAAATAACCCTTTGAAGACAACATGGTATTCATGAAATTTGACACTACAGATACAGTGATAGTATCAACAGAGTCTTCAACATATTTCATTTTAAACCAGATTGTAAACTCGTCTTCGTTATTTTTTTCTTTGAATTCTTTTTTAAGTTCCGTCATCGCATACTGGAACGCTTCTTTGTATAACTCTTTTGCCATAGGATTTTATTATCACCCAACTTATGGATTTCTTCAAGTGTTTTTAAACTGTCATTACGAAGAATATGGGGTCCCTGAGCTTGTCGAAGGGTCTATACATACATTGAATTTAATGTCTTTTTCAGTTAAAATAAAATACTATTATAATTAGAAAAAAAAGGATAAAAAACATGTCTGCAGATTACGGTGCAAGTAACATCCAGGTATTAAAAGGACTCGAAGCTGTACGCAAGCGCCCTGGTATGTATATTGGTTCTACAGGTCCAAGAGGACTCCATCACCTTGTTTATGAAACAGTAGATAACTCAATTGATGAGGCAATGGCTGGTTTTTGTGACACAATTACAGTTGCCCTCGAACGTGATGATATTGTCCGCGTAGTAGATAACGGACGTGGTATTCCTGTTGATATTCACCCTACAGAAAAGATTTCTGCCCTTGAATTAGTACTTACCCGCCTTCATGCCGGTGGTAAATTCGATAAGGGTTCCTATAAGGTTTCCGGAGGTTTGCACGGTGTAGGTGTTTCCTGTGTAAACGCTCTTTCAGACTGGATGGAAGCTACAGTAAAACGCGATGGCCATGTTTACCAGCAGAAATATGAACGTGGTGTTCCAAAAACAAAAGTAGAAATCATCGGTGATATTCCAGAAGATGAACACGGAACAACAATCCGCTGGAAGGCCGATAAAACAATTTTTACAGAAACAACAACATATGATTACGATGTTCTTAAAGATCGTCTGCGTGAACTTGCTTTCTTGAACAGCGGCGTTGTAATTGTATTCCGTGATGAACGACTCGAAACTCCAAAAGAAGAAGTTCTTAAGTTCGAAGGCGGTATAAATGAGTTTGTAAAAGAAATTGATGAAGGAAAAGCAGTAGTTCCTGCAGACCCTATTTACATAAAAGAAGAACGGGATGATGTAATTACAGAAATCTCTATGCACTATAATTCTGGCTATTCAGAAAACGTACGCACCTTCGTAAACGACATTAACACACGAGACGGTGGTACGCATCTTGAAGGCTTCCGCAGTGCAGTTCGTTTTGTTTTGAACAAGTTCTTCGAAGCAAATGAAAAGCTCAAGAAGAATCTGGACAAAGAAGAAAAGCTCACTTACGAAGATTTGAGCAGCGGTCTTACAGCAGTAATTTCCATGAAAGTTCCGGAGCCAGAGTTTGAAGGTCAGACAAAGGAAAAGCTTGGTAATACAGAAGTCCGCACAATTGTTGATCAGATTGTAAAAGAAAAACTCACAATATATTTTGAACAGAATCCTCAGGTGCTCGAAGCAATTCTTAAGAAGGCTATCGACGAAGCAAAGGCTCGTATTGCAGCCCGCAAGGCAAAAGACAATATGCGCAAAAAGACAATGGGCGACGGTTTTGGTTTACCAGAAAAATTGTCTGACTGTTCAATGAAAAATCCTGAGCTCTGTGAAGTATACATAGTCGAAGGAGACTCTGCCGGTGGTTCTGCAAAGAAAGGCCGCGACCCTAAGACACAGGCAATTCTTCCTCTTTGGGGAAAGATGCTCAATGTAGAAAAAGTTCGTCCAGAAAAGGTAATGAACAACGATAAGCTTGAACCTGTAATTGCTAGTCTTGGTGCAGGTTTTGGAAAAGACTTTAACATTGACAAATTACGCTATCATAAAATTATCATCATGGCCGATGCCGATGTCGACGGTTCACATATCCGTACATTGCTGTTGACCTTCTTCTTCCGCTACATGCCTAAGCTGATTGAAAACGGTTATGTATATCTTGCTATGCCTCCACTGTTCAAAGTTCAGCTTGGTAAGAAAGATCCTGTTTACTGTTACAGTGATGCAGAACGTGATGCAGCTTTGGAAGCACTTGGCGACCAGCGCGATAAAGCAGATGTTCAGCGCTACAAAGGTCTTGGTGAAATGGACGGAAAGCAGCTCTGGGAAACAACAATGGATCCTGCACACCGCAAGATGCGCGTTGTTACAATTCCGGATGCAATGGCAGCAGACAGAATCTTCAGTGTATGTATGGGCGAAGAAGTAGAACCTCGCCGAAGATTCATTGAAGAGAACTCAAGCTACGCTAATCTTGATATTTAGTGTGTAAGGCCGCTGGCGGCCGGTGTTAAATAGCAAAGCGTTAAAAAAATTGCGAAAGCAATTTTTAGCTTTACCATATTAAACTAACGATAATTAGTAAAAAGGAAACAGCAATGGAAGAAATAAAGACTACCGAGGGTGGCTCTCTCATAAAGATTCCAATTGAGGATGAAGTTAAACAGGCTTACATCGACTACTCTATGTCTGTAATTGTACAGCGTGCTTTGCCAGATGTTCGTGACGGACTTAAACCTGTACACCGCAGAATCATGTATGCAATGGATACCCTTCATCTTGCAAGCGGCGGTAAGACAAAAAAATGTGCTACCATCGTCGGTGAAGTTTTGGGACACTACCATCCACATGGCGACGCTTCTGTATATGATGCATTGGTTCGTCTTGGTCAGGATTTTGCTCAGCGTTATACAACAGTAACTCCTCAGGGAAACTTTGGTACTATTGCCGGTGACCCTCCTGCTGCTTACCGATACACCGAAGCTAAGATGTCTAAGATCACCGAAGAGATGACAAGCGACATCAACAAAAATACTGTAGACATGGTCCGCAACTTTGATGATACCTGCGACGAGCCTGCAGTGCTTCCTTCTAAATTTCCATTCCTGCTTTGTAACGGTACAACCGGTATTGCCGTTGGTATGGCAACAAACATGCCTACTCACAACCTTCGCGAAGTAGCCGACGCTATCTGTGCTTACATTGACAATAAAGATATCAGCATAGAAGAACTGATGCATTATATAAAAGGTCCGGACTTCCCTACCGGCGGAATTATTTACGGTACAGCCGGAATCAAAAAAGCTTATACAACAGGTCGTGGTAAAGTTGTAATCCGTTCTAAGTTCACAATCGAAACAGACAAGCATGGCCGCGAGTCTATCGTATTTACAGAAGTTCCTTATGGTGTAAACACAACAAACATTATCCGCCGCATTAAAGAGCTTGTTCGCGATAAGCAGATTGACGGTGTTACAAATGCCAACGATGAATCTTCAGACCGTTCAGGTATGCGCCTTGTTGTTGATTTGAAAAAAGGTGCAATTACAAAAATTGTATTGAATCAGCTTTTTGCAAAGACAGACTTGCAGTCTAACTTTGGTGTTATAAATCTTGCGCTTGTTCCTCAGGTTAAGGAAGGAGCTCCTCGTTATGATGAACCTGGAATGCTTACCCTTCCCCCAACCTATCTCAAGCCGGAAGTTCTTACACTCAAGCAGCTTATCCAGCACTTTGTAAATCATCGTGACGAAGTTATTACTCGCCGTACAATTTATGATTTAAAAGTTGCCAAGCACCGCATGCACATCTTGGAAGCTTTGATTACTGCAATCAACAACATTGATGAAGTTATTGCAATCATCAAGGGATCTGAAAATACAGAAGATGCAAAGCTCAAACTCGAAAAGCGCTTTAACTTTGATGACGAGCAGGCTCAGGCAATTGTTGATATGCAGCTCAAGCGTCTCACTCACCTGCTTATCGAAGATCTTCAGAATGAAATTAAAGAGCTCCAGGCTTTGATTGATTACCTTGAAGGACTGCTTGCCGACCATAACAAGATTCTTAATTTGATTAAGGACGAAACAAGAAACCTTGCAGAAAAGTATGGTGATGACCGCCGTACAGAAATTGTTGCAAACGAAGTTGAACAGATTAATGTTGAAGACATGATCAAAGACGAAGACATGGTTGTAATGATTAGCCGCATGGGTTATATCAAGCGTGTACCTGTAACTAAGTATAAAAAGCAGGGTCGCGGTGGAACAGGCAGCAACGGTACAAACCTCCTTGATGATGACTATGTTAATCAGCTGTTCATTGGTTCTACAAAAGAGCATTTGTTGTTCATTACAAATATTGGTAAAGCTTACTGGATTAAGATTCACGAAATCCCAGAAAGCGAAAAGACAAGCCGTGGTGCACATATCAAAGGTTTGCTCCAGGTTGGACCGGATGAAGAAATTACAACAATCGTTTCACTCAAAGAATTCTCAGATGATATTTACCTGTTCATGACAACAGCTCAGGGTATTGTTAAGAAGGTTCGCTCAACAGAATTCCAGAATGCAAAGACACGCGGAATTATTGGTATTAAGCTTAATGACGGTGATAAGCTCATCAGTGCAATTCAGACAACCGGTGATGCAGACATTATGCTTGTTTCTCGCCGTGGTAAAGCATTGCGCTTCAAGGAAGATTCAGTTCGTCTTATGGGACGCGCAAGTTGCGGTATAAAGGGAATGAAACTTTCCGAAGGCGACGAGATTGCTTCTGCAGTAAAAGTAGAGGCCGATGCTAACATGATTCTTATTACAGAGAAGGGTGTTGGAAAACGCATTTCATTCGATCTTTATTCTGTACACGGTCGCGGTACTGGTGGTCAGAGAATCTTTGGAAACACAGAAGCCAAGGGTGAAATTATTGGTGCCCTTAATGTTAAGGATTCTGACGAAGTTGTATGTATGACAAGCCAGGGCAAGACCTTACGCTTTAAGGCAACAGACATTAAAGAGCAGGGTGCCGGAGCTTCTGGTGTAAACGTAGTTCGCGTAACCGAGCCAGATTACATCGTTGGTCTTGATAAGGTCCAGGATAAAGATGATACAGAGTAAAGCCTCTGGTATCCAGTGATTATATGAAAGAGTCGTTCCTAAGGGACGGCTCTTTTTTTATGTTCATTTCGCATATGATAGACAAACTATCGATAGGTAGTCAAAAATTAAACTAACGACTGTTAGTTAGAAAAAAGTTTAAAAAATTGTTGACAAAATAAAAATTATGGACAATAATGAAGTATAAGAAAAGGGAGAACTATTACAAAATAGTTAAGGGATTCTAAATCATCATTAGGCAAGAAAACCAGTCGGATCAGTTCGACTGGTTTTTTTTGTTTAACTCGTCAGGTCTAAAGTTATCCACATATTATGCACAATGTGGATAACTACCGTTAAGAAGTTTGTTTCACGTGAAACTGCATAGACCTGGGGTTCTTTGTTGTGTATCGGGTGAAAGAAATAGCTTTGATTTTTCTTATTTAATCTTTAGGTTGATTTTGACTTTGTTTCATGTGAAACACTTTTGTAAAGGTCGGGACTGAGAGGGGAACGAGGTGTTTCATGTGAAACAGTTTGTTTGTTCCTGAAACTGAATGTGTTTCACATGAAACATTATGTTGATTTGTAAAATCTACGGTGTTGATGTGTTTTGGTTTAATTGGTGTGCGGTTTCTGTTTCACGTGAAACCAAAAAGGGTTTTGTTTTGTGTTTGCGCTTTTCAGGCTAAAATGTTTCATGTGAAACACTATGTTCGGTGACTAATTAACATGCCAGAGTTATCCACCTTATGCACCGAGTTATCCACATTTTAAAATGTACGACCGTTTGTTAGTTTTCATATTAACGAGCGTTTGTTAGTATTTGAATTAACTATCGTTCGTGAATATATTGCTCTCGTTATTGCGAGCGAAGCGCGGCAATCCAGTTGCTAGAATACATTTTTGTACGTGGATTGCTGCGTCGCTGCGCTCCTCGCAATGACGCGGGGTCCCTGAGCTTGTCGAAGGGCCCCGGGGTCAGCTGTTTTGATGTTTATTTATAAAATTTCTTTACAATCTGAATTAGCTATATGTTTTGAAAGGTTGTTGTTGAGTTTTATTACTTTTTCGTAGTCTTCTTTTACTTGTTCTATGAAAATGTAGTTCGGGTGTTTGTTTATTATATAATTAAAGCATTTTGAGGCATTATACAGGTGTTGCATGGCTTCCAGGAGGTTAGAATTGTCATTCGGCTTATATGGTGAGTTTTTCAGATAAGAATCTTCGTAATTTCCATCCATCATGACGATTCTGCCGGTATCATATTCGGTTACGCCTAAATGCATTATATATTCAAGATAATCTGTGTATTGTTTTTCTCTGCCATAGTAATCTTTGAAAGAATATACTTTTTTGGCAGCTGCTTGTACGGTTTTCTTTTTATTTTCATCTATCTGGACTTCTTTTACATTTGTTTTGCCCTGAGAATATGTTTTGTTAATAATAATCATGTATTCGTTATATTTCTGCTTTAATCCTGCAGGTGCAGTATCCGGATGATACTTTTTAACCAGGTTTACATATTCTTTTTTGATTTCTGATAAATTTGTGGAGTTTTTGATTATCTGGAGGAAGTTTGAAAGATCTGCTTTGAATTGTTGGGTTTGGTCCATATTTAAAAATGTTCGTCATTGCGAGGACTCAGAGCGTAAGCGAAGAGGACGTGGCAATCCATAAACAAGAATGCATACATATACCTGGATTGCCGCGCTGCGCTCGCAATGACGTGTGGTCCCTTGAACTGAACCCAAAAAGCTAGACACTTTTTGGAGGATGTTATGCAAAGAGTATTCAGTTTTGAAACACGATTGGAAGCTGTAAGACTGCATGAAGAAGAAAATCTGTCGCCAGGAGCAATCGCAAAGAAAATTGGAACT
>JAFZLJ010000020.1 GCA_017551545.1 Treponema sp. | reverse complement strand
TTATAGATAAGTTCCGTTTCTTTATCCGCAAAACTCTTTATCATAAGTATATTATATCTGCGCTACGTGTATATGTCAAACAGATAATTATATTTTAAACGAGCGGTGCAAAGCCGCTTATAATCGCTACCTGCTTAGCCCTAAAGTTCAATTTCATTTCATAAAGCAAGCTTGACTTGCTTTATGAAATATTCATATTTTTTTGCTTAATCTTAGCATATAATATTTTTCAAACTCAGTTTCATTACTTTCAAAAGAAAAATCTATATTCTTAAAACCCATTTTTATCCAGAACAAAACTGCTGCAGTATTTTTTAAATCAACATTTAGTACGATTCTATTAAATCCAGATTTTTTCCATTCGTTTTCAAGAAGATTATAGATTTCCCTACCATATCCTTTACCATGAAACTTTTTATCTTCATAAAAATCTCCAAGAAAAATTGTATCATTTGACATAAATTTTTCGTAATATTGGGTATATACACAAGGTTCATTGTTCTCTACAAGCCTGAAACCTATAAAATGATTATTTTCTAATTTTCCATTTTCTGGTAATGACGGATTTTTTATATCATCATCGTACTCAAAATTTGAATCATACCCATTAAAACTACATATATATCTTATTGAGTCTATTAAGCCTTTATAATCTTTTATATTGTCTTTAGTTATTTTTTCTTTATAAAAATTCATTTTTCCTTTTAAAGCAGCCCAATGGGCTGTGCGTATAACTACGCAGTTAAACCGTAAACCGGCTTGACCGGTTTGTCGGATTTGAACTGCATGTTAGACTGTTTTTATATAATAAACTAGATTTCATATTTTATTATAACCTAGTTTTCTTTATTATTTTTTTATCTTTTACTATATTTAATATAGAAAAAAACAAACTTAGTAAACCGATAAAGATAAATGCGATTCCACTTCCAAAGTCTGCTTTTTCTTTAAAACTTAATACCATCAGAATACCACCAGAAAGCATCATTAAAGAATTTAATATCATTGTCTTAGGATATCGTTTTATCTTTTCTTCTTGAGATGCTCCCTTTTTTAAGACAGGAATAACATTAATCATTTCCAGAATAAAAAGAACAACAATTGTTGAAAAGACTATCCAAAAACAATAATTCATTTTTTTACTCCTAAAAATATCATTTTAATAAAACCAAGCTTCTATTTCTTCGTATGGAATTATTTTGATTGTACTTAAAATTTCATTTTGGTTTCTTTTATCATTTATTATTTTTTCATATGATAATTTTTCTTGGTTTTTCATATACAAAACAGACAATCTGTATAAAAAGTATTTATATGAAGGTGATTTTTCTGATTTATCTGAAAGGAAATTTTTTAAACCTTTTTCTATATCGTAAGAACTTTCGGAAGCAATTGATTCGCAAATACCTTCTTCTTTCCATGAAGGAAGATAAAATCTGTTAAATAAGGAGTGAATTTTTGTTATGAAAACATGTGTGCTTTCATGAAGTACGACACTTTCAAAACTTCTTACATTATTTTTCTTATTCTGACTAATTACTTCTTTTGTATTAAAATCTGTTTTATTAAAAACTATAAAACCATAATTTCCAAATGTTTTTGTTATTCCTATTGATTTATAATTGATATTTGAAAGGAAGGTATACAATGCATAATTATCACAAATAAGCAATTTTATTTTCTTCTCGTTTTTATAAAATGGATTTAATTTAAGTTTACGGCTTAGTTCTTCAAAATAATTTTCCAGATTATTTTTATCACTATTTATTAAATTATATTTTTCAATTTCATTGTAATAAAACGTAAAGTTCTCATTTGTATATTTATTTTTAAAAAATAATCCACAACAAAATGTAGATAATATAAAATAAGTAAGCAATACTATTAAAATTATAAATTCAAATAGTTTTATTTTGTTCTTTTTCATTTTTAAATTCCTTAATAACACGCCAGTGGCGTGTCAGTCTAACTACGCGCTTAAACGGTGGCGGGCTTGACCCGACATCCGATTTGAAGCGCATGTTAGGTTTCGTCTCTAAAAAGCTAATTCCATAGAATTTAATTCATCATTCAATGATTTTTCTACAAAACTATTTAAAGACATATTTAATTTTTTTGCAGCGATTGCTACTTTACTGTGGAACAAAGGTGATAAGCGAACATTAAATTTTCCAGAGTATGGTTTTTCTGGTTCAATTCCATCTTCTTTACACCATTCAAGGTAATCATCTACAGAAGCATGAAATTCATTTTCAACTTCATCTACAGTTGTTCCCTGAAAAGTAATTACAGTACGAGTATTAATTACTTCGCCCGAAAAGATGCGAGCTTCATCATCATATTCAACTACACCAACAAATCCCTTATAAGTCATCATCTTTTACTCCTGCATTATCAAGAAATTTTCGCATTGATTTTACAGCCCCTTTGTCTGTAACTTTTTCCGGATGAGGTCTGTGAAAAACAGCCCTCTCTCCTTTTAATTCAATACGAACACGGGAACCACTTCCTTCGGAAATTTTTGCTCCAAGTGATATTAGAAATTTTTCAATATCCTGCCATTCAATATCTGATTGGACAGGATTCTTGAAGATTCTTTCATACACTTTTTTCTGTTTTGAATTCATAAATAAATGATACTATAAAATAGTACTAAAAGCAAATTCTTTTTTTATATAAAAAAAGGCGGGCTTGACCCGCCGTACAAAATCCAGACAAGCTTGACTTGGCTGGATTTTAACATTTATTTTAATATTAAATAAACAGTAGAATTTGTTCTGCTTGCAATAAGTCCATGATCTATCGTTGTCATCCATGCTGATTCTCTTGTAGATTCGGTATCACCAAAACCTCGTCCAATTAACCAATCTTTGATTTGATCTTTAGTCCAGCGATGTTTTCCTTCATTAGTTAGGGAAGGTGAAATTTGTGACCATTGAGATGAAGTAAATTCTAATCGTAAATAATACCCATTATCTAAGGTCGTATTAAATGCAGATTCAAATTCTGAATATGTTGCAACATCTGTCCAGACAGTATATGTTTCTTCAGCATTACTCTTACAACTGTTAAGACTCAATGCAGCAAAAAAGATGGTAATTATCCAGATAGAGCTGATTTTTTTATTATTCATAAATACCTCCAATATTTTATTTCGAAAAAATGTTGGAAGATTTACCTTACTAACAGCAAGTGGCGCACTGCGCCATCAACCTAACTACGCACTTAAACGGTGGCGGGCGCAGACCCGACATCCGATTTGAAGTGCATGTTATGACAAATTTTTATGCATAAGCATAAGCCTTTATTTCTTCCAGCTGTGGAGCCAATTCCATCTTTGCATTTCTGATGTCTATATCATCCTGCAAAGACATAAAATATCCGTCCGATAATCCGAAGAATTTTGCAAGTCTTAATGAAGTATCTACTGTAATTTTTCTGCGGTTATGAAGAATATCCTGAATACGGGAAGTTGGAACATTTATTGCCTGCGCCAGTTTATATGCAGAGATTCCAAGAGGAATAAGAAATTCTTCGCTGAGGATTTCTCCAATTGTTGGTGTTTCGATAAAATCAGACATAATATACTCCTAGTGGTAATCCACAATTTCAACATTGTAATAGTGTCCGTCTTTTTCTGTAAAACAGACACGCCACTGATCGTTTATGCGGATAGAATGCTGTCCTTTTCTGTCTCCAGAAAGTTGTTCAAGATGATTGCTTGGTGGAACTCTTAAATCTTCCAGGCACTTTGCATTATCTATCATCATCAGTTTTCGTAAAGCAACTTTCTGAATTGTATTCGGCAGCTTTTTTGAAAATTTCTGATTATAGATAAGTTCCGTTTCTTTATCCGCAAAACTCTTTATCATAAGTATATTATATCTGCGCTACGTGTATATGTCAAACAGATAATTATATTTTAAACGAGCGGTGCAAAGCCGCTTACTACCGCTACCTGCTTAGCCCTAAAATTCAATTTCATTTCATAAAGCAAGCTTGACTTGCTTTATGAAATATTCTTCTTATTCTTTTATGCGTTTTAATTCCTTTTTATCAAACATTTCATTTCCTTTGAGTTTGCAAATATAGTCAGTATAAACAGATTTTTCTTTTACACCAAAGACAAAGCTAGTAAAAAGATCAGACTTTTTCTGTTTACATAATTGTAGTATATAAAAACTTCCGCAGTTTTTTATATATACTATTTCTTCCTTATCAGAAATTGAGATTTTAATATTTTCTTTTACTATTTGATTTTTAACTATAGAAATTTTATAGAGTTTCTGTTTGTTTTCTATTAAAAACAAGGGTAGTTTTTCATCATTAAATGATATTTTCCCTTTTCCATATATAAGTTCTTTACCATCTTTTTTTGAAACAATAGAAAAATAATCTGTTTTATTGTCTGTAAAATTTATTACAATATAATCGTGGTAAAAAAAGTAACCTGTAACAGCAACAGAATATGACCATTGTTTTGATATTTCAAGATTAGTTTTTTCTTTTACTTCTGATGATGAAAGATACCGTTTGGTTAGAAAATATTTATCTTCATTCAGTTCATATTCTATACAATAAATTTCATTTCCAGTAAATATGATTGATTTTATTTCCGGAGAATACAGTTTTACCCTGTAAAGTTCCTTGAATTCACAGGTGTTCTTATCAAGCTCATAAAAAATGGCTTTATTGTCTAGACTTGCAGTTACTTTATCAAATGCAATTACTTTATCGTTGTAAATATAATAACGGAAATGCGGAGGTTGTTTTTTCTTATATTTTAAAACAAGTTTATCTGTATATTTGTCATTTTTTATATTTCTCTCATAGATTCCATCTTCCCAAAATACTTTGTATGAATACTCTTGAGAATAAAGTGGGATTAAATATAAAAAAAATATAATACAATAAATAATTCTTTTCATTTTCCTTCCACAAAAAAGGGGCAGGCCAGTGTGCCTGTCGTCATAACATTATTTATCCATATCCAGAATAAACTCTCATAACTATTATAACATAGTTTCCAAAAATCACACATTTTTTATAAAAACCATCAAAAACGTTAGGGATTGTAGCACCTTTAGTCCCGAACAAAGTGAGGGATGAGCCGAATAGGCGAAGTGCGAAAAGCCCGACCGATGCGAAGCAGCGGGAACGCCCAAATGAATCCTATCATTTTACAAATTCCAATTTCTCATCCGGCTGAGATTCTGTTTCTACCCAGAAAGGTTTAAAGCCGCATTCCAGCGCAGTTTTCCACGAAGCAAGATTTGAAAGGCCTGTTCCGTAATAAGGAATTGCTCCGCGACGGAAGGTTTCGTTTCGCAAAAGAGTCACAAGAGTTTTTGCAACGCCACGACCACGGTACTCTGGTAAAACATCAATTCCAATCTGCCACAAATCAGGAGTATCTGCAGAACAACCGGCCATGCCCATAATCTTTTCGCCATCCATTGCAACTACTGCAAGTACATCAGGGCGCTCAGGTTTGAACTTATCGCAGATTGCGTTTGGGAAATTTTCGTTTCCATAAAACTGGGTGATATCGTTTTGCTCAAGCCATTCGATGTTGAGGTTTGTGTTGATTTCAATAAGCTTTGGTTCGGGCGCAAACATATGATGAGTAAGCGCCATTTTATATCCGTGCTTCCTGAGCTCGCATTCAAGTTCATAATAGTTGTGCTGTTCAAAAAGCCAGATTCCCTGCTTGCCTTTTACCCACTCTGTGAGCCACGGATGAATTATCGGGTCTGCAGAAATTACGGTTCCTTTTCCAAAGGTTGCCATCTGCAAAAAGAAGGACTTATCCGAAAACTTTCTGCGGTTGGGATCCAGGCATGCGGCAATAATTGTGTTTTCGCTTTTATCAAAATCCTGAAGGGTGCAGTTAAATTCCAACGCAATTAGAGATTTTATTGTTTCTTCGATTTCTGATTTTGTCAGCATTTTTTTCTCTTTAGATTTTTTTCTGGAACCACTTGATATCGTACCAGCGTTCAAACTTTTTGCCCACTCCCTTCATGTGAGCAACCTCGCTATAGCCCATTATAAAATAAAAAGAAGTTATAAGGGGAAAGTCTTCCCCTCGGCCGCACTTCGTTGCGTCCTACCCCTTCGCCTAGGGCTCCGCCCTAAAACCCGATAAGTAAATTGCTGTCGCAATTTGCTATTGTACTTTATATGACCGACATTTATCCTCAAGAAGTCTAAAGTCGCAACAAAACTTAATTATTTTTCTTGTAGACATTTGTTTATCATATAATTTACTAGCTTTCTGAATTATCAGATTTAATATTTTAAGGCAGAATACATATTCCTTATTCATAAGGTTTTTGTAATTTCGTATTTCTTCCGAATCTGCCGAATCATGAACTAAATTTACTCTTGTATAAAGTCCATCTTTTATTGGAATCATTTTTTTTAAATCTATTATAGAGAGTAGATGTTCTATAGTACCATCAGACATTATTTTACAGACAGCGTTTGTATCTTCAGGCATTCGGTCATATTTTTCATAAATCAAGAATCTGTCAGAATCAATATTATTCCAGGATTCATGCTTTTTCTTTGCGGACGAAATAGGAATTACATACTCCTGACCATCCTTGTTCATCAGTATACCCAAATATGGTTTATTGTTATAACTAATCGGTTTGTAATAAACTTCAGGGCAATATTTATTCAGATATTTCAAGTAATCTTGATTTATATTTATAAATGTTAATTTATCTTTTAATGTGAACATATTCCCCCCAAAAAAAATAAGACCGTCCAAAAATAAGATGGGCGGTCTTTTCTTAAAGTTCATCTCTTCACGGATTGAAACCGCAGGTTAATGGAGACCTTCTATAGTCGAATTTAAACTAGAAAATGATTAAAGTCAAGCGATATTTGTGACTTTATATTAGTTTCTTCACAATTCGTTTTACGAATTCATAATCTCTGTCAGAAAGTGCTTCAAGTTGTTTATTCAAATCCGGTAAATCCCTTTGAATTTTTGGAAAATCATAATCTTTTCCCAATACAAGAGCTTCTACAGTGACATTTAAAGCCTGTGCTATCTTAACGGCAAGTTCTGCCTGCGGTTGACTTCCATTTTTGGTAAGATAATGGTCTATGGTATGTTTACTAATTCCAGTACGACTTGCCAGTTCTTTTACCGTTATATCCTGATAAGTTAATTCATCTTTTAAGTTTTCTCTGAATCCCATATGTATAGAATATTCAAATTTTACAATATAATGCGCTTGATTATTCAAAATTCAATGATATAATTGTTATGGTATTAAGATATGAATAATTATTAATCATATCTTAATACCCTGCATGTCATGCGGATACAAAATCTTAAGAAAAAGGAGATGATGTGTATGAAATACAGTAAGCCAAAAGTTGTTGCACAGAACAAAACAGAAGGTTCTTATGCTGCTGGATGTCCAACAAGCCACAAAGGTTCAGGCAAATCTTGTTCTGCCTGTGAAATAGCTGGTTAGATAATTGCATATAGTAGTTCTGCCCGCTATATAAAATAATGTGGCAGAATTCTTTATGTAGGAAGGAAATGACTTATGGATATTCAATGTGAAACAAAGAAAATATCTATCAAATGTCCGAAATGTAATGGAATTGTTGAAGACTATCTTGATAGTTGGCCAACTCCAGATATTTTAGCTGAAACAGCTTCACAGAGTGCTGATTGTATTGGAGGAACACTTATATGTCCTAAGTGTTGTAATAAAATTAATTATTCAATTTCAGAAGATTTCAATGGACATATAATTTGTGTACCAAGTAATTTAGAAATATTATAAAAGTTTTATTGATTGAAAGGAAATCATTTATGTATTATCGTCAGAAATTCGACACCTTTATTAGAAATTATGATGGGGCAGGCTACATTACATCAGTTGGTATATTCAATGACCGTGTAATGAATGAAAGCGGTACGGTATTCTTAATGGCACTTAGCCGCAAGGCCCAGACCTTAGAAGAGTTAACAGAAAAAATCTGTAAAAGCTTTATTGATGCAGATTTTGAAACTGTTATGAATGACGCTAAGGAATTCTATGAAGAACTTGTAACAGATGGTTTTCTTGTTAAAGGTGAAACTCTAGAAGAATGTGATAAAAATGAACATTGTTTCAGTTATAAATCTTTTGAGCCAAAGACAGTCCGAGAAGATTTTACTCCACCTGTTTTTCGTGCTCGTATGAGCACACAGGATTATCTGGAACAACATTTCAAAAATAAACCTCATCTTACAAGCTTTCAGATAGAACTCACTTCAAAATGTAATGAGCGTTGCATACACTGTTATATTCCACATGAGAATAAACTTTATAATATTACAGATGAAATGTATTACAATACACTTAAGCAATTAAGTGAAATGAAAGTTTTGAGTGTTACTCTAAGTGGTGGAGAACCAATGTTACATCCTCATTTTATTGAATATCTTAAAGCTGCTCAGGAATGTGATTTTAGTATAAATATTCTTTCAAATCTTACACTTATTAACGATGATATTATAAAGGCCATGAAAGAGACACGACTTAGTTCTGTTCAAGTATCTCTTTATTCAATGAATCCAAAACATCATGATTTTATTACAAAACTACCTGGAAGTTTTGAGAAAACAAAAAAAGCAATTTTGAAACTTATTGAAAATGATATTCCTATACAAGTTAGTTGCCCAACAATGAAAGCTAATAAAGATGATTTTGGCGATGTAATGAAATGGGCGCATGAACATAAGATTCGTGCAACTACAGATTATATAATGATGGCTCGTTATGACCACACTACAGACAATCTGGATAATCGTTTAAATCTTGATGAAGTTGAAAATGTAATAAAATCTATAATGATAGATAATGAAGATTATACAAATGACATACTTGCACCAGATTTTATAGAACGATGTAACTCTCATGAAAAGAATCCAACTCGTCGTCTTTGTGGTGTTGGAGTTTCTTCATGTTGCATGGTCGCCAATGGAAATATTTATCCATGCGCTGGTTGGCAAGAAATGGTGTTAGGTTCTCTACAAACTGATACATTAAAAAATATTTGGGAAAACTCAGAAAAAATGAAATGGCTTCGTTCCCTGCAATTTAAAGATATGGGAGGGGGCGAATGTTGTAAATGTGATAAGGCCGCTTTCTGTGCTCCTTGTATGGTTCGTAATGCTAATGAGAATCCAGATGGTGATCCTTTGAAAATAAATCGACATTTTTGCAAGGTTGCCGCTATCAACAAACAGATAGTTCTAGATTGGCGAAAAGAAAAACTTTCAGAAATGTCTAAATAATTGTTAAAAGATTAAGGTTATGAAGCAAGTAGTATTAAAAGGAAAAGATGCATTTCTATTAAGTTTGAAGAAATCAAGCATTATGTTTATAAATCCTAGTAATACCCTTCAAGCTTTATTTGAAAAAAATGGGGACAACTTTCTCTGTATTATTAAAAAATATGGAACTATTACTTTCCCAGAAGAAGCTATTTCGCTTTCACTTGAAGAATACAAAAACTCTTTTGGTAAGTGTATCAAAGAACATTGGTTCTTTAGTTTGTTTACTAACAAAAAAATAATAACCGAGCCCAACAATAAATGTTGTGGTTTTATAAAAATATGGTCAATTACAAATGAATTAATACTTGCTAGAGATGACAACAAGCAATGGTATTCTGTAGAAAAATGTATGCTAAAGAATCCTGGTAAAGTTGGAGATGTGGTACCTCCTGAAATTTGCGAAACTCTTGATGAATCTTCTTCAGATTTTCATGAAGGTATAAAAGAACTGTCAGATGCAGTATATGGCGAAGATAATTGATACAACTTTTGATCATCATGTTCACATAGGTCAATGGAAAGACGAATACTTTTCTGCGGAACAAGTATTTTTACATCTTCAGCAAAATGGGAAAAGTGGGTGTTGTTTTATGAGTACAACATCTTGTGCACCGCTTCATTTTGATGACAGAAAAGAAATCAATAATCTATATGTGAAAGTACGAAACGAAATTTTATTTGCTATAAAAACAGCTAAAAAAATCAAGTTTAAAGCTAACCCATATTATTGGGTTGTACCTCTTTTTCATATCACAGGAATTTCTCTTGAACAAGTATTCAATGAATTACCCGATTATTGCGGATTAAAAATTCATCCTTTAAGTCATAATTGGAATCCAAAAGAAAAAGAACGAGCTGAATTACTAACAACGGTTTTCGAATTTGCTCAAGCAAGAAATCTTCCTATCATTTTACATACAGGAGTTTCACTAGAAGACTCTCCATGTCTTTATGAAAAATGGTACAAAAAGTTTCCTTCTGTAAGAGTTACACTTGCTCATAGTCGAAACCTTTCAGAAGTAAAATATCTTTTTGATAACTATCCACAGTTGAATGGAGATACAGCTTTTATTCCTCAAGACAATTTTGATTTCTTTAGAACGCACGGTTATAAAGATAGATTAGTTTATGGAAGTGATTATCCGATATGTAAAGAGTAAAGAAATAAGGAGTCGCTAATGAAATTAGATGTCGTTATTTATTCAAAAACTACAGCAATAGGATTATTCTGGTTTGCAAACTGGTATGATTCTCCAACAATAATGTTCATCTATGAAGCCCACAATTACGCAGGAAACAATTCTGATAAATGGGAAAATGCTTCCTTGGAGAAAATAAAAGCATTTGCAGAAAAGAGTATCTATAATGAAAATCTTGTTTTAAAAATCAAAGATTCTTTAATTGTTTGTGATTATATATCTGCAGATTTGTTTAAGTCTGTTGCAAAAATATTCGCAGATGTTTATACCGTTAACTTTTTTGAAAACAGAAAAATCATATATACTGATTTAATAAAATGTTGCCAGGTTGAAGGAGCTTGGTTAATAATTGAAAACTTAAAAGATTCAGAAAACGAAGAAGATAAACACGAAGCATTTATGTGTTTGAAAATTCTTGCAGAAGAATTAAATATTGGAATTGCATATCATCAACTTGCATATTTCTATCAGGAAGGCATAGGTGTAGATAAGAATGATGAAAAAGTTCTTCCTTTAATGAAAAAAGCAGCAGAACTTGGTGATAAAGAAGCAAAGGAATGGATAAACCGTTCTTCTTCAAAGAAAAGTTGATATGGTAAGTTTTATATAAAATAATTACCAATTTTTGGAGGTAGGATATGAAGAATTTTAAAACTGAACATGGATTGTTCATCTTGAACGGCTGTGAACTTACCTTATCTGGTTCAGAAAAGTCCATAAAAATCGAAAATCCTGAAACACTAGACAAAGAAAGACTTGAGAAGATTTACAAAGTTGTATGGGACAAAACAACAGAAAAGAATTCTATTGATGAACTCGGAAAAATTGCTTACGGTTTGGAAGCTATACTCCCACAATCCTTTTCGAAACAATCTTCAGATAATCAATAGATTTTTTTCTGGAACCACTTGATATCGTACCAGCGTTCAAACTTTTTGCCCACTCCTTTCATGTGAGCAACCTCACTATAGCCCATCTTCAAATGGAACTTCTGGCTGTCATTAGTAAGATATTCGTCTTCATTTTCACAAAAAGCAACACCGGCCAAAAGATTTACAATTCCCTTTTCCTTTAAACGCTTTTCTAATTCTTTATAAAGCAAAGCCCCTGCCCCGTTTCGACGGCAATCCTTATCAATATAAATGGAAGTTTCAACTGTCCAGTCATAGGCGGCGCGAGAACTATAGCTGCTTGCATAAACATAGCCGATTATCTTTCCGTCCTTTTCGCAAACCAGATACGGAAATTTTGTTTTTATATTTTTGATGCGGTCGGCAAATTCTTCCACGCTTGGGGCAGTACATTCAAAAGAAACGGCAGTATCCAAAACATAATGGCTGTAAATTTCAACAAGCCTTGCTGCGTCTTCAAGCTGTGCATCTCTGATTTTTAATTCACTCATTATAATTCCCCTAATCGTTTAAAGGCATTCTGGCACCAGACAAAAAGTTCTTCAAGGGCGGCGTCAAAATCAAAGGAGTCCGGAAGTGCTGCAAACTCAAGAACGCGGCGGTCTGCTTCGGAAACGGCGTTTTTCAAATCTGCTTTTTTCAGGATAAAATTGCCGGTTTCAAGATAATGAAGGTTTTGAATCAGGAAGAAGAAAAACTTACAGGTACCGCGGAACTTTTCAATATTTTTTTCACGAGATGAATGAACAAAGCGGTGGCAAAGCTCGTGATAAAGATTTCCAAGACAGAACTTTACATAGTTAATTTCATCTTCGCGGGTAAAAGGAGAAAGCAGCGGTTCAAGCTTTCCATAAACATCCTTTGTTGTGTTTATAAGCTGACATACCTCAAGCGGCGACCAGCCTTTCATTTCATCTTTACCGCAAATAAATCCGCAGGACTTATCATAATTTCCAAGCCCTTTAATAATATCGCGGTAAGTGTTCATGTCAGAAATTGTGATGTTATCAATTACAACCATCACATCAATGTCGCTGTTTTCGTTAGCCTCTCCACGAAGGTAACTTCCCATATACCCAACATAAAGCAATCGCTCGCCAAAGGCTGCCTTACATTGAGAAATCAATTTTTGTACATAATCATTTATATCAAACATTTTCATCCCTAAAGAATTTTAAAAGCCATTTCGTACATATCTTTTGCATCAACAGTATTTCGAATGTAAGTCGGATTATCAGGCTCGTATCTTGCATATTTTTCAACTTCTTCAATAAGCGCAAGATAACAAACTGCAAGAGCATATCTGATTTCTGTTTCTTCACTCAAAAGGATTTTTTCCCGGGCAAGTCCATTGTATGCATCAAGCACTTTTGGTTTTGCTGAAAGAGGTGATTTTTGTCCCGGCGCAAATGGTATAAAATCGGCAACCGGGTCTCCCCAAAATCCGCGTTCAGGATCTATCCAGCAGATTTTCTTAGACTCTGTATCATAAAGAATATTGCTGTCCCAAAAATCAAAGTTTACCATTCTGCAAGGTACTGTGCGAAGAAGCTTTTCATGTTTATCTATTAAGCTCAAAAATTTCTCGCCATCAGGAGTTTCGTGACCAAGGTTTTTGCAATCTGTAACAAGGTTCTGAGCCATTTTTTTCAAAGCCTCATACCAGGTAGGTGCAAGCCCGGTTTGAATATAGCCGAATCCGTCATTTTCAATTTTGTGGATTTTTGTAAGCATTGAGATTTTCTGCTTCTGGATGTCTTCGTAGTCCGCGTCAGTAATTCCGGCTTCCCAGATTGGTACGCCTTTCATCATTTCCATAATGAAGCAGTTGCTCTTAATAATTTCTTTTGA
>JAFZLJ010000019.1 GCA_017551545.1 Treponema sp. | reverse complement strand
TTTTGGAAGTGATCTTGTATAAAGCGCAACATATAACGGAACAAGTACAATCGCCATGTTTTCGATTAATGAACTTACCCCGGTATCTACCAGACGAAGTCCGTACATTTCAAAAGTCATGCAGATAGTGTACAAGGTTCCAAGAATAAATCCATTTTTCAGACAGCGTTTATCACATGAAAAAAGCTTTTTATTAAAGATAATAGCAAGCACTATGAAAGCCAGAATAAACCTTACAGCCAAAACACTCATTGGAGTCATAGTCTGCATTAATGTTTTTGAAAATAAAAACGAGGTTCCCCGAGCCATAAAGACCAGAATCAAAAGTATGCTTGCACTTGTTTTGTTCATATTTATTATTTCTTCTTCATCCACTCTATATTCATCAGAATAAAATCTTTTACGTCGCGCGCAAGGTTCATTTCTTTTGGTTTGATTTTGAGTTTTTTAAGAGCCTGCGCAATAAGAGGATTTGACTGGCAGTTGCAAAAATAGTCTGCACCATAATTCATTATTGAAAGAAAAAGAGTGTCGGCCTGCGCTTCGGTAATTCCAAGTGCAAAAGAAAGACGCTTCTGCAAAACAAAGGCAAGGTCGTAATACGTCTTCTTAAAAACAGTCAGACGTTCGACAGTAACATTTCGTTCAATAATTGTGAGCAGGAATGAAACATAACGGAAGTAATCTTCGTGACTCACTACCTGCGCAGTCCAGATTTCGGCAACACATTCCGGAGTGAACTTACAGCCTTCCGGGAAAACAGTAAGCAGCGAGTTCAAATATTCTGTCATTCGGTCCTGTTCAATTTGCAGATATATTTCTTCTTTTGTGGTAACGTACTTGTAAAGGTTTGCGCGCGACCAGTCCAGCTTTTCTGCAATCGTAGAAAGAGTGATTTCGGTATAAGGCATAGATTTAAAAAGTTCATCTGCCGCCTTTTTGATTTGAGACATTCGTTCTTCTTTCTGCTCGTCTGAACGGGCTCTTTTGTAATCCGCCATACTCTTATAATAAACCAAAAACTTTTTCTTGACAAGTGATATTTTGTTTATTATATTTATTATTAGTTACATAGTGTAACTTATGACGAATTAGTCATCCTGAACTTGTTTCAGGATCTTTTATTAGGGAGATTCCGAAACATAGGGAACGACGGTTGTATGCCGGCAAAATGCTCCAGTGGAGCATTTTGAGTGAGTCTCCGAGCAGCTATGCTGCGAAGGGTTCGGAATGACAGCAGGAGATTTCATGTATTATTCAAATCTAACCCTTGATGAAGAACGTGCCCTCTACGCAGCTTCTGACTCTGTTATAGAAAACTGTCGCTTTGATGGCCCTGCCGACGGGGAATCTGCATTAAAAGAAGCACATGACATAAAAGTCAGCAATTCATATTTTAATCTCCGCTACCCTTTCTGGCATGTTACAAATGCAGACATTTCTAACTGCGAGCTTACAGCAAATTGCCGCGCAGCTTTGTGGTACGATAAAAATATCATAATTGACGGAGCTCAGCTGAACGGAATCAAAGCTTTGCGGGAATGCGAAAACATCACACTAAAAAACTCAACCGCCACTTCCGAGGAGTTTATCTGGAAATGCCGCAACCTCACTATTGAAAATGTAGAAGTCTTAGAATCAGAATATCCTTTCTTTGAAGTTGACGGCGCAAAAATCAGCGGGCTTAAAATGAAAGGAAAATATTCCTTCCAATATTGCAGCAACATTGAAATTAAAAATTCCGAGCTGAACACAAAAGATGCGTTCTGGCATTCAAAAAATGTTACAGTTCGCGACAGTGTTATAAACGGCGAGTACCTTGGCTGGTATTCAGAAAACCTCACTCTCATAAACTGCCGCATTATTGGAACTCAACCTTTCTGCTATTGCAAAAATCTTGTGCTCCAGAACTGTACTATGGAAAACTGCGACCTTGCTTTTGAAAGAAGTACTGTGCAAGCCAGCGTAATTGGAAACATCGACAGCATAAAAAATCCTCTGGAAGGAAAAATCGAAGCCGACTGCATTAAAGAAATCATCATGGAAGAAAGTGTTGTTGATGCTTCTAAAACAAAAATCATCTGCAGGGATTGCCCCAGGCAGTGTGCATAAATAAAAACTTAACAGGAGAAAACTTATGAACGGAAACTTTTCTTATTCTAACCCAACTAAACTTTACTTTGGCGACAACGCTCTGGACTTTTTAAATACTGAACTTCCAAAATACGGAAAGCGCATCATGCTCAGCTACGGTGGTGGTTCAATCAAAAAGAACGGCATTTATGATGAAGTAATAAAAATCCTAAAGGCAAACAATAAGGAGATTTTTGAAGATCCTGGAGTTATGCCAAATCCTACAAGTGAAAAGCTTATTGAAGGCTGTAAGATTGCCCGCGAAAACAATGTTGATTTTATCCTTGCAGTTGGCGGCGGTTCTGTATGTGACTATGCAAAAGGAGTTTCTGTTGCAGCCTGGTATGATGGAGACCCATGGGAAAAGTATTACCTCAATATGGAAGAACCAAAAGCTGGTGACAGAATCATTCCGGTTGGCTCGGTGCTCACTATGGTTGGAACCGGTAGTGAAATGAACGGTGGTTCTGTAATCACAAATCACGCGCAGAAGCTTAAGATTGGTCATGTGTTTGGCGAAGAAGTTTTCCCGAAATTTGCAATTTTGAATCCTAAGTACACCTACACTCTTCCACAGCGTCAGATGGTTGCAGGCATTTTTGATATCATGAGCCATATCATGGAGCAGTATTTTTCCGGCAGCGACGACAACACAAGCGACTACATTGCAGAAGGCCTTATGAAGTCTTTGATTCATGCCTCACGCATTGCAGTAAAGGATCCTCAGAATTATGAAGCTCGCAGTAATATCATGTGGACTGCAACCTGGGCACTTAATACTCTTATTGGCAAGGGAAAGACTCAGGATTGGATGGTTCATATGATTGGACAGTCTATCGGTGCCTTTACAGACGCAACACACGGAATGACACTTTCGGGCGTATCTCTCCCATATTACCGCTTTATTATGAAAGATGGACTTCCAAAGTTTGTGCGCTTTGCAAAGAATGTGTGGGAAGTTCAGGCTGCCGGCCTTTCTGATGAACAAATTGCCGAGGCAGGTTTGGCTGCTATGGAAAATTGGATGAAGGAAATCGGTGTATGCCTCCACATTGCAGAGCTTGGGGTTACACCAGAAATGTTTGATGGAATTGCAAAAGGCTCGTTCATTCTGGATGGCGGTTACCGCAAACTCACGCACGAAGAAATCATAGAAATATTGAAACAGAGTATGTAGGAGAGTCTTTATGAAAAAACTGATTTCTTTTTTGATAGCTGCCGTACTCTTTACAACAACAGCCTGTGCAGCCGGTGGC
>JAFZLJ010000018.1 GCA_017551545.1 Treponema sp. | reverse complement strand
TTCATAGCTCCTTTTTCGAGTAGTTTTGGTTCTTACTCATTTTGGAGCATTTCTATGAATTATGGCAATGGCTTTTTTTATTTGGCTGAAATTGGTTATTTTCGATTGTCTCAAAATGGTCGTTTTCGCCTGGCGCTAACATATAATAGTTGCAGTTATAACGGCAGTTCTTGCTATCGGCTTTTCTAGCTCAGCTGTAATTTCAGTTTTTGATAAAGTAATAAAATCAAATAATACAAGTTTATCAGAAATTGGAAAAGAATTCGGAAAAGCTTCCGCAGATATTACAGCTAATGCATATCAAGGTTTTGTAGAAACCTGGGATGAAACTGTAAAAGAAAAAGACGGAGAATAACAGTAGTAAAAATCCAGCCAAGCCAAGCTTGTCTGGATTTTTATTTGACAAAAAGTTAGCATATATGCTAACATATAAATATGTACAGAAAAGTTACATTCTATAAGACTGTAGACGGAAAATGTCCTGTTGCAGAATTTATAGATTCTCAACCTTCAAAAGTTGCTCAGAAAATAGCTTGGGTTCTTAAAGCTGTACAAGAACTTGAAAAAGTTCCGAAAACATACTTTAAGAAAATAACAGATACGGATTTCTACGAAGTCAGAATCGAGATTAGTGGAAATATTTACAGACTTTTGGGATTTTTTCATAACGGAAATATCGTAATTCTTACAAACGGTTTTCAAAAGAAAACTCAGAAAACTCCACCAAACGAAATAGAAATTTGCAAAGAGCGAATGAAAGAATTTTTAAGTAGAGGTACAAAAAAATGAAAAATGAAACATTTGATTTAGATGATTATATTTCTCAGAGAAAAGAAAATGATTCTGAATTTGCAGCAGGATTTGATACCGGTTATGAAGAATTCAAAATCGGAATGATGATAAAAGAAATGCGTCTTGAAAATGGAATGACACAGGAACAACTTGCAGAAAAACTTGATACAAAGAAGAGCGTCATTTCAAGAATGGAAAATCATTCTGAGGATATTAGACTTTCTACTTTACAGAAAGTTGCATCTGTATTTGGAAAACAACTTCGAGTTGCCATGTTGTAATATCGCCTAACATGCACTTCAAAGCAGACGCACGGTCGAGCCGTGCGCTGTTTAAGTGCGTAGTTATGTGGACGCCCGCATTGGGGCGCATTTGGAGAAAAATAAAAATGAAAAAAAATATTTTACTTATCCTAAGTCTTTTATTGATTTTTCCTTTATCTGCCAAATCAAATAAATATTATAAAAATGAAAAATTGATAAATACTATGTATGTTAATTCCTTGGAAGGATTAAAAGTTCGTGATACTCCTACTTTGTCTGGAAAAAGAATTTGTGGTTTAGTAAATGCTCTGCCAGTAAAAGTAGTAGAAATTGGGAATGAAACAGAAATCGATGGAATAAAAGATAATTGGGTAAAAATTTTAATTCCAGCTTATGAATGGAAAAGTGAAAATCCTGAATATGGATGGGTATTTGGCGGATATTTATCAGAACAGAAAATTCCATATAATTTGAATTCAATAATCGATATAAACAATTTATTAATGTCAAAAATATGGAAGGAAGAAAATGGACCATATGTAAGAACATTTGATCACGATGGTATTTTTGCAATTTATAGACTAGCAGCTGGTGGCGGCGAGACCGGAAATTATTATCTAAAAGATCAGAATACCCTTGTACTAAAGGGAAAGTTTTATGATGAATATGGAGCTTCAGAAGAATATACAGTTTCTCTTAAATTAAAAATCATTAATGAAAATAGAATCCAAATAGATGGAAAAGACTGTATACCCTTCATAACACTCGATAGCGATTTGTTTGATTTAAGAGATGATATTTATGGTGATTATTGTGGAAAAAGCATTTACGAAGTAATTTTTTTAAACAATCAATATAATCATATTTATACAGAAGAAGAAAAAAATCAAATTGCAGATAAATTAATAAAATTTGGACTTGATGCATCGGGAACAAAATATGAGAAAGCATATGATGTTTACTGGTCATCAATAATAAAATAACACATAACATGCAGTTCAAATCCGACAAACCAGTCAAGCTGGTTTGCGGTTTAACTGCGTAGTTATGTGGACGCCCGCATTAGGGCGCTTGGGGAATAAACAAGAATGAATGATTTAAGAAAAATTGTATTATTTTTGATAGGCTTATATTTTTTGTTTAGGTATGTTCTTTTTCCTATCATAAGATTCATTATAAATATTTTTAAATTATCAAAACTTAAAAAGCAAATTCAAGATTTTGGGAAAGAAATAATTAGACTTCCACGCAAACAGAAAATTACAAAAAAAAAGATTTATGCATATTGTATTTTCTGCGTTTATTGTATTTGCTTTGGAATACTTTCAAAGATATACATAACGTTTATCGGTGCATTTATTTTCTTACCAGTGATTTTAGATTTTATTATAATAAGAGAATATACAGAATATAATGGAATCTACGAAAATGGTATTGTAGTTGGAAGCTTTCTAGAATATAAATATTTGTTTTCCTGGAAAAAAATAAATGATGATAAAATATCACTTTTAAAACAGGACGGCCTTCGTTTTGATTTAGAAGCAAAAGATAAACAAAAAGAAATAATTGATTATTTTATTTCAAAAGGAATACCAGAAGAACAATAATATTTAAGTAATAGAAAATGGAAAATTATGTAATCGAGTCAAGCTCGATTACATAATAAAATTGAACTTTAGGGCGATAACAAGAAGCGGTTGTGCGCGACTTTCGTCGCTTGAAAAACGCAATAATAGAAGCGTTTGTAGTTAATCAACGCAAATAAAATCAGTTCAAGCCTGATTTTGTTAATATATTTTTACATATTTTAAACAGAAATCATAAAAATATGCTATAATATCAGTATAATCTGGAGGATATTGTGAAGTTTTCATTTTCAGGGCATGTTTTTAATCGTATGGCGGAGCGAGGTTTTTCGCCTGACACGATAAAATCAGTCATAGAAAACGGAACTGTCATAAAATCTTATCCAGACGACACGCCTTATCCAAGCCGCCTGATTCTTGGATTTGATGGTGAACGCCCTGTTCATGTCGTTTCTGCCTATAATTCGGAAAACGACACCGAATATGTAATTACTGTCTACGAGCCTGACACATTGAAATGGTCAGATGATTTTACGGAAAGGAGATGAATATGAAATGTCCTATTTGCAAGTTTGGAGAAATGAAAAAGGGATTTACTCAGGTAGTTCTAACTCGCGGTAATGCCACTGTGATTTTCCGTAATGTTCCCGCCCAGATATGTGATGACTGCGGTGAATATTATTTAGACGAAGAAACCGCACAGGATATTTATAATCGCGCAGAGAACTGCTTTTCTTCCGGCCAGGAAGTTGCGATTATGGAATACAAACAACTCATTCCTGCGTAAATTTCACATAACAAAGGTTATGTGGACGCCCGCATTGGGGCGCTTTTGGAAGGAAAAATGAAAAAGAAATATAAAATATTACTAATTATTTTTATTATTTGCCTAATTCCTATACCAAATTTTTACAAGGATGGTGGTACAATAACTTATTCCGCAATACTTTATAAAATAATAGATTGGAATCAGATTGATGGAAAACAAGGAACAGAATTTCATATTTTTCCAACTAATTTGCATAGACTTGATTATTATGATAAATAAAAATTTAAAAATCTTTTAAACTGTCTGATTAGAATAATATTTCAGCAAGTCAAGCTTGCTGAAATATTATATTTACAAATAATTTTGAATGAAAAAACAATAAAATCATGCTATAATATAATCGGAGGTACAGTATGTCAGATGTTGCCTTTGCAGATTTTACAGAACAAGTTCTCTCTCTTTCTTACGAACAGACAATTATTTTAATGGGTAAGATGTTGGAATCTTTAAAAACAAAACGTAGTGAAGAAAATTATGCCGAAATGGAAAAAGATATTGCCCGAAGTTCAATGAACACAATGTGGGAGGAATTGAAAAATGACACATGGTGAGATTTGGACTATTGATTTTGGTGTACCAGTCGGAAGTTTACCTTCAAAAATTCGTCCTGCAGTCGTAATGCAAAATGATTTACTCGGTATAAAGGATTTGAATACCGCTGTTGTAATTCCATTTTCTTCAAATCTAGACCGGGCAGATTTTGAACCAGATATTCTTTTCGAAAAATCAGAAACGGGCCTTTCAAAAGATTCTGTAGCAGTAATTCATCTCATCGGTGCTGCAAATAAGTTTTGTTTTGAAAAGAAAGTATCAAAACTTTCAGATGAGAATTATCAAAGACTCGTAGAAGCAGTTGTAAAATTAATTGAAAATAAATAATCACATAACATGCGCTTCAAATCGGATTTTGCGGTCATGCCCGCCACCGTTTAAGTGCGTAGTTAGGTTGATGCCGCTTTGTGCGGCACTTATTTAGGAATTAAAAATGAATAATGAAGTATTTATCAAAAGATGTTATGAATTAGCAATAAATGCTGGAAAGAAAGGCTTTGATACCTTTGGTGCAATTTTAGTACATGATGGTAAAATTCTAGAAGAAGCCGAGAATACTTCTGATTATAAGAATAAAATCTTTGGGCATGCAGAATTTAATCTGGTTCATAAATGTGCAAATAAATACTCTGATGAAGTTTTTGAAAATGCCATTCTGTATACGAGTTGCGCACCGTGTGAAAGATGTCTTGCCGCAATTGCTTCGCTTGGAGTCCATCATATTGTATGCGGTGTTTCATACAAGGAATTCTGTAAATTACTTCCATTTAATTACACCCCTTTAGACAGAGAAGGTATTCTTAAACAGCTTGGAATCAACATAAGGCTTACAGAATCTGTTCTAGAAGATGAAGGAATGCATGTTTTCGAATGGTGGGGTGGCGAATATCGTCCTCTTAAAGAATTAATTGCAGAAATGGATGAAGTAAAGAAAAAGAACTAAAATTCTTTAGGGTGGGTCAAGCCCGCCTTTTTTATGCAAAAAAATCGAATCTATGATATAATATAATTATGGATTTTGGATTTATCTCAGTTTATATTGATGATTTTACTCCATGCTTGAAAGATAATGCCACCGGTGAACTTATTGATACAGAAGTAATTCGTATACGAAGAAGTTCATTCCTGGAAAAATACAACAAGAAAAACGGATGGTATATCGACTGGTCTAAACTTACACAAACTTCTGAAGTATATGCTCTGGTAATAAAAGGAACAGTTGATATTCAAGGCCTGATTTCAATCCAAAATAATCCAGATGCAGGGGCTCTTTACATTCAATGGATGTGTACTGCCCCACAGAATAATCCAAAACTTACTGATAATCAAAAGTATTCAGGGGTTGGTGGTCATTTATTTGCAATAGCTGGCAAGAAATCCATTGAATATGGATATGACGGCGATGTATTTGGTTTTGCTGCAGATGAAGAACTTTTGGAACATTATGTAAAAGACCTTGGTGCCGAACCAATTTGTATGCTGCATCAATTTCATTTTGGAATATTCAGTGAACAGATGAAAAAAATAATGGAGGTATATGAATATGAATGGACAGATGAGCAAATATAATTCATACATGCAAAAAGATTATACTCCTGTTGATGTAAATTCTCTTCCATATTTTGTAGATATGAAAGCAATGCGTGAATATGCAAAAGAAAAAGGTGTTTCTATATCAGCATTAACAGATTCTGAAAAAGAGAAATTTACTAAGGTCAATACAACAAGTAAAATCGCATCTAATTTATAAAACACACCCTAACATGCGCTTCAAATCGGATGTCGGGTCATGCCCGCTGCGGTACAACCAATTGTTATGTGGACGCCCGCATTGGGGCGCAGGTTTAGAAAAAATGAATATATCATTAAAACAAATAATTACTGAAGATGAAATAAAACATTTGTGGAAAATGCAGATTTGTGCTTTTAGTGATTTATTATCAAAGTATAAAGATTTCGAAACAAATCCTGGAGCTGAAAGTTTAGAAAAAGTTATCCAAAAATACAATCAGACTTGGACTAAATACTATTTCATCCTTGAAGGTAATACAATTGTCGGTGCTGTTCGAGTCATTGATAAGAAAGATGGTTCACGAAAACGAATATCTCCAATTTTCATTATGAAAGAATTTAGAGGTAATGGTTATGCAAAAAGGGCCATAATTGAGTTGGAAAAACTATATGGAAGTAATAAATGGAGTCTTGACACCATTTTACAAGAAAAGGGAAATATTTATTTATATGAAAAACTTGGATACCATCAGGTAGGTGAAACTGAGAAAATCAATGATCTAATGGATTTAGTTTTTTTCGAGAAAAATTAGTTCAAGCTAAATTATTGTACGGCGGGTCAAGCCCGCCCTTTTAATTTTTTACTTGACAATAAGAATATACAATGTATATACTTTATGTATTGGAGGTTAATTATGCAGGCAATAGTTCAGAAATGGGGCAACAGCCTCGGTTTTAGAATTCCGTCACTTTGGGCAAAAGATAACAACGTAAAAAACGGAAGCAAAATTGAAGTAATCGCAGAAAAAGGAAAAATAGTAATTCTTCCACAGAAAAAGACTCTTGATGATATGCTTGAAATGGTTACTCCTGAAAACATCCATTCGGAAATCTCAACAGGTTATTCGGTAGGTAAGGAAGAATGGTAAATTCAAATTATATTCCAGAAAAAGGTGATTTGTCTGGCTTGATTTTGATCCACAAGCTGGACATGAGCAGAAAGGTCACCGTCCAGCTATTTGCATTTCTCAGAAAAAATATAATCAAAAAATTGGGCTTGCTTTATTCTGCCCTATTACAAGTCATGTAAAAGGTTATCCTTTTGAAATAGTATTAGATAAGCATTCTATAAATGGATGCATTTTAAGTGACCAGGTTAAAAATCTAGATTATAACCAAAGAAATTGTACTTTTATAGAAAAAGCAACAGATGAAGAAATTGATTCGGTTGTGGACAATATAAAACTGTTAATAGAATAATCACATAACATGCACTTCGAATCGGATGGCGGGTCTGCGCCCGCACTGGGGCGCTTCCGAAGGAGTAAAAAAATGAAAAAGATAATAATAGTATTTATTATTGTGTTTAGTATTATTTCGAATTTAAGTGCTCAGAATAGCGAGATAATAAATGGAACCATATTAGAAAAGAAAAATATAAACAATCACACATTAGTTAGTAAAAAACATGAACAAGACCTGACCTTAGATTATTCAGCTTCAGATGATCAATTGATTCTTTATAATGATCCTATTGAAAAAAAGAAAATAGCTGATTTACAAAGACAACAAGAAATCACAATCAAAGAAATGGTGTTTATCGATGACAAAGAAACGTGGTTAAAAATCCAGGTAAATGACAAAGATGGTTATATTTTTTATGCCAAATACATTTTCGATCCATACAAGGATGGTGCCTGGATGCCTGCAGGAGAAATTCAAAGCGGCGGTAAAACTTTTCATACATTAAAGTGTTCTCAAGGTTTTTTAGTTTATACGAATTTAAGAATAAGAGATAAACCGGGACTCGATGGAAATAAAATTGGATTAATCGAAGCAAATCAACGTAATTCCGTGGTTGTAATAACAATGGAAATAACACAAGAAAAAGAAACAATTGATGGAAAAACAGAAAGATGGGCTAAAATAGAATATAAAGGAATTACAGGCTGGGTTTTCGGAGGATATTTAGAATACGAAAGAGGTGGACCAAGATTCTGTACACCGGAAATCGACATTGAAATGGAACTTGGTGCCGGAATATAGGGGAAGAAAAAATGAAAACTAAAAAAGTATTGAAAATCGCTTTATGTATATTTCTCTTTTTGACATTCGCCTCTACTCTTTATGCTGAAGAAGATACTTGTGCAAGTGATTTTGCTTCCGACTTTTTTGTAATGCCTTCGGTTTCGGTATATTGGGGCAAGCCTGAAGCTTTCTCCTTTGATCTTGGAGCAGACTTTCTTTTTCCATCGATTTTGGGATTCCCTTACTCCTATGGTCTTTATGCTTTGGGAGGTTTAGGAAATGGTTCCGATATAACTAACATAAGGGCATCAACAGGTCTTTCTCTACAAAATGATTATGTAGGATTAAAAGTCGGAATAGGAGGTGATTTTTCATTAAAGAATACAGTTACTCATGATCCCTTTTTATTCACCGAGGCTATTTTAAGGGTATGGTTTTTTGAATTCAAAGTAATTTACGATTTTAATACAGATGGAGCTTATAATATACCTATACCTTTTAATAATATAGATCCAGCATACAAGCAAAATCCAAAATATTATTTTGGAATTAATATTATCATGGGAATTGCACACTTTCTTATGATAGGTATGTAAGAAAGTAAGTCGGGCCTGCTTTTAGGAGAAAAGTATGAAAAAATATTCAACATTATTAATAAGTTTCATTTTTTCTGTAGTACTTTTGTCTTGTGCATCTAATAAGACTAGTGCTGCAGCTTCCGTTTCAAATGGCCCTTTAGATTCTATAACAACAATTAATAAAAATTGTTCACCATATAGCGATAAATATTTAGAATTTTCAATAATTACAAACGAAGTCCAGATGAGTAAATATGAAGATAAGAATATATTTAAAGTAATTCTGGATCACGGAGACATAAATTTAGATTTAACAGAAAAATATAAAAACCTTGGTTCAACAGAAGAAGAAAATGAATTTATAATAAAATCTGTTTCAGAAATTCAAATGCTCTTCAAGTATCTGGCAGGGTTTTATTTTGGAGATTTACTTACACAGGAACTTACAATACAAACGAATCCAAAAAACGATTTAGTAGATTTTTTAGTATATTTTAAAGAATATAATTACACTGATTTAGATTGTATAAATTATTATCTGATTGAAAATGGTTTAGTACAAGAATTTCAAACATATATAAAAGACAATCCGCAAATCCAGGTTGATACAAAATATAAATATAAAACATTTAATAATAAAAACTATTTACTGGGATTTGATTCAATCAATAATTTTCATTCTTTCACTTTCGCATTAGAAATTGATTATATTGAAATGAATGATATTCTTGTCCCAACACAATTTCGAGTTACAACTAAACAATATGTAGATAATGATGGCAAAATTAATTTACTTACATCAAAAAATATAATACTGGCTGATAATCAGATTGTAAAATAAGAATCTCCAAAAAACATAACACGGTTATTAATAGAATAATACAATTATTCAAGAGAATTTCTCTTGTATTTTGTTCAATCCCCTGTATATTTTAGATATATGAATAATTTTACTTTTTATAGTCCTACAAAATTTGTTTTTGGAAAGGATACTGAAAACCAGGCCGGTGCGCTTGTAAAGGAATTTGGCGGAAGCAAGGTGCTGCTTCATTTTGGTGGTCAGTCGGCTGAAAAGTCGGGGCTGCTTGGTCGTGTGCGCGAATCGCTTAAGGCAGCCGGTGTTGCTTTTGTTGAGCTTGGAGGTGTTCACCCTAACCCGCTTGATGATAAGGTTTATGAAGGAATTGATCTTTGTAAGCGCGAAGGCGTTGATTTTATTCTTGCAGTTGGCGGTGGTTCTGTAATAGACAGTTCTAAGGCAATTGCTATGGGCGTTTGCTATGACGGCGATTTCTGGGATTTTTACAGCTATACTGCACAACCAAAGGCTGCTCTTCCTGTAGCAACTATCCTTACAATTGCAGCAGCTGGTTCAGAAGGTTCACCTGACACCGTAATTACTAAAAAAGACGGAATGATTAAACGCGGTTTTGGAAACGATATGCTGCGTCCAAAATTTTCAATCTTAAACCCTGCACTCACACAAACACTTCCTGCTTACCAGACAGCCTGTGGTGCTACAGATATTATGGCTCATGTCTGCGAGCGCTATTTTACAAATACAAAGAACGTAGAAACTACAGACCGCCTTTGCGAAGGTGAACTCATGGCTATGATTCACGAAACTCCAAAGGTAATTGCTAATCCTGATGATTACGAAGCACGCGCAAATATTATGTGGGCCGGAATGGTTGCACACAACAATATTGTAGGCGTTGGCCGCGACCAGGACTGGAACAGCCATGGAATTGAACACGAGCTTAGCGGCCTATATGATTGTGCTCACGGTGCCGGTCTTGCAGTAATTATGCCTGCCTGGATGGAGTTTGTTTACAAGCATGACGTAATGCGCTTCTGCCAGTGGGCAACCAGAGTCTGGGGAGTTCAGATGGATTATGAAAATCCGGAAGCAACAGCCCTCGAAGGAATCCGCCGTTTCAGACAGTTTTTGCACAGCATTGGAATGCCAATTAATTTTGCCGAGCTCGGTGCCAAAGAAGAAGATATTCCTACACTTGTAAAAAAGTTTGGACTTCCTGAAGGCGGCACTACTGGTGGTTTTGTGAAGTTAAGTTCTAACGATATCGCGGAAATTTATAAGATTGCTGCCCGCGCGTCACTTTAGGAGTAAAAATGAAAGCACTATTTATAGGCGGAACCGGCACTATAAGCATGGCAATTTCTAAGCTGCTTTTGCAAAAGGGCTGGGAGCTCTACCTTATAAACCGCGGAAACCGTAACAGTGACCCTGCTCTTAAGGGCGCACACTTTATAACTGTAGACATAAACGACGAAGCCGCTGCCGCTAAAAAACTTGAAGGCATGACTTTTGATGTTGCCTGTGATTTTATTGGTTTTGTACCACAACAGCTTGAACGCGACTACCGCTTACTCAAAGGTAAAGTGCGCCAGTTCATGTACATAAGCTCTGCCTCTGCTTACCAGAAGCCATGCGGCAACTATATTATCAGTGAAAAAACTCCGCTTTCAAATCCTTACTGGCAGTATTCTCGTGACAAGATTGCCTGCGAAGATTATCTGATGAAGCTTTACCGCGAGGAGCAGTTCCCTGTAACAATTATCCGCCCGAGTCACACTTATGATGAACGCTCTGTTCCTCTTGGAGTTCACGGAGACAAGGGAAGTTACCAGGTTGTAAAGCGCATTAAAGAAGGAAAGCCTGTAATCATTCATGGCGACGGAACTAGCCTTTGGACAATCACTCATAATTCCGATTTTGCTAAGGGCTTTGTTGGTCTTATGGGAAACATTCACGCAATTGGCGAAGCAGTTCAAATCATGAGCGATGAATCTGTAACCTGGAATCAGATTTACAAATGCATTGCAGATAGTCTTGGTGTTGAACTTAAGCCTGTTTATGTTTCTTCGACATATCTGGCGGCTCACAGCAATTATGATTTTACAGGAAGCCTGATCGGCGACAAAGCAAACTCTGTAGTTTTTGACTGCAGCAAGCTTAAAGCGCTGGTCCCTGATTTTGTTGCAACAAAACGCGCAGACCAGGGAATCCGCGAAACAATTGAATATGTAATGTCACACCCCGAATGTCAGGTAGAAGACCCGGAATTTGATAAGTGGTGTGATGGGATTATATCGTCATTGCGAGCGTAGCGCGGCAATCTAATATGTGGATTGCCACGTCGCTGCGCTCCTCGCAATGACAATGGAGTATAAAATGACAGACGTTAAAGGCAAATGGGCACTTGTAACTGGTGCTAACCGTGGAATTGGTTATAGAATTGCAAAATTTATGGCAGGGAAAGGCTGCAACCTTATTCTGCACAGCCGCTCGCTTGAGCATACAAAGGCAGTGCTGGAAGAAGTAAAGGCCATGGGTGTAGAAGCTTACGACATTGCTGCAGAATTAAGCGACTTGAATCAGGTTCAGGCAATGATCCAGGAAATTGAACGCCGAGGAAAACCTGTAGATATCCTGTTCAACGATGCAGCAGTTCAGATTGCATACCGCACAGATTACTGGAAAACACCTGCAGAAGATTATTCAACAAGCTTTGTAATAAATACTATTGCTCCAATGATGCTCTGTTACCACTTTATTCCAAAAATGATTGAACGTGGCTTTGGTCGTGTAATCAACACAACAAGCGGAATCCGTAACGAACCTGAACAGGCAGGCTACAGTGCAAGTAAGGCAGCCCTAGACAAGGTAACTTCTGACCTTGCAGGCAAGCTCGATGGAACAGATGTGTGCATAAACCTTACAGACCCGGGCTGGTGCCGTACAGACCTTGGCGGTCCGAATGCGCCTAATGACCCTGACAGTGTAATTCCTGGTATTGTAGTTGGCGCGTTTGTTGATGATAAGAAGAGTGGAAGACTTCTGGGGGCACAGGCTTTTGCAGGGATGACGCTGGAAGATGCAGTAGCAAAGGCGGCTGGCTTTCCACAATTGTTTAAATAAAAAAAAAGACCGTCATTGCGAGGCGCGCAGCGCCGTGGCTAACTGGATTGCCACGCTGCGCTCGCAATGACGGATGTTTAATTCAAGCTTACATGCAAATCAATCTCGCCGCCGGCGAAGTCGTAGCCGTAGAGCTTGTAGGTTCCGCGTTTAAGGAGGATGTTGTGAGCTTCCTTAAAGTTTTTGCCGTCTTTGGCTTTTGATGAATCTATGCGAATCTGACTTACTACTTCGCCTGTCTGTGTGTTTACAACTGCCCAGGTCATTGGAGAAGCAGTATAGCCGCTTACTTCAAAGTTGTAGAAATCAGGATAAACAACCTTTGCCTCTCCCCAGTCAACTGCATCTGCAATGTTAGACGAAATTGGCGAATATACTTCGCTCTTTGTATTAAAGCTGTTGCTGCTTCGCAGGCTCATAAGAACAATTGTACCAACCATACCAATCAAAAGAACTAAAAGGAAAGCAGGCGCTCCGTTCCAGCTGCGTTTGTGTCCGTCGGCACGCTGAGGATTGCGAAGTACATATACTCCTCTTCCAATTACAATGGCTTCAATAAGCAAAGTCAAAACAAGAATTGCAGAATGGATACGTGGATATCTGATTGTAAAATACAATTCCATGATAGAAAGCAATGAAAGTATTATGATAAAGGCTCTTCCTGCTTTCTGCCATTTAGCATGCATTTCTTTGAGTGATTCTGAATCGTTGTAGATTTCGTAATCATCGCCGGCCTTGTCATAAAGCTTTCTGAAGTAGTGCCAGCCGTTGAAGGTTGAGTTTACATATTCCCAGCCCTGTTCACGGAAAGTTTCAATATAGCGGCCCATATCTTCGATTTTTGGATTATAATCGAGCTGATAGCGGTAGCGCATTGAATCGTTCTTCTTGTAGCGGTTAGAAAACAAACCACCTTTAATAAGCTGCCAGCCGTTGTCTGACATTTTGTTCAAATCTTCAATTTCTCTTGTGTAATCCCAAGCTGCATAAACATTCCAAACTCTTTTGTATTCTTTCATAATTTCAATCTCCTTTGTGGTTGCGACCCTTCGACAAGCTCAGGGACCGCAGTTGCCACTTCTCCTTTTAATCAGTTACTGCGCTTAACATCCTTTTAAGACGATTTACTTCTGCCTTAAAAGCTTCTGTTCCTTCAGGTGTAAGAGTGTAAAGTCTCTTTTTTTCTGAACCTGGTTCGTCTGATACAATTTCCTTAATCCAGCCCTTTTTAATCATATTGCTGGTTGCACCGTACATTGTACCTGACCCGATTTTTACTTCACCTTCCGAAAGTGTTTCTGTCATCTTCATAATGCCGTAGCCGTGGTTTGCACCCTTGGAAAGGCACAGCAAGATATAAAAGTAACTTTCTGATAAAGGTTCAAATTTAACTGTTTTCATAAGTTGATCTCCTGTAAGATCCCGAAACAAGTTCGGGATGACATTTTGATTTGGCGCTATAACATGGTCGACTCTCGCTATATCGTCACTCGTTATATATCATATCACGACATATGTCGTGTGTCAACATATATTTTAAAAAATTTGTCATTGCGAGCGAAGCGTGGCAATCCAGTTATTTCGAAGCATTTAAATATGTGGATTGCCGCGTCGCTACGCTCCTCGCAATGACGGTTTTACGATTTTACTTGCCGAATTCTTTTTTTTTTATTATGTTTAAAGTAATAAATATGATATCAAAGGGCCCTTCGACAGGCTCAGGGACCCCGTGGAGGAAAAATAAATGAAAATCAAACCATTAGCAGACCGTGTATTGGTAAAGAATGACAAGGCAGAAACTAAAACTGCAGGTGGACTTATTATTCCGGAGGCTGCTCAGGAAAAGACTCAGACTGCAAAGGTTGTTGAAGTTGGACCTGGAACTGATGAAGTAAAAATCACACTTAAGAAAGGTGACCGCATTATGTACGATAAGTACGCTGGTACACCAATAAAGATTGACGGTGAAGATCACCTGATTCTTCGCATGAATGATATTATTGCGGTTATAGAATAGTGGATTGCCACGGCGCTTCGCGCCTCGCAATGACGACCTATTGTGACAGCTTTTCTTTAAGCAAAGATGCCCTTGCGTTGTCGGGATAAAGCAGAATTGCATATTCCGCAGAGCGCAGGGCATTTTTTTTGTCTCCGGTAGCTGCGTATATATTTGCTATTCTATAGAAAACATCGGAACGAAGATAATTCTTGCTTTCGCGGCCGGCTGCTCTTCCATACAAATCAAGCGCTTTATCTTTTTTACCTGTAGAAAAATAAATATCGGCAAGGTTCATGCATGAAACTGTAGAAACAAGCGGAGAAACAATTCCTTCATACAGAATACCGCCGCTTTCGTAAACACAATATTCGTAAATGCGGAGCGCTTCATCAAATTTCTTTTCATCTGTTGCAAACCAGGCAGCAAACTCGGCAGTGCGTTCATCCATTAAACCAATATTCTTACCAATCTGTGACCAGAAATCTTCTTTTGCATTAAAGCCGTAAACTGTAGAAACATACTTTGTAAAAAGCTCGCGGGCATCTTCTTTCTGATTTGTTTTAAGCAGGAAGCTGAGCACATACTGAACAAGAAGCATCTGGTACTTTTCTTCTTCTGTATAATTGTTTTCCATCTGAAGCCACAAGTCGGCTGTTTTTTCTTTTACAGTAAATGAACTGTCTGTTTTATATTTTAAGTCGAGCCGCACAATCGAAAGATACGGATCCTTTGTGCGTTCCATTGCCTGCTCAAGACGGTAAATTGCATCGCTCATAGGAATCTTTCGGCGGTTATCATATTTTTCCATTGAAACAGAAGAAATACCATTCTGCCTCAAATTGCGGATTTCCATAGTTTCTTCGCGTTCAAGATTTGAGTTATATGCAAAGTCGGAATACAAAATAAGAGCAGCAACATTATCGGGCCAGCGGTTTACAGAATAGAACAAAAGGTCTGCACACGAATCATCATCATACTGATTTTTTGCCCATACAGCACTGTTTATAACAATTATAGAAAGCAGATTATCATCTTCGGCAGAAAGTCTTGCAAAATTATCAAGCTGGCAGATAAGCTCCTGACGTTTAGCTTCGGCAACTTCCATTTCGGAAACAGCCATGTATGCATCTGATTCAAGCGCAATCTGTTTTATTTCTGAAGTCTTACGTGCACGGGAATAATCCAGAAGATAAGAACGTGAAGCTTCAAGAGCACTTATGGCTTCGTAATACTTTCCGGCATCATATAAAACAAGTGCCCAGAAATATGCATCGTCTGCATCGGCAAATGATTTTGGAAGCAGCGACGAAGCAGTATCAAACAAGCCTTCCTTAAGCTTAAAAATAGCACAGTTTCTAATCCATATAGGATTCAAGCTTCCGCGGTAAGCATCGTAATAAATTGCATAATATTTTGGGTCCTTGTAATAATCAGCCGGTTCACCCTGCATTGCCTGCTTAAGGATTACCTCTGAATAAACAGAACCATATTTTGTTCCGTGCAGATCTTCTGCCATTTTTTTAGCTTCATCAAGTCTGTTCTGGCGCAAAAGCAGAGTTGCATAAATTGCCTTTAATTCAGGACTCCTGCTGTTCTTTTTGAGCGCCTTTTTCAAAAGCTTTTCGGCAAGCTTATCTTCGCCAATCTGCGCATAGCGTTTATAAATGCCAATATACGACCACACATCATAAGCCTGCTTTTCGATTTTCTTAAGCTGCTTAACTGCATCGGCAAACTGATTTTCTGCAATCTGGATATCTACCATTTCAAAATGGCTTGTTAACGACTTTTGCTCTGCCTTTAATTTGCACGAAACACCAAGCAGAGCAAAGCCCAAAATTGTAATGAGAATGAAAATTGAGGTCTTTCTAAAGTTCTTTTCCAATCTTATCAAGTACTGCGTTAATAAACTTATAGGAATCTTCGAGTCCGTATTCACGCGCTATGTTTACAGCCTCGTCAATTACTATCTTTGGCTGCGAGCCGTTCTGGAACTTCATTTCAAAAATGCTTGTTCTCAAAATGGCAAGCGAAACCTTATTTATTCTTTCAAGAGTCCAGTTATCAGAAAGATGCTTTTTAATAAGTTCATCAATTTCTGCAACATGCTCTACAGTTCCCGAAATAATAAAACTGGCAAAGGTGCGAGACTCATCTTCGGAATTGTTCTGAATCCAGGAGAAATTAAGAATATCTTCAACCGGAGATTGACTTACATCCCAGGAATAAACACCCTGGAACGCAAGAATCCTTCCCTTTCTTCTAGACACCTTAGTCTCCCCAGTTCAAAAGTTTATCAAGAGCGTCGCCTGTTTTCTTTTCTTCTACATATTCAGGCTTGCGAAGTTCATCTGCTACTACCTGTGCGGCCTGCTCAATGTAAGCCTGTGCCTTTGATGAAGCAAGATTCTGGCGGATATATTCATAAACAGTTGTTGTTGATTCAGGCTGAACAATATCACTCAAAGAAAGAATCTTTGCAGCGTACTTATCTGTAAGAGCAAGGAAAATAAATGCTTCATCTGTTTCTGTTATTTCTGAAACATAGCCTTTTTCCATTTCATAAATATAAAGGATACTCTGATAAGTAAGTCCAATCTGTGCAGCACCAGCTTCTGTTTTTGGAAGAATACCTTCCGAAGCTGTATAACCTTCTGCTGTTGACTGAGCAATAATCTGTTCTTTAGTAAGTTTCTTATCTACATATTTGTTACGAAGTTCGTTGATTTTATTTTTTGCGGCATCAGGATTTGAGTCCTTGCGAACACCTACTGCAAAAAGCTTAACATAATCAGGCCATACAAATGAAGCTTTGTTTCCTTCGTAGAAGGCACGGATTTCTGCATCAGTCGGAGCAACTGCCTGAATCTGTTCCTGACGCAACTGAATAACATACTGCTGTGCAATAAGCTGATTCTTAAGAAATACCTTGTAATCTGCAACATTCATACCTGTCTGCTTAAGGAGCTCTGCATCCAATGAAGTATTCTGAGCTTTAAGAAGATCATTGAGCTGCTTTTCTGTTACTACAGCTCCAACTGACTGGCTCATTGCCTGCATGAAATACTGATCTACAGTGCTGTCTGGAATTGAAATACCGGCTTTTGCTGCTGCCTGAAGAACAAGCTTTTCATCTACAAGAGCACTCAAAACCTGTTTTTTCTGTTCAATAGTAAGCTTCTGTCCAAGCTGCTTTTCGTAAGTGTCGCAGCGTGTTTTAAGCTGTTTTACAGTAATAGATTCTGACTTGTTATATTTTACAATAGTAAGAACCTGCAGGTCATTTGACTGTGCAAAAGCCATACCTGCTGCAAGTAAAAGTATTGATAAAGCTGAAATAATTTTTTTCATAAAAAACCTCATTTATGTTTCTTTTATATTAACAATTTTAATATTTTGTAGTTACATAGATTATCGGGTCAAGCCCGATAATGACACCTTTTGTCATTGTCGGGCTTGACCCGACAATCTCTTTATTGTTCCAATGGTAATCCTGTACCCGGCACAATTACTGCACGAATACGGCGAACCCCGGCTGAAGAACTCTGTTCCTTCTGAATCTTAAAGTCACCAATCTGTGCTGTATGCTGAACGTGCGGGCCACCACAAACTTCCTTGCTGAACCAGTCGTTGTGAACATCGCGGCCGATTGTGTAAACCTTTACGTCTTCGCCATATTTATTTGTAAACAAAGCGCGGGCTCCTTCTGCCTTAGCCTTGTCGAGCGGCATTACTTCCATTGTAACAGGAAGATCTTCTTTAATCTTCTGGTTTACAATGTCTTCTACCTTTTTGATTTCTTCAGCAGTCATAGGGCGTTCAAAAGTAAAGTCAAAACGCATACGCTCGTTATTGATATTTGAACCTTTCTGAGCAACCTGGTCGCCTAAAACGTTTACCAAAGCCTGCTGCAAAAGGTGTGTTGCAGTGTGATATTTTGTAGTAACTTCTGACTGTTCAGCAAGACCACCTTTAGCAGCTCCTGCATCAACTGTCTTTGAAGCTTCCTGGTGCTTGCGTTCAGCTTCCTTAAAGCCTTCTACGTCTACAGTAAAGCCGTGTTCTGCACCAAGCTCCTGTGTAAGTTCAAGAGGGTATCCGTAAGTTTCATACAAGTTGTAAGCAACCTTACCGCTGATGATTTTCTTAGGATTCTTCATCAAGTTTGGCAAAAGCTTCTGGAACTCTGCTTCACCCTTCTTGAGTGTCTGGCGGAACTTAGCTTCTTCGGCTGTGAGTTCCTTGCAAACCTTGTCGTGATTCTGTTCAAGTTCCGGATAAGGACCCTTGAAGTTTTCGATTACAGTTTCTGCAATCTGAGCAAGGAAATCTTTTTCAATACCAAGCTTCATTCCGTGGCGAACTGCACGACGAATCAAGCGGCGGAGTACGTAGCCAGCCCCTACACGGTCCGGAGTAACACCTCTCTGATCACCAAGAATGAATACTGCAGAACGAGTATGGTCTGCAATAATACGGATTGATTTATCTTTTTCGCCGTCGGTTCCGTAAGTATAGCCCGAAAGCCCTTCAATTGTCTTAATGATTGGCTGGAAAACTTCTGTAAGGTAAACCGAAGTCTTTCCCTGAAGAATACAGTTTGTGCGTTCAAGTCCCATACCTGTATCTACGTTCTTTTTAGGAAGCGGTACAAGAGTCTTTTCATCTACGCGGTTGTACTGCATGAAAACGTTATTCCAGATTTCCATCCAGTTTGCGCTGTCTGTGCCCTTGTTTGAACCAACAGGAGGAAGACCTTCGCCAACCCAGTAGAAGATTTCTGTATCAGGACCACAAGGACCTGTAGGACCTGCTGCCCACCAGTTGTCCGAAGCTGGAAGGTAAGCAATCTTGTCTTCCGGCATTCCGTTATCTTTCCAGATTTGAGCAGCTTCTTCATCGCGAGGTGCATTTTCGTCACCTGCAAAAACTGTTACGCTGATTTTTTTTGGGTCAAGTGCAAGCCAGTCCTTGCTTGTCAAAAATTCATAAGAAAAAGCAATTGATTCTTTCTTAAAATAGTCGCCTAAAGACCAGTTACCAAGCATTTCAAAGCATGTAAGATGACTTGGGTCACCTACTTCATCAATATCACCGGTGCGTACACATTTCTGATAATCTGTGAGTCGTGTTCCTGCAGGGTGAGTTTCACCAAGAAGATAAGGTACAAGTGGATGCATGCCCGCAGTTGTAAACAAAACAGACGGGTCATTTTCAGGAATCAAAGACTGTCCCGAAATTACAGCATGATTTTTACTTTTAAAAAACTCAATATATTTTGAGCGAAGTTCATTTGCGTTCATAAAGTATAATTATATAGAAAAAAATGGATAGTGTAAATTAGAGCATGAATGTTTATTGTTTTGAAAAAGGGGCACTCCCGTGGGAATAATGCATTGGTGTATGTGTAAAAATGCTCCCGCGTGGAACCTGATTTTGCTCCACCGAGAACGCTGAATAGAAATTATTCTACCGTGCAGTGCTGCCTGCGGCAACCCTGCACTTCCAGCGTTCTAAGTTCCGCAAAACCAGAACCCCCGCTCCGCATTTTTCCACAGATATCTCCTAATTACCCACTCCGTGCCCCTTTTTCAAACCAATGGCTGCATATTTTAAATATGCAATTATCCTCTTTTTTCTATATAATTTCCTTTTACCCCCGGAGTTTAGGCAGGTGGATGATTTTATAAGGTATAAGAAGGGATCTTCTAATATGATATCATTTGAAAAAGTTCAGGCACGGAGTGGGAAAAGTGGGGCGGGTGCTTCTGAGTGGGGACCGGTCATAGAGAAAAATCCGAGGATTTGCGTAGCAAACCGCAGGATTTTTTACACAACCCAGCTCAGCCTGCACCCGACACACTTTTCCCACGGGAGTGCCTGAACTTTTTCCTTATAGATGTTATTGAGATTTATTCGCTTGTTCTTGTAAAAGTGTACACCTTACCTTCTGTTGCAAAACAGTCTGTTGGGGTGATTTTTACCGGAGTGAAGGTTATGGTGTCGTAGTCGGTTACGGTTTTTTCTATGGTTTGTTTTTTTACTGTTTCGGTGATTGTTTTGGTGCCGAATTCAAGGGCATAAAACTCATTAAGCACTGTATTAAAGGAGGTTGCGCGCAGTGCCAGAACGTTGTAAGAGCCAATTTCCATCATGGAATAAAGGCCTTCTTCCTGCATGTCATCAAAAAGGAAGGTATAGCGGCTGTCATTAAGATTAATTGAATTTATGCCGTCTACGGTGCTCCATACAGTGTCGCCTTCGAGTTCAACAAGGAAGCGGTTCTTTTCTTCATCATCTGCTTCTTCAAAAGAGCTCTGCAGGCTCATCTTTTTATACTGACCATCCCATTCAGAGCTTTGTTTGATTACAAGACCAATAGAATCATAAAGTGTAATTTTTATTTCATCTGTAGAAATAAGAAGAACATCAAAACGGCGCTGAAGGTTTGTAATATCAGAGTTTACTGTATAAAGATAGATTCCGTTGTGGCGAAGCTTGCTGTCATCCCATTCATAAACTTCCTGTGAATCAGACTGAAGAAGGATGATTTCTTTTTTGTCATAATTATAGTAAATGTAGCGTATAACATTATCTTCGTTTGAAGTTTTATACCAAAGGCCATCAAGGAATGCTGCAAAAGTTTCTACAGTTCCGTCCTGAATACGCGAAAGTTCGTTTGCAGCAAGACGACCGGCAGTAACTTTAATTTCATTTGCAAGCTCATATTTTCCCGAACCTGCATTCCATTTGTATTCCTTTTGAATCTGATTCTGCCCCGCAACAATGTTTCCGTTTTCGTCTATGATTTTTTCAGATTCATAAACCCAAACAGAGAAACTTTCGCCCTTTGAAAGAGAAAGCTGGTACGAATCGGAACGCTCTGTCTGCTGAATAAAAATTGTTCCGTCAGAAACAAAATCTCCAATATTTATAATTGAATTTTCAGACTCATCCCAAAGGAAAATCTGCATTACATAATTTTCATCTTCGGCCACACCCTGATAAATAAGTGAATTGCAGTGATCGCCAATAAGATCCATGCCCGAAAGAGAAAAAGTCCTGATTTTTGAAATTGTAGTAGGGATATCTTCAAGTCGTTCGTAATCGGCAGTATCGGGATTAAAAAGGCCCGGAACAATCGTAAAATTTTCGGAACCGGTTTTTCTTACTGTAATAACTTCGTCGTCATAACCATCGTTATTAAAATCGAGTGTGATTGTATTAATAAGTGTTTCGTTGTTTTTAAGGGTTATAAAGGTATCGAAATTTTCGGAATTAAAATCGGAAGTTACGCGATCTGTATCTGTTTCGGTATCGGTAGTCTGTGAGCCTTTTGGAGTTACAATTTTTGCACGAACAGCAGTATTGTTATTCTTTTTAATGAATTTTTTTGAAGCCAGAAATCCCGCACCAAGGAGAATGGCAATTATAATAAACATTAAAGTTATGGACTTTGTCTTCATACTATAACTTTACCGTATTTTCTGATAAAATAAAAGATATGAGAAAAATAATATTTACATTAGCAGCAACATTTTTCGTTTTAACGTTTGCTTCATGCATGCCTGCAAAAGAAATTACACCGGCTGTACCGTTCAGCGACATAACCGTATTAGAGCTCACTAAGGATATGGGTGCCGGCTGGAACCTTGGAAATACGTTTGATGCATACGGAACTTCAAACATGAATTCAGAAACAAGCTGGGGGCAGCCTGTAACAACAAAGGCAATGATTGACGGTCTTGCAGCAAGCGGAATTAAAACAATAAGAATTCCTGTTTCATGGCACAATCACATTACAGATACAACAAATTATACAATCTCTGCACAATGGATGGCACGCGTAAAAACTGTTGTTGACTGGGCTATTGAAGATGGCTTATATGTAATAATTAATTCTCATCATGACAATTATCTTAGAGCTGGAAAAATGCCTGCAGGCGGCGGATATTATCCAACTTCACAGAACCTTGAAGAATCGAAGAAGTTTTTAAAGAGCGTCTGGTCTCAGATTGCTGCAACCTTTAACAACGAATACGACGAGCATCTTATTTTTGAAACAATGAATGAACCCCGCCCGGCAGCAACCAGATGTGAATGGTGGTTTGATAATGACGAACTTTGTAAAGATGCAATGAAATGTGTAATGGAACTTAATCAGACTGCACTTGATTCAATTAGAGCAACAGGCGGAAACAACAAAAAAAGATTTGTAATGTGCCCTTCGCTGCAGGCAAGTCAGAATGCAGCAACGTCGTCTTTGTTTAAGATGCCAGTAGACCTTGAAGAAGGCCGGCTCATTCTTTCTATTCATGCATATACACCATATTCTTTTGCAATGGAAGCACCCGGAGAGCGTAAATTTACAAAGGCTCACAAGGAAGAGCTTAATTCATTATTTTCAATACTTAAGAACAGATTTATTGCAAAAGGCTACGGCGTTGTAATAGGCGAATACGGAGCAACAAACAAAGATAATCTTGAAGAGCGAGTTGCCTGGTTTGACTATTATGTTTCAACTGCAACAGAAGCAGGCATTCCTTGTATTTTGTGGGATAACGGAGTATGGGAACTGCACAAAGACGAAAACGGCGAGTTTGATTACAGTGAAGGCTACGGCTACTACAACAGAACTGAACAGAAATGGTATTTTCCGGAAATAACTGAAACTATAATTAGTGCATCGAAATAATGTGTCATTCCCGTGCTTGACACGGGAATCTCTTATAAAAAAAGATTGCCGGGTCAAGCCCGGCAATGACACAGTTTTATTTGAAATAATTCCTTAGATTAATGGTTTCATTGCAGTCATGTAAGCGCGTAACTTGCGTCCTACAACCTCAATCGGATGATTGCGGATTTCTTCGTTTACGGCTACGAGTTCTGCGTTGTTTACTTGAGTATCTTTTATATCAAGGCCTTTACCAATAACGTCTGTGTGAAGCTTTGGCATGAGGTCTTTTGCCATCATTGGAGCGGCAACGCGGCTGAAGAGGTAACATCCGTACTCTGCAGTATCAGAAATTACACGGTTCATTTCGTAAAGACGCTTGCGGTCAATGAGGTTTGCAATAAGTGGAACTTCGTGGAGCGATTCGTAGTAAGCAGATTCTTCCTTGATTCCGGCATCAACCATTGTTTCGAATGCAAGTTCACAACCGGCTTTTACCATTGCAACAAGAAGGATTCCCTTGTCAAAGTATTCCTGTTCTGTGATTTCTTCTGTAGATTCTGCTGTCTTTTCAAAGTCGAGCTTACCTGTATCTTCACGCCATGCAAGAAGATCCTTGTCTCCGGCCTTCCAGTCTTCCATCATTGTGCTACTGAACTTACCGCTGATGATGTCGTCCATGTGCTTCTGATAAAGTGGAGCCAAAAGCTTTTTGATTTCTTTTGAAAGTTCGTTTGCCTTGATTTTTGCAGGGTTAGAAAGACGGTCCATCATGTTTGTAATTCCACCCCATTTAAGAGCTTCACTTACAACGTTCCAGCCGTGCATAAGGAGCTTTGTTGCATATTCAGGAGCAATTCCTTCGCTGACCATTTTGTCGTAACAAACGATTGTACCAGCCTGGAGCATACCGCACAGAATTGTCTGTTCGCCCATAAGGTCTGATTTAACTTCTGCAATGAAAGAGCTTTCAAGTACGCCGGCCTTTGAACCACCCATACCAACTGCAAGAGCCTTTGCATAAGCCCAGCCCTTTCCTTCCGGGTCGTTTGCAGGGTGAACAGCAATAAGATCCGGTACACCAAATCCGCGCTGGAATTCGTGCCAAACTTCTGTACCTGGTCCCTTTGGTGCACACATTACAACTGTAATATCATCACGGATAATCATCCCTTCTTCGATCATGTTAAAGCCATGGCTGTACCAGAGGGCTGCACCCTTCTTCATTTTTGACATAACTTCTGTAATTACAGGAGTATGCTGTTTATCTGGTGTAAGGTTTCCAACCAAGTCTGCTGTTGGAATCATTTCGTCATATGTTCCAACCTTGAATCCGTTTTCTGTAGCGTTCTTCCAAGACTGACGCTTTTCGGCAATAGCAGCCGGTCTAAGTGCATAACTAACATCAAGTCCTGAATCACGAAGGCAGAGACCCTGGTTCAAACCCTGAGCTCCACATCCAACAATTACAATTTTTTTACCTTTAAGGGCGTTTACTCCGTCCGCAAATTCTTCTTTTGCCATAGAACGGCAGTGTCCAAGCTGAAGTCTAGCCTCGCGCCATGGAATTTTGTTGAAATAATTTTCACCCATATTTTTGCCTCGTTTTTATTGATAGTAATCTTTATTATAATTCAATCCTATTGCGTTTGTAAATATACCGCCACAAGGCTGTTGCTGCACTTAAAAACCAGACAATGCCTACAGACCACCAGATGCCCCAGACATTAAAAAGCGGTATTGCAGTAAGAAGGAACGGAACCGTAAAGCGGCCGATTACTTCTGTAATACCGTTGAGAAGTGAAAAGAATGCATCGCCTACACCATTGAGTACGCCACGCACCATATAGATTATACCAAGGAAAATATAGAACCAGCTTGTAATTGCAAGAGCCTTTGCACCCATAGCAATAACTTCCGGATCTTTTACAAAAAGTCTTGTTATTGCATTTCCTAAAAACTGCATTATAGGAAGCATTGCTAAAGAGAAAATTGCTGTCATGAGCATGCTTTTCTTAAAACCTTCGGCAAGTCGTTTTTTATTTTTTGCCCCGTAATTCTGACCACTGTAGGTACTAAGTGCTGCACCAAGTGTCTGATACGGCTGATGAATTAACTGTTCAATGCGGCTTGTAGCTGTAAACGCGGCAACTGCAACAGCACCGTAATTATTTACAACACGCTGCAAGGCCATGCACGAAATTGCAATCATCGAAAACTGAAGCGAAATAGGAACTCCAAGCTTTATACACTTCCATAAAATTGCAGAATTAAGATGAAGGTCTACACGGGTAAACTTAAAATACGGATTAGTTTTAAAAGCAAAACCCAGACACAAAATGCTGCAGATTATTGTAGAAATAAGCGTTGCAACACCAGCGCCAATTACACCAAGGTGCAGAGTATATACAAAAATCAAATCAAGGATGATATTTAATATGCACGAAAGAATTAAAAAATAAAGCGGAGTTTTTGAGTCTCCAAGGGCACGCAGCATTGAAGAAACAAAGTTGTAGGCGCTTACAAGAAAAAGATTCAAACACATGATTTTCATGTAAGCAGTAGCATCGGCAATAATGTTTTGAGGGGTGTTCAGGAGTCTTAAGATTGGGTCTGCACAAAAGAAAGCAATTGTACCAATTACAAGCGGAACAACAATCATAATAAAAGCAGTATTTACAATACAGTTTTTTACTTTTGCATCGTTGCCTTCGCCAAAAAACTGTGAGGTTACGATTCCGCCGGCAGAACCTGTTCCATTGCAGAGCGCAAAAAAGAAAAAAGTAATTGAAGCAGTAGCACCAATAGCAGCAAGGGCATCGGCACCAATAAGCTGACCAACAATTACAGAATCGGCGAGGTTATAAAGCTGTTGAAAAATATTACCAATAAGCATAGGCACCGAAAAAGTCAAAAGCAGGTGCACAGTATTGCCGCTGGTCATATTAATCATATTTGTTTTCATACTGCTGATTATAGTCTGCCCGAGTAAAAGTAAATTGTACGTTTATATCTTATTATATGAAGAATTTTACATCTTTTCGTAAAAGCTGTAGTCGTAAGCATTGTCGCTTGTTAAAGGTGCCGGAGCAACTTCAAAATAAACAACAGCATTTCGGCCAGCCTTTATTGTAAACTTAGGAGTCTTACCGTCTACAAGCTGTGTAGCAACAAGAGGCTTTGCTGCAGACTTAAGTAAATCAATCTGTTCTTCATTAAGGTTTGCACACTCGCCCATATCGTGCCATACCTTTAACGGATTACAGCATTCCTCATCAACTGTTTTTGTTAAAAGGCTTGCGCGGGTGCAATCCAGCTTTGGCAGAACAATTTCAAAATCAAGCTGCTTCTGTTTTGTTTCAAGCGTAAGGTTCCAGGCAATGCCTTTATAAGAACCGTCTGCTGCTTTTACAATCACAATATTTTTATCGCGGTAAAGACATTTTTCTTCGCTATCCTTAAGGTCTTTAAAGAACTTAAAGGTCCAGTATGTTGGCTTTGGAATGCTTCCGTTTGCTAAAAGTCCAAAGCCTCCGTGGAACGGTGTAAAAGGAACTCCATTTTCTTCAAACACATCACCAAAAGTCCAGTAAGAATAACCTGTTGCATAGTCACCAATTTCGGCAAGAGTGCGTCCAAGATAGGCTGCATTCAGGTTTGTATCGTGAATAGGACAGTTTGGAATATAAGAAGTATTGAACTCTGTAATGTAGAACGGAAGGTCCTTGTAATCTTTGTAACGGTTTATAATTTTACGGCAGTCGCGCAGAGTCTGAAGTGTTTCATCAAGCGGCATAAGCTTTGCATAACCGTAGTGACCCTTGTAATCAGGGAATAAAGTTGTATAGTGATGACGCGAAATAAAATCAATCGGCGGCTTTTTCTGTGTAAGGAAGTCAAGGAATCCGACCATCCATTTTTTGTCTGCACCTCCACAAATTGCAGGCCCACCAACCATAAAGCGTTTGTTCAGTTTTTTAATTGCGCGTGCAGTTTTTTCGTAAAGCTTAAAATATTCCTGCATGTCTGCATCTTTCCAGAAGCCAGGAAGATTTGGTTCATTCCAGACTTCAATAGGCCAGCTAAGAACTTCTTCTTCGCCATAACGCTGCATCAAATGGCGCAGCGTTGCAGTAACAAGATCAGTCCATTTTTTATAATCTTTTGGAGGAGTTGTGTTACCCTTCCAGTAAAAAATTGTCTGTTCACCAGAGGCAAGTTTTTTTGGCATAAAACCAAGCTCAAGGAACGGTCTGATATTTAAAGCAAGATAAGCATCAACAACACGATCAAGATAAGTAAAATTATATTCAATTATGCGCGGAGCATTTTTGTCTACATATTCAAAATACTCATGGTAATCTTTAAAATCTTCAGGTTTCTTTTTGAGCGCACTCCTGTCCTTAAACTCCTGATAAATTGCCATATCATCACTGAACAGTCCATGCCCGCGGATAAACTTAAACCCAATATCCTTCTGAACAACAGCCAGTTGATCCAGATATTCCTTTGTAAGCGCCAGCCCCATTCGCCCGGTTCCTACACAGTAGTTTACATTGTTATTGAATTTTACCTTTTCTTTTCCTGTGAGTTTGATTTGTGTTTTCATAAAATGCCTCGCTAAATATAGAATAAACTATAAAAAGCGAAAATAAAAGAGTAAAACATAAATAAAGGAATCATTTTTTGGGATATTTTTCATCGCATTCCTCCTTTCATCCTTGTTTTCATACTTTGCAACAAATGCATCCATGGTTTCTTTATCACCGCGGGTATGGGCCTGGGCCATGGCATACTAGTCTGACTGCGACATTACCTGCCCGCCATTAACTGTATACAGCTCTTCTTCTGTCATTTCGCGGGCAAACCAGGAGTAATCGTAGGAGTTTAAATTGGGATAGGTTTTCTTTTTTCTTAACATCTTCCTTACTCCCAATCACAACCACAATTTGGACATTTGTCTGGAAATCTAAAACGAAAACCGAAACGTAAGCCTTTAAAATTTTTAGATTTTGGATTATAAAAAGAACTTATTTTAGTTTTACAATTCGGACAAGTAATTCGTTCATGAATTAAAATATCTATAAATATAAAGGCTAGAAAAATCAGAGGTTTTGGAAATATCAAAGCACAAATGCACAAAATAACTGGAATTACCCAACCTGTTAATTTGTATTCTGTTCGTATTTTCATATTTTATTCTCACGATTTAATTTATAGCAGTTTCCTCTTACAGATATAATAAATATTGCCCTCTTTATCCCAAAAGAACATCCTCTAACAACTATGTTGTACAATAAGTTTCTATAATATCTTCTTGGCTATCATTTACAATAATCTGAAAAAGATA